>CAYYNM010000248.1:0-4283 GCA_964472945.1 uncultured Methylomarinum sp. | reverse complement strand
GTATTAAACAGCATTGTTTCGGTTAAGTTGAGCTATGCTCTCGTAAGCTCACGATAATGAGAAGTTACAGCAACAATTAAAAACTGGAACATAGAGTTTAAACATGCATATGTATCATATTGTCTTTTTTGGCTTGGTAAGGTTTTTCCAGCCAGTTTCTAATTGTAGGTGAGGTAAGTTGTTTTTAGGCTAGTAAACCATCTAATTCACTTTTCATTTCCAAGGCATGCAAATCATCAAAACCTCCGACATGTAGATCGCCAATAAATATTTGGGGAACGGTTCTGCGACGTGTTTCTTGCATCATTTTTTCGCGAAGGTCCGGCTTGGAATCAACGTTAACTTCGGTATAACTTGCACCTTTTTTGTCTAACAGTCTTTTTGCCATCGTGCAATAAGGGCAAAGGTTTGAGGTATAAATCAGTATTTTTGGCATAATTATTAATATATTCTAATATAGATGTACATTTTAGCTATGTCGCTTGCTTTGTTCAAATTTAATTGCTCTTGAATAATACTTTATTACTCGCAAAGTGGCACTTTCAATACTGTTAGAAAAAGCGACAATACCGTCTTTATGTCCCAGCATGCTAAATATTTTTTCGTCTTTAAGTTGTTTTGTTTGCATTAATCGAGCAACTTCAGTTGCCATTTCAGGTGTTCCATAAGCAATACTTGCTGAAGTATGGACTAGTTTGAGTTGCTCAGTGTTATGCCATATTTCTGGGCTGTGTACGTGAATAACAGCCTGTATTTTTTTATCTTGTCGATAAACGCTGGCATGTGTTAATGCTTCAGAAGATGGCTTTGTTTTACCTATTGAGTGAATGATATTTTTCTCAGGGGTGGCTTTAGTTACATAGCTGTAGTGCTGTCTGGATAAAGTTTCAATACCGCCGGTTTGAGTTCCACTTATTATAAACTGTATTGTATCTGGATTTAATGGGTTGATACGTTGGCTAATATTACCAAAGCCGTAACCTGCATAGCGATCATTTAGTTGGCCAATAAGCCGTAATTTAAATAGTAGCGTTCTACATGCATTAATTTCAGATACAGTAATATTTTCCGCAAATGCGATGTCTTGGTGATCTAATTTGTATTTGATAACGCCTTCAGTTTCTGGCATAGAAGAACCTTGGATTAAATTGAGTAAAAATGCTATTCTAAAAAGATTTAAGGCATAATTAAAGGGCGGTACTAGCTCTTTAATTTTATTGAGGATAAACCTGTATTGATAATTATGGGTTTAGTATAACGATTTAACCAAAAGCAGAGGTAATACCTGTGACAAAAATAACGGAAGTACCCAGCCCATTTTGTGGGATAGGCACAGATGACCTGACAATTCAGGCTGATGGTGTAGCAATAAAAGTTGTTGCAAATGGTTGTGCAGTTAATATACCTGCTTTTGAACAAGCCATAACGGATACTAGGCCTAGAGTTGATGGAAAAGAGGTTACGCTTAAGCAAGCAACCAATCGAGCCGCTAAATTATTGAAAACAGCTAACCAGCCGGTAATTGGCGGCTGTGCCACTGATGTAAGTGGTATGCGTGCATTGATGGCATTAGCTGATCGCAATGGTGCGGTGGTTGATAATATCAATTTTACCGGTGCTAAACGTAATTTTTTGGCCATGCAGGATACTGGCTGGATTAATACTACATTGGCTGAAATTAAAAACCGCTGTGATTTATTTATTGTTTTTGGCTGTGATTTAGAAGCTTTTTCCCCTCGGTTTTATGAGCGGTATTTATGGAATAAAGAATCCATGTTTCTCGATGATACCAGTGCGCGTGAGATTATTTATATTGGCAAAGCACCATCAGGTAATGCTTCGACATCACCGAATAAAACGAAAGCTCAGGTTTTAGAATGTGCTGATGCTGATTTGCCTGAAGTGACTTCAGTTTTAAAAGCTTTAATTAAAGGCAACCCTGTTTTTGCTGAGCAAGTTGCTGGCATAGCCGTTGCTGATTTGCAAGAAATTGCTGATAAATTAAAAGCGGCAGATTATGGTGTCGTTACATGGGCAGCTGGGGCTTTAAATTTTTCTCAAGCAGAATTAACAGTACAAACCATTTGTGAACTGGTTAAAGATGTTAATGCTTCAGGGGTTAGATGTTCTGGTTTTCCTTTAGGCGGTAAAGAGGGAGATCAAACTGCAAACCAAGTTTGTGGCTGGCAAACGGGATACCCTGCTAGGATGCGTTTTTCTAGTGGCATTCCTGAATATGACCCTTTTCTATATGATATTAATGCCATGTTTGCTAATGGTGAAGTCGATGCTTTTCTTTGGGTGCAGGCTTTTAATACCAGTGCTGTGCCTCCGCATGGTGGAAACATTCCAACAGTTGTTGTTGGCCGTTCAGGAATGATATTTGAGGAAGAGCCGGAAGTCTATATTCCTGTTGGAACGCCAGGAATAGATCATGCAGGCCATGCTTATCGCTTGGATAATGTAGTGGCAATACGGTTAAAAAAATTAAGAGATTCAGGGCTGCCAACGACGGCAGAAGTGCTTACAGCAATTGAACAGGCTTTGGTGATATAACATGCTGACAAAATTAACGGGCGGTATTGTCTACGACCCAGCCAACAAAGTGAATGGTAAGAAAAAAGACATTTATATTAAAGATGGCAAAATAGTCAATAAGCCAAGAAATGTCGAACCTGATAAAGAATATAATATTACTGGCAAAGTAGTAATGGCCGGTGCAATTGATTTGCACACCCATATAGGTGGCGGTAAAGGTAATATTGCACGGATGTTAATGCCGGAAAACCACCGGATAGATCCTGTTGCCCATACAGATATTAAGCGTGCCGGGACTGGTCATGCTATGCCCAGTACTTTTACTACGGGTTATCGCTATGCAGAAATGGGTTATACCGCTGCCTTTGAACCTGCTGTGTTACCGGTTAATGCCAGACAAGCTCATATGGAAATGGGTGATGTCCCCATGCTGGATAAAGGGGGTTATGTACTGATGGGAAGTGATGATTACTTTCTGCGGATGATGACGGCAAATAAAGACCAGCAGGCGATTAATGATTATGTGGCCTGGACACTTCGAGCGGCACAAGGCATAGGAATTAAAGTTGTTAACCCAGGTGGAATTAGTGCTTTTAAATTTAATCAACGTCAGTTAGATTTGGATGAAAAAAATAAGCATTACAATGTCACCCCTAGAGAAATTTTAAAATCACTGGCAACAGCAGTTAAGGAATTGGGAATTAAACACCCCCTACATGTACATGGTAGTAACTTAGGTGTACCTGGTAATTTTCAAACCTCACTCGATTCAATAATTGGGGTTGAAGGTTTACCCATGCACTTAACGCATATTCAATTTCATAGTTATGGCACAGAAGGGGATTTTAAATTTTCTTCAGGCGCCGCACAAATTGCAGAATCAATTAATAAAAATAAAAATATATCTGTTGATGTGGGGCAGATAATGTTTGGTCAAACGGTGACTGCATCAGGTGATAATATGCGCCAATATGCCAACCACAGATTTGCAAACCCTAACAAATGGGTGTGTATGGATATTGAGTGTGATGCGGGTTGTGGCCTGGTACCTTTTAAGTACAAAGATCAAAATTTTGTTAATGCACTGCAATGGACCATTGGCTTAGAGATTTTCTTATTGGTAAAAGATCCATGGCGTATTTTCTTAACCACTGATCATCCTAATGGTGCACCGTTTAGCTCTTATCCTCATTTAATTCGTTTATTAATGGATAAAAGTTTCCGTAACGATATGTTGTCAAGTATCCATCCTGAAGCACAAAAAATGACTACTTTGGGATCAATTGATCGCGAATATTCCATGCAGGAAATTGCTATTTTAACGCGTGCAGGAGCGGCTAAAATCACAGGGTTAGTAGGGCGTGGATCACTAGGTAAAGATAGTTGGGCAGATATAACGGTTTATACAGAAAATGAAAACCGTGAAAAAATGTTTGAGAAACCTGATTACGTGTTTAAAGATGGTGAAATGGTGGTTAAAGATGGTGAAGTCGTTAAAACTGTCTGGGGAACTACTCATGTGGTTAGGCCTGAATATGATAAATCAGTCGAAAAAGATTTGAAGAAATATTTTGATAAATACTTGACGATGAAAATGGGCAATTTTGCAATCAGTGATGATGAAATTACTGAAGATGGAAGAGGTAGTTTAACCGTACATCCTACCGTAGGAGAGAAGGTATGATTATCAATGGCGTAACAATTGATGAGACTTTTGCAGAAGCTTTTGGAATGAAAGCAACGCG
>CAYYNM010000247.1:0-4283 GCA_964472945.1 uncultured Methylomarinum sp. | reverse complement strand
TTGGTCATACGGTAAAATAATTAAACCGCCATCTTGCAATGTCAGCAAATAAGACTGTAATTCTGTTTTTCTTTTAGATTCTGCTAACAATTCACAACCATACTGTAATTCATGCCAGACAATTGCTGCGGTTACATATTGGCCATCATATTGTGTCAAGCGTTGCATCACATTGCTGTTTGGTTGCTTTCGAGCGGGTTCTGAAAGAATATTGGTGTCTAATAAATAATTTATTCGTCCCATGAAAACTCACGCACTGAAGACTCTTTACGTATTGTTTTAAGCTCCTTATCACTTAAAGCAATATCCGATGGTTCATCTAACTGATTACGCCAATTTAAAATAGCAGAATTCAGGCTTTTAACGGGGGAAATTAATTGCTTATATTGAGACTCTGACATCATAACCGCAACGGGTTTACCATAACGGGTTAGATGAATAGGTTCTTCATCTTCAAGCCGATGGATCAAATGGGATAAATTATTTTTAGCTTCGGCAATAGTGCTTGTTTTCATAGTAGCCCTTTATAGTTATGGCTATCATTATAGCTATATTATTTTTATAATAAAGCTATAAATACAAACTTTCTTTATTAATAAGTAATAAGGGGGAAGTAATAAGGGGGCGGAGCCGTTTAAAACCAATAGGGTGCATTAAAGTACGAAACGCTTTATTCAACCGTCAAAAGTAAACAACAGAAACAACAATGTCTTACAGTGAACCAAACAGAAAAAAAATATCAAGTAAGGGATTAAGGTATAGTTAAGCTCTACTTATAGCCATTGGCAGCGACTACCCTGTTAAGCATTTATGACTTCATTAAAGCCTGCTAGAAAAAAACTCCCTATTGGTATACAGAATTTTAAAAAAATTCGTGAACAGGATTGCTACTATGTCGATAAAACGGCGTTTATCCAACAGTTAATCGAGGAAGGCTCCTATTATTTCCTTTCGCGTCCTCGTCGGTTTGGAAAATCACTGTTGATCGATACGATAGCAGAATTGTTTGCTGGTAATAAGGCCTTATTTCAGGGTTTGTATATTGATGATAAATGGGACTGGCAAATAACGTACCCCGTTATCCGGTTAAGCTTTGGTGAAGGCGTAATTAAACATCGTGCAGAACTGGATCTAAAAATAAATGAGCAACTCACTACATTAAAAGCACAGTTTAAGAGTCATTACCAAAAAATGACTCTTTCAGGCAGTTTTGGTGAAATTATTACGGTAGCCCATCAACAGGCCGGAAATCGTGTTGTGGTGTTAATCGATGAATATGATAAACCCATCTTAGATAACTTAACAAACCCGGACATTGCACAGGAGATGCGCGATGGCTTACGTAATCTGTATTCTGTCATTAAGGAAATGGATGCTCATATTCAATTTGTCTTGCTCACAGGGGTGTCTAAATTTAGTAAAGTGAGTTTATTTTCAGGACTCAATAATTTACGCGATATTACAGTTTCTAAAACCTATTCGGCCATTTGTGGCTATACAGATCAGGATATTGATCAGGTGTTTGATGCTGAATTAGAGGGCCTGGATCGACAAAGAATAAAAGATTGGTACAACGGCTATAATTGGACCGGCGAGTCAGTTTATAACCCCTTTGATGTGCTGTTATTATTTCAGGAGCGTAAATTCAAAGCTTATTGGTTTGAAACCGGTACGCCTACTTTTTTAATGGACTTATTAACCAAAAAACAGGCATGGCTACCTCAATTGGGTAGTTTAGAAAGCGACGCAGAGCTACTTTCTACGTTTGATGTCAATCAAATATCTATTGAAGCACTGATGTTTCAAAGTGGTTATTTAACCATTGATATCGAGGAGAATATAGGTGATTGTTATTTTTATAAATTACGCTTCCCTAATAAGGAAGTATATCAAAGCTTATTCAGCAGTTTATTGCGTCAGTGGACCAATAACCCACAAGCGGAAGTACAACAACGTCGATCACTGTACCAACTGTTATTGGATAATCGCTTTGCTGATATGCAAGCACTCTTTACGGCTTTTTTTTCCAGTATTCCGCATGATTGGTATCGTAATAATCCTATCGCCCAGTATGAAGGCTATTATGCCAGTGTGTTTTATGCCTATTTTGCCGCATTAGGCTTAACGATTATCGTCGAAGACAGTACCCACCTCGGGCAAATTGATATGACCCTGCGTTTTAATCAGCAGATTTACTTGTTTGAATTTAAAGTGGTGGAATTAACCCCTAAAGGCTCTGCGTTACAACAGATTAAGGATAAAGCTTACGCCGATAAATACCGCGCGGAAGGCGAGCCCATACATTTGATTGGTGTGGAGTTTAGTAAAGAACAGCGTAGTGTAGTGGGATTTGAAGTCATTACTGAATGATATTTGCTCATTACAAATTTCGAACAAGAGGTCAGAGTGAGTGCGAATAAGGAATAACGGGGCGGAGTGATTAGTTGACCTAGATAAAACTATAGGGGGATCCAAGGTCAAAGCGCATCATTCAACCATCAAAAGGAAACAACTGTGGGCTTGCAATAAGCCAAGCAGAAAAAGGAGTACCAATCTAGGGATTGAGGTATAGTTAATATCTACCTATTCCATTGCCTTTGGCAGCAATCACCCTATTAAGCATTTATGACTACATTAAAGCCTTCTAGAAAAAAACTCCCTATTGGCATACAGAACTTTCGCGAAATTCGGGAAGAAAATCATTATTACGTTGATAAAACTCCCTTTATCCAACAATTAATTGAGGAAGGTAAGTATTATTTCCTTTCACGTCCTCGTCGGTTTGGAAAATCACTATTACTCGATACGATAGCGGAGTTATTTGCAGGTAATGAGGCCTTATTTAAAGGCTTACATATTTATAATAAGTGGGATTGGCAAACTACTTATCCAATAATTAGGATTAGTTTTGGTGCAGGTATTTTACAAAACCGCTCTGAGTTGAATCGTCGAATTATCAGTTTACTGAGTGATAATCAATTGGCGTTACAGATAAGTTGTAGTGATTCTCAGGATGTTACTCATTGTTTTGCAGAAATGATACGTATGGCTCACCAGCAATCCGGTCAACGCGTGGTGGTGTTAATTGATGAATATGATAAACCCATTTTAGATAACTTGACAAATCCGGACATTGCACAGGAGATGCGTGATGGCTTACGTAATCTGTATTCTGTTATTAAGGAAATGGATGCCCATATTCAATTTGTCTTGCTCACAGGGGTATCTAAATTCAGTAAAGTAAGCTTATTTTCGGGCTTAAATAACCTTAATGACATTACAGTCGACAAACGTTATTCTGCCATTTGTGGCTATACCGATCAGAATATTGATCAAGTATTTGCGGCTGAGTTAGACGGCTTAGACCGACAAAAAATAAAAGACTGGTACAACGGCTATAATTGGACTGGTGAGTCAGTTTATAACCCCTTTGACTTGCTGTTACTCTTTCAAAAACGACAATTCAAAGCTTATTGGTTTGAAACCGGTACGCCTACTTTTTTAATGGACTTATTAACCAAAAAACAGGCATGGCTACCTCAATTGGGTAGTTTAGAAAGCGACGCAGAGCTACTTTCTACGTTTGATGTCAATCAAATATCTATTGAAGCACTGATGTTTCAAAGTGGTTATTTAACCATTGATATCGAGGAGAATATAGGTGATTGTTATTTTTATAAATTACGCTTCCCTAATAAGGAAGTATATCAAAGCTTATTCAGCAGTTTATTGCGTCAGTGGACCAATAACCCACAAGCGGAAGTACAACAACGTCGATCACTGTACCAACTGTTATTGGATAATCGCTTTGCTGATATGCAAGCACTCTTTACGGCTTTTTTTTCCAGTATTCCGCATGATTGGTATCGTAATAATCCTATCGCCCAGTATGAAGGCTATTATGCCAGTGTGTTTTATGCCTATTTTGCCGCATTAGGCTTAACGATTATCGTCGAAGACAGTACCCACCTCGGGCAAATTGATATGACCCTGCGTTTTAATCAGCAGATTTACTTGTTTGAATTTAAAGTGGTGGAATTAACCCCTAAAGGCTCTGCGTTACAACAGATTAAGGATAAAGCTTACGCCGATAAATACCGCGCGGAAGGCGAGCCCATACATTTGATTGGTGTGGAGTTTAGTAAAGAACAGCGTAGTGTAGTGGGATTTGAAGTCATCACTGAATAATATTTAGTCATGAAATAGCTAACAATATTTATTCTAATATTTTATACTCTATGTTCCAGTTTTTAATTGTTGCTTTTGTAAAGTGCTGAAAAACA
>CAYYNM010000246.1:0-4324 GCA_964472945.1 uncultured Methylomarinum sp. | reverse complement strand
GCACTCACGGACACGAGTTTCGTGACATGGTTAAAGCGCTGCATAAGGCGGGTATAGGCGTTATCCTCGATGTGGTGTTCAATCATACCGCTGAAGGCGGCGTTGATGGCCCAACAATTAATTTCAAAGGCTTTGGTAATCAGGATTTTTATCATCTCGACGAGAATGATCGACGTATTTATAAGGATTTTACCGGCTGCGGTAATACCGTAAATTGTAACCATCCAATGATGGCAGCTCTGATTGTTGAGTGTCTGGAATATTGGGTGCGTGAATTTCACATTGATGGTTTTCGTTTCGATCTGGCCAGTATTTTCTCACGTGGTGAAGATGGTGAGCCAATGCATCATGCACCAGTTCTGTGGAATATCGAATTTTCAGACGTGCTGGCACATACCAAGTTGATCGCTGAGGCATGGGATGCAGCAGGACTATATCAAGTGGGTAATTTTCCTGGCTTTCGTTGGTCAGAGTGGAATGGTAGTTACCGTGATGTGATGCGTCGTTTTGTGCGTGGCGATCATGGCTTGATTTGTGAAGTTGCAAATCGTCTCAGTGGTAGCAGTGATTTTTATAAAGCCAATGGTCGCTTACCCATTAACAGCGTCAACTTTGTCACCTGCCACGATGGTTTTACACTAAATGATCTTGTCAGCTACGAAAACAAACATAATGAAGACAATGGTGAAAACAACCAGGACGGTAGTAATGAAAACTATAGCCATAATTATGGTCACGAAGGTCCGACCGACAGTATAGAAATTGAACATTTACGCAGATGTCAGGCAAAAAATGTGATAGCAATATTGTTGCTTAGCCAAGGTGTTCCCATGCTACTTGCAGGTGACGAAGTGCTAAGAAGCCAAGGCGGAAATAACAACGCCTATTGCCAAAACAATGAAATCAGTTGGTTTGATTGGGGGTTGTTGGATAAAAACCACGACATGTTTCGCTTTGTGCAACAAATGATCGCATTTCGCAAGCGCCATCCGAATCTAATGCGTCGACGGTTTTTAACTGGAAAACCAAACAGTCAACGACCTCTAGCTGATGTTGTTTGGCATGGCTATGCGCTCAATGAACCGCTGTGGGCAGATACCGATGCCCGTTATCTGGCTTTTACACTAGACTCCATTAGCGATTCCGAAGAGCCGTTACATATCATGATCAACATGGGAGATAACTCTGTAGAAACTTTTCTGCCAAATTTTCCCGACTATTCCTGGTATCTTGCCGTCGATACCAGTCATCAAAGTCCCCAAGATATCATCGAACGCCCCCAGCAAACTCGATTTACAAAATCACACTATGTTGTCAAGCCACGGTCTGTCGTTGTATTGGAAAGCTGGCCGGATGGTGTTCAACGACAATTGCTTTAGTAATCACTAAAAATTACTACTTGGGTAGTAGGTCAACCTGTAGGAGGCTTTATCCGTGATCAGATTTTGGTCGCGGCTAAAAGCCCCTCCTATTAAAGTGTCCTGTTTAGGTTGATCAGAACAGATATCCACTGGTACGTGAAATGCATATTTCTCTTTAATTGATTTTTCTATCGTTTTCTTTAAATCTTCCGTATTTAGCACCTTACGTGTTTCAAAAAACACATTACCACTTTGAATATATGTGGTGACGTCTTCAAAACCATGAGCTTCAAAAAGAGCTTTAAGGTCAGCCATTTTTATCTTCTTTTGACCACTGACGTTGATTCCCCGTAGTATGGAAATGTATTTCATTCAATCGTCCTTAAGCGCATGATACTTTGTATACGTGGTAGAAAATATGGTGGGATTTTTTGCGAAAATGAAGGCGGCAGGTCAGAGAGCCCATGTTAATGCCATTATTGGGCGCTGAGCTCTTCAGTAAAGATAAGTTTATTGCCAAACGGATCTGCAATCGCCATATCTCGAGTACCCCAAGGCATATTTTGAATGCCGGGCCTGGCATTCTTGTATTTTTTTGCTAATAATTCTTTCTGATAGGCCTCTAAATTTAAGGTGTTAATTCTTAAAGATGCACCCGGGCTTGAATCACCATGGTGTTCAGAAACATGAATAATGCAATCGTATTTTGATAATTGCATATATAGCGGAGTATTATCTTCAAAGCGATGCTCCCAATCTATATTGAATCCAAGAAAATTTACATAAAACTCCTTGGCTTTAAACTCATCGAAACTACGCAAGATTGGTATTGGACTACTAAATTTCATAGGATTCTCAATCCACGTGACTTCTAACGCCAAGTGCAGCTGCACATGCTACACAAAGTTGCGATATGGGTCAGTTGGAACGGTTTGCTGGATTGATACACTTGCTTAATACCCATGTTTATTATGCATTTGATGATTTGAATGTCCAGAAATAGCATGGCGGGCATGATCGTTTAATTGAGCATCAAACCATTGATGAATGGCAGTAATAAGTATGGGTGTATCTGTTGAGTAAGTAATTTCTGCTCCATTTGGCAGGTCTTTATACACAATATTAATTTCAGTTGGTTTTGCCATCCGTAATTCTTTTAAACCTGGCATAGTATTACCATGAATTTTTTCAGGGTTGGAAAAATCACCTTGCTTAAATTCATGGGAAATTTTAGTTAAATGCTCACGAATTAGCTTTATTTGCTTAATGTTGGCAAGATCTTTAACGATAACTTTTTGTATGCCTCCATTCACTGATTTAGAAAAAACATGCGTTGTTAGCTCTAAATCAAATGGCATCACATGATTCCCTCGCTCTACTATTTCGTCAAGTCGTTTTTCACTGGCTTTTTCTACTCCATGAACAGGAGTTGTTAACAAAAAAGTGGTTAATATAGATGTAAATAAATATTTCATGTTTTTTTAATGTTGCTATTAACATAACTCTACCTGATTACCCATGAGTTTCCGCCATGTTATATAAAATGAGGACCGAAGTTACTGTAACACCCTATATCACACGTCATTCCCGAAGTCTTTTATCGGGAATCTATTTCATTGTTGGTTAGATTCCTGCTAAAAGAATGCAGGAATGACGAGGTGTGTAGCTGGTATTTGTGAAATAGCGGAAGCTCATGGGTAATCAGGTAACTCTATGCTGCGCTTGAACTAATATTCGGTCTGCTTTCCATCAAATATATAAACTAATTAAGCTACTTAGTATTACTCATATATGACTCCATGGCTTCTTGATAAACTAAACCAAGTTGGCTGACACCATGGTGCAGGAATACTTTTACAGTCTCCTTCGCAAAAAAGTGACAATTTTTACGATCAAGTGGATGCGATGTGTTGAGGCGAATTTTTTACACCCCTATTTAGCGCTGAAATGTAACCAGCAAATAAAAGACAATTTAGTTCACTTGTTATTGATAACCATGGGATATAATTTGATCGCACTATGTGAAAATTTTCTACCATGTTATTCCTTGAAACGGGTAATGGTTCAAACAGGTACTCTTTGCCTTGTTTCTCATATACTATCCACCCGTGCTGCCGATACTCTCCATCTCTTAGTCGTTCTCCTAACATCAATTGGGCTTCCATACCGATTTCATTGAGTTTTCTCCAGCACCAAAGCGCATAATCTACACAATGACCACCTCTAGTATTCTCAAACTCAAGTGGATGCTGCCATTCTAAACTCAATTCATCAGCATCAACTCTTGCTTTATAATGGCAGTCTTTTAACCAATCTTGAATCGCCTCCAGCGTATCGACTGATACCTTACTCTTACCATCGAGATAAATATTTATGTCTTTTACGCATCTATACCCCATAAGGTTTGGTGAAAATGACACTGCAATGCTACTCCAAGGAACAAGCTCTTCATCTGAGCGTATTAATAGTTTCGCTGTTGCTATTCGTACGGGAAATTTTTTTATCCACTGTATCATCCCCATCATTTTGTATTGGTAATAGCCCTAACATTGGTAATAGACAGAAAATTGTAATTACTCAGCTTCCCCTCGGTTTTATCAAATAGCTGTGTTGAAAGTGCTCATGTAACTTGTAGACTGCACGCTTTCGTCTTACTTATGAGTAAAGTAGAGGGCAATCTGAGTAGTTGGACTACACTGAGCAGATACCAATCTGGTTTCAAAGGAGCCACTATTAATTCCCACGCTTTTATGGGTTTTTCAAGTGGTTCCTATTGTAGAAAAGTTACTGACCCATCTTCATTTTGGACTGACGCTTTTGTTTCATATCCATCATCTTGCCATCTTTTTTCATTTTCATTTTTTTCTGCATTTTATCCATATGCATTTTCTTTATTAATGCCAGTTGCTCATCTTTGAGTGCCTGTTTCTTTGTTGAGTCTTTTTCTGCCAGTATTCGACTGG
>CAYYNM010000245.1:0-4353 GCA_964472945.1 uncultured Methylomarinum sp. | reverse complement strand
CCTGTTTTTCAGCACTTTACAAAAGCAACAATTAAAAACTGGAACATAGAGTTTAAAGCTTTAGAGGTTGATTATGGTGCAGGGGCTTTTGAAAAAATTATCGAAGTTTTAAAGAGTACCTTAGAGCATAAGCCTTTATGGCTCATTATGCGGTCGGGGTTAAGTGTTGATAATCATCATTTTCAGCTGTTTTACTCTATGCCTCGTTCCAGCAATAGTATCAGTCATCAGCATTGGCAAAAAAACCGCTTCCAATTAAAAACTGAGTTAATCATTGGGGATAATAAACGCCCTGATATTGTTTTGTTTTTAAATGGCTTGCCGATAGTAGTAATTGAGCTAAAGTATGAAAAGGCAAAGCAAACGGTACATGATGCCGTAAAGTAGTTTAATGACCGTAACCATAACGATAAAATTTTCAAGTTGCCGTTTTTATATGTGGCAATGGATACATCCGAGGTTAAGCTTGCGACTAATCCATGAGAAGAGGGTTGTTTTCCTTGGCATAACGCTGGATTAACAAATAAACCGCAAACAGAAGGTGAATACCCTGTTGAGTATTTTTATCGGGATGTGTTGGCAAAAACAAGTTTATTAACAGCACTTAGCTTTTATTTGATTTATGTACCACAAGCTAAAGATAAACCAGCTTACAGCCTGTTTCCTCGTTATCATCAATCACGTTTGGTCAACGACTTATCGACTAACATTGCGACTTACTTTAATGAAACTAACGAAGTGGGTAAAAAATATTTAATTAACCACTCCGCAGGTTCAGGGAAAACCTTAACAATTAGTTGGCTGGCTGAGCGATTACATAGCTTATACCAAAGGTGTACCAAGCTATTTAATATTGTTTTTATTTTAACTGACCGTAAAAATTTAGATAAAAATGTACGGGATGAATTAGATTGTTTTGCTCATTTGTCAGATCAGTTAGTTTATGCGAAAAATTCGGCACAGCTATTCAGCAGAAACAGTCCATTATTGTGACCACTATTCAGAAGTTTCAATATGTATCTGAGGTGTTGAGCGAAGATGATTCTCTAAAAAAAATATGGGTTGCTTTTTTAATTGATGAAGCCTATCGTTCACAAGAAGGTAAAGGCGGGCGAGCTATTCGCTATCCATTTAAGTCTGATATTAAAGCAGGTGTAGTGTGTAAGAATGAGGTTAATGAAGGAATGCTCCCAATACGCAGCCGTTATCACCTATTGAGCAAGCAAGTAATAGTATTGAGGATATAAAACAAATTGTCAGGGCATCTATCCCTAATCAATTGTTTGTTGTATTCACCGCCACGCCCATTAAGGAAACTGTGCAGCTATTTGGTGAGCCATTCGATACTTATAGTGAAGCTGAGGCGATTGTTGAAGGCTATATTCTTGATGTGGCTGCACATATTATTTCTTATGACACTTTGTATAACCTACATAGCCCTCTTGTTCCTAGTGATGATAATAAGCTTTATCCAAAAGGGATTGTCAGTCGCTTATTAAAGCAAGTGGCTTTTGAGGATGAGGCTTTAATTCAATACAAAGCTGAAGTTATTCTGCGTACTTTTGAAGAGCAAGTAGAAGAGTTGATTGATAATAAGGCTAAGGCAATGGTGGTGACATCTTCACGTATTGCAGGGCTTCGTTATTTCAATATTCTAAAAGCTAAAATCACTGAAAAGCATAAGGCTGAACCTGATAAATATAATTATAAAGTCTTGTATGCCTTCTCAGATTTTACCCATCGAGAGACTAATGAGGAAATTAGGGAAAAATATCTGAATGCCTTAGATAGAAAAGAGAAAATTGAAGACCGCTTTAAGCAAGATGATTATCGAATTATGGTGGTTGCAAGTAAATATCAGACGGGCTTTAATGAACCGTTATTAGCAGGTATGTTTTTAGATAAACCTGTGCTGGATAAGAATGCAGTACAAACTCTATCGCGGCTTAACCGTTGCTATGAAGGCAAGAAAAAAGTAGTTGTCTTGGATTTTACCAATAACACGGCTAACATCATCAAAGCCTTTAATAAATATCGCAAAGGTACGCCATATCAAGCAAGTGAGCCTGATGAGCATAAAGTAACCCGTTTATATACTGAAATTATTGAACTGGGTTTATTTACTGATACCGATGCCAGTCAATTTATGGTGCTATTAAAGGAATCTGGTGATGCCAAAATGCAAGCAATGGTTAATCGCTGCCGGTGAATGCTTAAATTTTTATTATGAGACTTTGGCGGAACGTAAAGACTATATTTATCAACTGGCAAAACTCATTAAAGCCTTTAACTTTTTGAGTAGCTTTTATAATTATTCAGAAGACATAGAGTAGTTTGTGTTTTTCTCAGAAGTCATTGGCTTGCAGTTGATTAAGGAAGGTTCAGAGTCTGAGCTAATGAAAGAAATTAGTAATGTGTTGTTAAGCAAGGGAGCTGTAAAGTTTTTGGGTGAAATGGACTTTAAGCCAGAACGAATAAAAAAGCTAACAGGTAAAGGTGGTAACACAACACCTACACCCCCCCCCTAAAACAACCGTTGACATTGCAATAACTGATATAAAAGAACGTTACTCTATTAGCGATGAAGAGGCGTTAATTATTCGTGATGTGTGTGGAAAAGCAGCAAGACAAAACTCTGTTAGCGGGTATTGCCATAAATAAAGACCGTTATTTTTAGATGGTACGCTTAAACCCAGAATTAGAGCATCAATAAAGCAAGCCTATGAAGATCGAGAGCATTTTAACGAAGTCTATGAAGACAAATATATTGATGACGGTGCGATTTTTGACATGATGGCAAACTCAGTTTTAAATTTTGGGAAGAGTGTTGCGAAATAGTTTGTGTACTGGTGAGTTATTTTCTGTCGTGGGGGAGTGCCAATTATTAATTACATTGGCTTTCTGGGTGGCGAACAACTTAAATTAATTCTTTAAGGTTATCGCTTTGTGGTGGGTTAATTGGTGGATAAAAAACCTTCAGACATAAAAAAGCCCTTGATTAACAAGGGCTTAGTATGTATCTATGGCGGAGAAGCAGGGATTCGAACCCTGGGAGGGGATAAACCCTCAACGGTTTTCAAGACCGCCGCTTTCGGCCACTCAGCCACCTCTCCTAAAGACCGCTATAATACTGTATATTATTTTTTATGTCTACTCTGTTTTTATATTTTTAGCTGAAAATGCAAAAAAATATTATTAATTGATTTATACCACATCGTGAGTTTCCCCTTTAATAGCTCACTCATGATGAGGCTTAAGGGTTTAATCAAAAAAAAACCGTTTAATTATTCTAAACTGATATGAAACTCATGTTGAAAAATCAACGAATTTCAGCTGTTTAGAAAATCAAACGGTTAATGACTATCTCCGAGATAAATTATATATTGAACGTGCGCTGGTTTAAAGAGTGAAAAAGGTTTATAAAATATAAACTAATAGTTTATAAAGAAGAGTATGATGGATAAATTAAATAATATGCAGGTTTTTTGTCGTATAGTGGAGCTGGGGACTTTTGCGGCTGTGGCACGGGAAATGAATTTATCTGCCATGATGATAAGTAAATATATGGCACAATTGGAAAAGTCCCTCGGGGTGGTATTGCTTAATAGAACAACGCGAAGTTTGACAGTAACCGAAGCAGGGGAATCATACTATAACAGAAGCAAACAATTATTAGAGGATTTTCATGATTTGGAGGTGTCGACTGCAGGACTGGGGTCTACAGTAAAAGGTGAGCTAAAAATTAATGCACCGATTGATTTTGGTGGTTTATATATGATTCCAGCCATTGATACCTATCAAAAGCTTTATCCTGAGGTGAAAATTCAAATGACACTGGATAATAAGCCGGTTAATTTACGTCAAGGTGATTTTGATATTTCAATTTTAGTAACGGATATTTTAGATCAAGGTGTGGTTGCCAAGAAAATTACACAAACTGAATTATGCACTTATGCTTCAGCTGATTATATTAAGGCAAATGGTAGTCCTCAAACGCTTGAAGAATTATCTGAGCATCGGTGCTTGCTTTATATGAATACACCACATGGTGGACAGTGGCTTTTTAATGATAACGGCACTCAGGTAAAGATTAAAAATAATTGGGTCTTTTCGACCAATAATGGTCGGGCATTGTGTGAGGCTGCTGCATTAGGTATGGGTATTATTCAAGTGCCAAAATTATCAGTTGTTTATTATTTAGATAAACAGCAGTTGGTAGAGGTGCTGCCGGAGAACCGAGTTTATCCATTACTGGTTTATGCCACTTATTTACAGCGACGCTTTTATCCAGCCAAGTTAACAACTTTTATTGATTTTTTAACTAAATTTTTCGAGAATAAGGTATAACTCGAT
>CAYYNM010000244.1:0-4386 GCA_964472945.1 uncultured Methylomarinum sp. | reverse complement strand
GACATTCACCACATCCATGTGGCTCAAAAAATCTTAGCTTCACCCATAGGTTAAGAGTTGGCTTTATTTTGTTTCTCTTCGTCCTCACTATCATCATCCATTTCTGCTATTTCTTTTAGTCTGGCAACGACATTAAAATTTATTGTACCTTCTGGGTATTCTCCATCTTGATTCATTGTCCCCGCTATTTTTCCCATTAACAGTTCAAGTGTTTCATTTACATTTGAGACCGCATAAATAGCAAATAAACCGTGTTCAACAGCATCTACGACTTCCTGCTTTAACATAAGGTTACGTTTATTGGATACCGGAATGATAACTGCGTGCTCTCCATTTAAGCCTCTGGCCTGGCATAATTTAAAGAAGCCTTCTATTTTTTCATTAACCCCTCCAATCGCTTGTACCTCACCATATTGGTTGATTGATCCTGTCATCGCAAAACATTGTTTAATAGGCGTTCGGGTTAATGCAGAGATTAAACAACTGAGCTCAGCAAGTGATGCACTATCGCCATCTACATAGCCATAAGATTGTTCTAAAGCGATACTTGCCGAAATAGCCAAAGGGAATTGTTGTGCATAGCAATAGCCAAGGTATCCGGTTAGAATTAGCACTCCTTTTGAGTGTATTGCTTGCCCCAGCTCGGCTTCTCTTTCTATATCAACGATACCTCTAGAGCCTGGGTATACCGTCGTGGTTATTCGTGCAGGAGCACCAAAGCTACTGCCACCGACTTCCATTACGGTTAAACCATTGACCTTTCCAATAGCTTCTCCAGATGTATCGATTAAAATAGTACCGTCAACCATTTCAGCTAAAATTTCTTCCGCAATTCTTCCGCTTCGTGATTCTTTAGCTATTAAAGCGAACTCAATTTGGGCTTTATCTATTTCTGTCAATCCATTGCCTGAACATAGCTGATTTGCTTCACCAATAATTTCTAATGAATCATTGATATGCGCGGATAATCTTTGTTGATTTTCTGAAATTCGGCAGCTATGTTCTATCAGTCGTGCAATAGCGGCTTTTGTTAGTGGCAATGCGCCAGAATCTGTCGCTTGTTTAACCATTAATGAAATAAACTGCTCAATTGAGTCTTGGGTTAGTTTTATATGGTTACCAAAATCTGCCAGTACCCGAAACATTTCGTTAAATTCACTATCCATATCTTCTAGTAAATAATAAATATCTCTGGGGCCAACAAGTACCACTTTTACATTAAGTGGAATAACTTCAGGTTTTAAAGTAATTGTATTAACCCCGTATTCCGAATAAGGTGTCTCAATTTCTATCTTGCCACTTTTTAATGCGCGTTTTAAACCTTCCCAAACAAAAGGGTAAGTGAGTATTTTCTCAGCGTCTAAAATTAAATAACCCCCATTTGCTTTATGTAATGAACCTGCACAAATGCGACGATAAGTTGTGATCAAAGCTCCTTGATCACTCATATATTCAATGCGACCAAATAAGTTTTGATAGGTTGGGTGTGATTCGTAGATAACAGGAGCACCATTCTCCTGCTTGTAATCCACCAAAATATTTGGAAGATATTGTTCAGTTAAGATTAAACGTTTGGTGGAGTTATCCCTTATCTCTTGGCTACGGGATGGCATTAAAAAATCGGTGATAGTTTCAGCCACATCTTTTTTTAATTCAGCTAAATAGCTGATAACATCATCTATATTTTGATATTTCTGTTCAAGTTCAGTAAATAATGGATCAATAGCCAACCCAATTGTTTCATTATCCAGTTGCTTGGTTTCGTCTACTAAAGCTCTACGCCACTGAGGTAGCTCTATCAATACATCTGCCAAATAAACTTCTAACTCTTCCGAATGCTTATGAAATGCTTCCCTCTCAAGCTGAGGCAATAAAGTAAATTGGTCTTCATCTAATGTTTTATTATCTCTAATTGGCAAAAAAGTAATAGCATCGCTATCTCTATAAAGAGCAACATTCATGGTTTCTGCTTTTTTATCAACTAAATCTATCGCTGCATTATATTGCTGATTGAAACGGCGCTCTATGGTAGTTTTTTTCTGTTGATAAGCTGGGCTTTCAAAGGCTGCCGGAAAAGTGGCTAATAAATTTTCAATCAGTTGCTCTATATCTTTGGAAAATGCCTGCCCGTGCCCAGCTGGCAATTGAACGGATATGGGCTCCCTAGCTTTCTCAAAGTTATCAACATAAGCATAAGTGGGAGGTGCTTCTTGATTTATAGAAAATTGAGTCAAATAATTTCTAATCATTGACAACCTTCCCGTCCCAGGTTCACCCATTACAAAAATATTGTAACCTGGATTTTTCATCGCCACTCCAAATTCCAGAGCTGACTGCGCTCTTTCTTGACCTAGCAGGGTATCACATTGTTTTGATATTTCAGGAATGCTTAAGCTTTCAACTTCTATATTTAATTTTAAGGCATCTACAGGCAGTTTTAGAGACTTTGTCATAGGGGGGATATTTGAAAAAGGTGGATTAAAAAGTAGTTAAAGGGTGGAAAATCCTTTCTTTGTGTACTTGGAAAAATCATGGCAGCTTAAGCAAAACCTTGATTCCACTTTGTTTCATCAAGGCTAGGACTGCATTAAAACCTTAAAATCAGCTATTTTTCTGATCTTTTGAAATTGATAGCAAGTGACTCATCTTTTTTACTTTAGTTTTTAAATACTCTTGATTATCATCATTAATATGTGTTTCCACTGGAATACGTTGGTCAACCTTTACGCCCAAGCGAACCAATTCATCTATTTTATTAGGGTTATTGGTCATTAAAGAAACAGAATTCACTTTTAAGTCATTTAATATTAAAGCGGCCAGGTCATATTCTCGCTCATCAGCAAGATGTCCTAAATGAATGTTAGCATCAACTGTATCTAAACCTTGATCTTGCAAGTTATAGGCTTGTAATTTTTTTAACAAACCTATCCCCCTACCTTCTTGACGTAAATAAATCAATACACCACAGCCCGCTTCATCAATAAGCTGCAATGCTAAATCAAGCTGCTCTCCACAGTCACAACGTCGAGACCCCAAAACATCACCAGTAAAACATTCTGAGTGGATACGCACAGGAACCCCCTGCTTATCATGAACATCACCTTTTACAAAGGCAATATGCTCTTTGTTATCTAAAGTATTACTGTAAAAATGCAGGATAAATTCACCATGTATGGTGGGAATTCGTGTTTGAACTAAATCTTTTACTTGTGGTTTCACATGCGTAACTGGCTATTAAATTGTGATGTATTTTACCCCTGTTCATACTTGAAGGTTTAATATTTATATGCTTTTTTTAGTATTTACATAGAATTTTACTCAAAGACGACTATATTAATTAACTATTACCGTTTCAACGATAGTGTATATTTTATGAAACAATCTCATTTTTATATTGGCCAAATTATTCAGCATAAACTGTTTGATTACAGGGGCATTATTGTTGACGTTGATTTTAAATTTTCTGGCACTGATGATTGGTATGAGAGTGTTGCCCATAGCAGGCCCTCTAAGGACCAGCCTTGGTACAAGGTATTAGTTGATAATGCAACCCATGAAACCTATGTGGCAGAACAAAATTTAGATATTTCTAATGAATTAAGTGCTATTCACAACCCTTTTATGGGACTTTATTTCAAAAAATCAGGCCATAATACTTATACCTCTAAAATAATAAAAAATTAATAGACTATTGTTTATTTAAAGGCCTGAATCAACTTAACCATATCCCGACTTGCAGGATCTAAAATTACTTTATCAAAGCCACATGACTTGACAGTTTTAACTGTTTGTCGGTTGATATTGGCACCAAAAATAGAACATATTAAAGGGTTTATTAACTGCATCATTTTTGCCATTATTGGATTAGAACTCAAAACATGCTCCAGTAATAAAACTTGCCCACCTGGTTTACAAACTCTGTACAACTCTTGCAAGCCTTTTGCCGGTAGAGGTACGGAACAAAAGACAAAAGTTGCAATTACAGTATCAAAACTATTATCGGCATAACATAACGACTGTACATCCATAAGCTCCAGTTCAACTTTGACATTTGAGCGTAGCTGTTTTTTTTGAGCTCTTTCAAGCATTTTCTCACTAAAGTCCAGGGCTGTTATTCTGGTGTTGGTGGGATAATATGGGAAATTTTTCCCCGTTCCTACTCCCACCTCAAGAATATGCTCACCTTTTACTTTTCCCCATAATATTTTACGCCAGTCACTAAAAAACAAGCCCTCTAAAAAACCTTCAAGACTATCAAAATAAGGTGCTATACGATCATAACGGCGTTTTGTTTTTTCGCTATCAGCTTTCATTTTTTATGTTTCCATCATAAGCTAAGGAACGCGCACGGAATAACTTGAGCAACTGACGCAGGATTTTTGTTCG
>CAYYNM010000243.1:0-4398 GCA_964472945.1 uncultured Methylomarinum sp. | reverse complement strand
TGTACAGTGTTACAAAAAATAAGATGGTAATGAAGTCACAACAAGCTACTTTCTACTGGCACGATTATGAAACCTGGGGGCTAAGCCCTTCTGTTGACAGGCCTTCTCAATTTGCAGGCATTCGTACAGATATGGATTTTAATATTATTGGCGAACCCGATATGTTTTATTGTCGCCTTAGTGATGATTATTTGCCTAATCCAGAACCTGCCATTATTACTAAAATTACCCCTCAAATAACACAAGCAAAAGGTATTGCTGAATATCAATTTGCCAAGTTAATACACCAGCAGTTTACCCAGCCCAATACTTGTGTTGTAGGTTATAACACTATTCGTTTTGATGAAGAATTTAGCCGAAATTTATTTTATCGAAATTTTTATGACCCTTATGAGTACAGCTGGAAAAACAGTAATTCACGATGGGATATTATTGATTTAGTCAGAGCTGCTTATGCATTACGCCCTGATGGAATAGTTTGGCCAACAAATGAACAAGGGTTGCCCAGCTTTCGATTAGAGTTACTGACAGAAGCAAATGAAATTAGTCATGAGCATGCACACGATGCCACATCGGATGTTTACGCCACTATTGCAATGGCTAAATTAATTAAACAAAAATGTCCCAGGCTGTTTGATTATTACTTTGAGTTGCGAAATAAGAATAAAGTTAAAGAGCTGATTGATGTAGATAATATTAAACCATTAGTCCATATTTCAGGCATGTTTGGTTCTGCTCGTAGTAACACAGGCTTAGTTGCACCGATTGCCTGGCACCCAATAAATACTAATGCCGTTGCAGTTGTAGATCTTTCTCAAGATTTAAGCCCTTTATTTGAACTTCCAGCAGATGAAATAAGAACCAGGCTTTATACTAAAAAAGATGAGTTAGGTGATAACTTAGCGATTCCTTTAAAGCTAATACATATTAATAAATGCCCTTTTATAGCTATTGCAAAAGCATTATCACCTGAAAATGCAACAAGGCTAGGTATTGACAGGCAGTATTGTCTAAATAATTTAACTTTATTGCAAAATAGACCCGAAGTAGCTGATGTTGTTGCTGAGGTATTTCAGCAGGAAAGGGTTTTTGAAAATCAAAATAATGTAGATACTATGTTATATACAGGATTTTTTACTTCTGAAGACAAGAAAGCATTTGCACAAATTCATAAAACCAAACCTGAAAAGTTGGCTGAATTAAATTTAACAGTTTCAGATAAACGATTTAAAGATTTGTTTTTTAGGTATCGTGCAAGAAATTTTCCTGAAACCTTAACAGAGACTGAAAAACAAAAATGGGATGAGTATAAGCAGTCAGTTTTTGAACAAGATTATTTTGAAAAGCTGGATTCATTTGCTGAATTATACAAAAATGATAAAAGTAATTTAAAAATTATTGATGATCTTCGTCAATATGCAGAAATGATAGTTAGTCAATAAGCAAGTGCATCATCAAACGTCATTTAAACCTGCCTGGTGGTTGAAAAATGCGCATTTACAAACCATTTACCCGTCTTTATTTCGCCGAACAATTAAGCTTAAAGACAGCTGGAGAGAACGTTTAACCACTCCAGATAATGACTTTATAGATTTAGATTGGTGTGGCAAAGGAGAGCAACCTTTAGTTATTTTATTACATGGGCTAACAGGGAGTTCTGAATCAGGCTATATCAATGGCTTACAAAATAAATTGCTAGAACAAGGTTTTCGGAGCGTGGTGCTAAACTTCCGTGGCTGTAGTGGTCAACCGAATAATTTGGCGCGTTGTTATCACTCTGGTGATACCGAAGATATTAACTTTCTTTACCAAACGCTGAGTCAACGTGAACCTGATACCGCTATAGCAGTAATAGGTTTTTCATTAGGGGGTAATGTTTTATTAAAATGGCTAGGCGAGCAAGGCTCTAATATTTCTTTATTTGCAGCGATTGCTGTATCAGTTCCTTTGGTATTAAGTGCTTGTGCTACCAAGCTGGATGCTGGGTTTTCTAAGCTTTACAGAGCTAATTTAATTGCTGAATTAAAAGACTATATGCAGCTAAAATTGACCCACCTGGATAAAATTGGGCGGCGGCAAGAAGCCGAAAAAATTAATCGTTTAGGTGATTTATCTAATATTAAATCCTTTTGGCAATATGATGATAAAGTGGTTGCAAAATTACACGGTTTTGAGAGTGCTGAAGATTACTACCGCCAATCTAGCTCTCGCTACTATCTCAAGACTATTTCCGTACCTACATTACTCATACAGTCAAAGGATGACCCTTTTATGACTGAAAAGGTAATTCCTGATAAAAAAGAGTTATCAGCTAAAATTATTTTGGAAGTCACTGAAAGAGGTGGGCATGTTGGATTTATTTCTTGCCTTAGCCCCTTTCGCCCTCATTATTGGTTAGAGCAGCGTATTTCAGAATTTTTAACACAAAAAATACTTGAGTTATAAATTTATAAGGCAATATACAAAGCAGAGGATATGATTGTAGAGTGGGCTTCAATCTGCAATAGTCGATAAACACGGTCTCTATAGCGGACTTAAGTCCGCTCTACAAAGTCTTAGCTCTTGTTTTTTATGCCTAAATATGGTTTCTAACACAAGATTTGCTAAAAACCTTAAGCGTTTTAGGTTGGTGTAAATATTCCTTGAATAAATGATTAATATCAGTGGGTGCTAAATAAGCATAAGCTCCAAATCCTGTCTTTAGTAGAAACTCGCCACTCAATGTTTCTATAAAAATAGCTCTTATCATATTAATTTCATTATTATCTATTGATTTCATTTGAGTCACCATTAGTTGGTTTTATGCTTATAAATAAAGCATAAATAATGCCTATTTTATTTTTAGATAATATTTTCAATCAGTTACTTTTTGTTATTTATAAATTGAAAGTGATCTGGGAGGTAAATGTAAATTATTTTGACTGTATACCCTGCAAATAAAGGCCACTTTAAACGTCAGCAACTTTATTCAATCCTAATTCCTAACTCTATAGAAAATCTGTTAAAATCAAGTTATTATAATTTTTACAAGGGTCAAGAATGCTAGAGCAATATCGCAAACATGTTGCAGAACGTGCTGCTGATGGAATCGTTCCTCAACCATTAAATGCTGAACAAGTTTCAGGTTTAGTTGAGTTAATTAAACAGCCACCTGCAGGTGAAGAAGCATTTATCCTTGATTTGTTGGTTAACCGTGTGCCCGCAGGGGTTGATGAAGCCGCTTATGTCAAGGCTGGCTTTCTTGCAGCAGTGGCTAAAGGTGAAGTTAATTCCCCAATTCTAGATGCTGTTCGAGCAACTGAATTATTGGGAACCATGTTAGGTGGATACAATATTGCACCTTTAATTGATTTATTAGAAAACCAGGAACTTGCACCGACGGCAGTTAAAGCTTTGTCCCATACACTATTAGTTTTTGAAGCTTTTCATGATGTAAAAGGAAAAGCGGATGCAGGAAACGATTTTGCTAAACAGGTTATCCAATCGTGGGCTGATGCAGAATGGTTTACCAGTAAACCTGAAGTGTCAGAAAAATTAACAGTTACAGTTTTTAAAGTCACTGGCGAAACTAATACTGATGATTTATCACCTGCACCAGATGCATGGTCACGTCCTGATATTCCATTACATGCTAAAGCAATGCTTAAAATTCCAAGAGATGGGATTACTAACGCTGAACAGCAAATTGAAGAGCTCAAACAAAAAGGTTTTCCTGTTGCTTATGTCGGTGATGTTGTGGGTACTGGCTCCTCTCGTAAATCAGCCACCAACTCAGTATTATGGCATATGGGCAATGATATTCCTTATGTACCTAATAAGAGAGCGGGTGGGGTATGTATTGGAGGTAAAATCGCACCTATTTTCTTTAACACGATGGAAGATTCAGGTGCATTACCATTTGAATGTGATGTAGAAAATTTGGCTATGGGTGATGTGATAGATATTTACCCATACCAAGGTCTAGTAAAGCGACATGATACGGATGAAGTCGTTGCTAAATTTAGCTTAAAAACGAATGTAATTTTAGATGAAGTGTGTGCTGGTGGCCGTATTCCATTGATTATTGGCCGTGGCTTAACGGATAGAGCAAGAGAGTCTTTAGAGCTAGCGGCATCAAATGTATTTGCAAGGCCTCTTGATAAAGAAGAGAGTAGCAAAGGTTATACGCTAGCACAAAAAATTGTAGGTAAAGCATGTGGTGTTGAAGGTGTGCGTCCTGATACCTATTGTGAGCCTAAAATGACGACGGTTGGTTCTCAAGATACTACAGGGCCCATGACGCGTGATGAATTAAAAGATTTAGCCTGTTTAGGTTTTTCTGCTGATTTAGTGATGCAGTCTTTTTGCCATACAGCGGCATATCCAAAACCTATTGATGTTGAAATGCAACATACATTA
>CAYYNM010000242.1:0-4401 GCA_964472945.1 uncultured Methylomarinum sp. | reverse complement strand
CCGTGTTACAGGGTTCTAAAAATAAAACAGTGATTTTTTCACAGCCTCTGAGTGATTTAAAGTAAAGGTGTAATAATCTCAATAATTTTTTCTTTACTGAGTTCACCTGGGTGACGGTGAATAATTTGCCCTTGTTGATTAATAATAAGGCTAAAGGGAACTGCGTTAACAATATTGCCTAGTTGTTGAGACAATGCAATAGCCTTATCTCCGCCAATAAGCATGGGGTAATTAACAGGATTTTTTTGTAAATATTGCTCAACAGCTTGTTTGTCATCAATGGCAATTCCTATAAACTGTACGTTTTTATCTTTAAATTTATCTTGTAGTTTAATAAATTCAGGAATTTCTTTGAGGCAAGGAGGGCACCAAGTTGCCCAAAAATTTATAATACGTATTTTACCTTGCCACTCTGTAAGGTCTCTTTGTTTTCCATTAATATCAGGCAAATTAATTTTAATAGCTGGAACTGTAATGTTTTGTTGTTCTGAATTATTAGCTGAGGTTTGTATAAATATCCCAGCAATTAAAGCCAGTGAACTGACAAAGAAAATTAGAATTGTATTTTGTTGCATGTTTTTTAAAGATTATCAATATTAGCTAAAAAAACATTGGTTTTCTGGTAACCAATAACGCGTGATGCTTTTCTTTCCTTTTTATCTGGACCAAAAAATAAAATAGCAGGAGGGCCAATTAAATTAAAATACTTTAATAAAGCCTGGTCGTCTGAATTATTTTTGGTGACATCAACCTGAATTAAAATAAAATTAGCCAGCTTGTTTTTGACTTTTTTATCAGTAAAAGTATATGCTTCCATTTCTTTACAAGAAATACACCAGTCAGCATAAAAGTCCAGCATTACCCATTGATTATTGTTTTTGGCCTGTTCAAGTTCGTGCTCAAGGTCATTCAGGGAAGCAATTTTTTTAAAGTTTAACCCTTGTTGTAGGTCAGCAACTTGTCCGCCAGTAAACCCTCGTAAAGGCTGTAAAGGATTGCTATTACCCATACTTAAGCCAATAATAATTAATGCACCATAAAGCAACATTATTATCCCTAGCCCTTTCCATAATTTATGCCACCCTGAATCAAATTCAGATATGGGGTCTAGTGCGCGTAGGTAAACTGCTGGAATAATAAGCAAGCAAGCAGAAAGAAGCATAATGATAGGTGCTGGTAGTATTCGATCAAGCATCCAAACAGAAACTGCCAGCATAATAACGCCAAAAACAGCTTTGGTTGAATTTAACCAATGCCCTGCTTTAGGTAATAAAGATCCTGCTGAAGCACCTAATAATAAGAGTGGAAACCCCATAGCAAGCCCCATAACAAAAAGGGCTGAGCCGCCTAAAATAACATCGCCTGTTTGACCTATATAGATTAAGGCACCCGCTAAAGGTGCGGCTACACAAGGTCCAACAATGAGTGAAGATAACACACCCATAATAGCGGCACCAAGATAGGAGCCGTCACGATGTTTATCACTGGAATTATGTAGTTTTGCTTGAAAGGATTTAGGAAGTTCTAAATTGTAAAAACCAAACATGGACAGGGATAGCAGAACAAAAATTCCACTAAACACCGCGATGATCCAGGGTTCTTGAAAAATAGTTTGCAGGTTACTGCCAAATAAAGCCGCTAGAATACCAAAGACTGTATAAGTTAATGCTGAAGCCACAACATAACTAAGAGAAAGTAAAAAAGCTTTACGGGTTGTAATTGAATCACCTTGACCCACAATAATGCCAGATAAAATAGGAATCATTGGGAAAATGCAAGGTGTAAAGGCAAGCAATAAGCCAAAACCAAAAAAGCTAAGTAGAGTTAGTGCAAATGAATCGCTTTGTAGTGATTGGGTGATTTGGTCTTGCTCTGATAGCTTAATGGCAGTCTTTACTGTTGATGACGTAAAGTTTTGTTGGGCTATTTCAGGAAGCTGTAATTCAATATTGCTTTTCATCGGTGGGTAACAAACACCACGTTCAGCACAGCCTTGATATTTAGCCGTTAATGTGATGGTTTGGGCCGCAGATGAAGAACGGATAAGCGGGATATCAAAACTAAGATTGTTATGAAAAATCTGTACCTGGCCAAAGTCCTCATCATGATACGGTTCACCCTGAGGAATAGTTATTTCGCCTAATTGAGTTGTAGTATTATTGTTTAAACTAAAATGTATCTTGTCTTTATATAAGTAGTAACCATCAGCAATAGACCAATTGGCACGTAGAGTATTTGCATCTTTTACGGTAAGGAAAAACTGGAAAGCTTGTTCTGCGGGTAATAATTTATCTTCAAATAGGTTTAGTTTTAAGCCTTTAAAACCACTGACCAGTTGTTTTATCGGGTTTGATAATATTTTATTTGATGTTTGAGGTAAATCAATAGTTAAAATTTTCTTTTGTGGCGGGTAGCAAATACCTATATCTGCACAACCTTGATATTTAACTAAAACTTTGAAAGAGGATAAAGATTTTTGATTAATAACAGGAATAGTTATCTTTAAATGATTGCGATAAGTAACAACATCGCCAAAAAACTCATCATGCTTTGTGTGGCCGACAGGCATATCAGGAACACCTAGTGCAATATCTGTAGACTGAGGTGTTACACTGGTTTTATTGCGATATAAATAATAACCATCAGCAATTTCCCAAGACACTTCAATAGTATTAGCAGAAACCGCTTTAGCAGAAAGCGCAAACGCTTGATCCACAGCAAGTATATCTTCAGTACCTAATGCTTGAACTAATTGGGAGGCAAGGCTAAAAAAAACCAGAAAAACTATTTTGTAGAAATGCATTTATTTATCCATTGCAAATATTCAGGAAGACCTCGATCAATAGGGACAGCAATTATTTCAGGAAGTTCATAAGGATGTAAGGATTTAATTTTACCTTCTATCGCTAGGTATTTGTCAATATGCGACTTAATAACAAGCATGTGTTCTGCTGATTTTTCAATTTCTCCCTGCCATTCATAGATAGAGGTAATGCCAGCAATAATATTAACGCAAGCCGCTAATTTTTGGCTGATTAAAGCACTCGCAATATCTTCGGCTGTTTTTTGATCGGGGCAGGTACAAAGAATTATTTGATACATTGGGTTCGGTCACTTAGAAATAAACTGTATATTATCCTAGATAATATAGCTATATGCCCTTACTATAAGTATATAAATATAGTTTAAGAGGAAGTTTGAATGAGAGTGATGCAAATAGTATTTTTGTTTTTTTTAATCGTGCCCTTTGTAGAAATATACTTGCTATTACAAATAGGCGGTATTGTTGGGATTCTACCGACTGTTTTTTTAGTGGTTTTTACCGCAGTTTTAGGTGCCTGGCTGTTAAGGCAGCAAGGTTTTGCAACATGGCAACGATTTCAGGCTAGCCTTGCAAAAGGAGCTATTCCTGCGTATGAAATGATTGAAGGCCCTATTTTGTTAGTCGGTGGGGCTTTATTGCTTACACCTGGTTTTTTTACCGATGCGATAGGTTTTGCTTGCTTGATCCCGTTTACGCGTAGAAAACTCGCTAAATATATAATAGAAAACCAGTTAATTAAGGCTCAAACAGGTTCACCGTTTGAAAATACTCAAGCGAAAAAGGACAATGTGATTGAAGGTGAGTTTAAAAAAGAGGAATAGGTGTCAGGTTTCAATAAGAGATAGCAGTAAATTTAAACTCTGAAAAAAGATGAAACCTGAGACTCCCTTAAAATAACAAACCAATAGGAGAGTGTTGTATCTTAATAAATAGCTTTACTCTGTATTCTCCCTCCTTTCACCGAGAAAGGTTTGGGGAGTTTCTATATATCAACAATGTTATAAACTAAGAGGTATTCTTGAACAATCTAATTAAAGAGTCCTATGAGATAGCAAATAAATTTGATAGATCTCTGAATGGTATACAATTCGAAAAAACTGACAAATATCTCATTCCAGTATTATTTTATTCAATAGCCTTAGAGCATCATAGGGCAATAATATTGCTCATAGAAAAGAATTTAATTGGCTCAGCAAGTAGCCTGCTTAGATGTCAATTTGAGTCTTATGTAAAGGGATTATGGTTTTGGAATTGCGGTAAAGAAAAAGACTTTAAGTCATTTCGAAAAGATAAATTTAACCCAATGTTTAAGACGTTAGTGTCAGACACTGAAGAAAAATGTGGAGAAGGAATTTCAAAACCAAAGTCAGAATATTGGGGTACTTTAAACAGTTTAACCCACTCAGGGACTGCGCAATTAAGCAGAAGATTCGATGGTAATAATGTTGGAAGTAATTACGATGAAGGGTTTACAAAAGATACTCTTAACTTTGCTAATAATTATGCACTACTTTCGTGTGGGCAATTGGCAAAGTTGAGTGATAATCCAGGAGTACAAAAATGTGTTATTTCGATTT
>CAYYNM010000241.1:0-4475 GCA_964472945.1 uncultured Methylomarinum sp. | reverse complement strand
TTTATTTGCCCTGCGAACAGGGGCAACCACAAGGGATTGCCCCTACTTTTATGATCTATAATTATTTAAAAAATATAAGAATAACAAAACCATTAGTTTAGAGTTGCTACATTATTTAAAATCAGCACCCTAAAAGAAGTCGGAACCGTAAGTGGTCGTTCAAAACTATTTTAACAAAAAGCAATATAAAAAATATTCAAAAATAACCACAGAGAACACGGAGGCTTAACACTCAAAAAACTCTGTATTCTCAGTGTTCTCTGTGAAAAAAATGCTAGATCTTTTATTTAGGTGAGTCGCAAAAAATAATATACCTCCTTGTTCCCGTGCGCTGTGTGGGAGCAAAGTTTTGGTGGTTTGATTATTGCAAGTTACCTAACTCCGTCTTATTTATAAGTAAAACCTGTTAGAAATTGGGGCGCAGTGCTTTAGCCTGCATTGCTTCAGAGCAAGAGCAGGCTAAAGCATTGCGCCCCAATAATGGGTGTGTTTGTTTTGATGAAATTATCTATCTCAAGGTATTAATAAAAACCGGAAAACTAATGTTAAGAAATGGTACAATCAACGGTTTTAAATTTATTAAATTAACTGGTTTTTTGAAGGGGTAATTTCATTTATATGACTAAATTCATATTTATTACGGGCGGTGTTGTTTCTTCGTTAGGTAAAGGGATTGCTGCGTCTTCATTAGCGGCTATTCTTGAAGAGCGTGGCCTTAAAGTAACCATGACTAAGTTAGATCCTTATATCAACTTAGACCCAGGTACCATGAGTCCTTTTCAACATGGTGAAGTGTTTGTTACTGAAGATGGTGCGGAGACTGATTTAGATTTAGGTCACTACGAGCGCTTTCTTAAAACCACAATGGGTAAAAAGAATAATTTTACCTCGGGTCAGGTTTATGAAAATGTACTTAGAAAAGAGCGTAGAGGTGAATATCTAGGGGCAACTGTTCAGGTTATTCCTCATATTACTGATGAAATTAAACGTCGAGTTTATGCCAGTGCGGAAGGTGTGGATGTAGCTTTAATTGAAGTCGGGGGGACAGTGGGTGATATTGAATCATTACCCTTCTTAGAAGCTATTAGACAAATAGGTATTGAGGAAGGGCGTGATAAAACACTGTTTATTCATTTGACATTAGTCCCTTTTATTAAATCTGCAGGCGAGTTAAAAACCAAACCCACACAGCATTCGGTTAAAGAATTAAGAACCATTGGTATTCAACCGGATATTTTAATCTGCCGTTCTGAACAGCCCATTCCTGCAGCCGAGCGTCGCAAGATCGCATTATTTACTAATGTGGCAGAGAAAGCCGTTATTTCAGCAATCGATGCAGATACCATCTATAGAATCCCCTTATTATTAAATGAACAAGGCCTGGATGATATTGTTGTTGATCAATTACGGTTAGATGTACCAGCAGCTGATTTATCAGAATGGGAAGAGGTGGTTGAAGCAATTACGCACCCTAAAGATGAAGTATCCATTGCCATGGTTGGTAAATATGTTGATCATTCGGATGCTTATAAATCATTGGTTGAAGCATTGACTCATGCCGGTTTAAAAACCAGAAACAAGGTAAAGATAAAATATATTGATGCCGAACTGGTTGAAGATGAAGGTATTACAGTTCTACAAGGTATTGACGCAATTTTGGTTCCCGGTGGGTTTGGTGAGCGAGGGGTAGAAGGAAAAATTGCGGCTGCTCGTTATGCAAGAGAAAATAAAATACCTTATTTAGGTATTTGTTTAGGTATGCAGGCGGCTGTTATTGAATTTTCCAGGAATGTTGTGGGGCTCGAAGGGGCTCATAGTACAGAGTTTTTGCCTAATTCACCTCACCCTGTCATAGGACTAATTACTGAGTGGATGGATGAAGATGGGCAACTTGAAACACGTAATGAAAATTCAGATTTAGGCGGTACGATGCGTTTAGGTGCGCAAAAATGTCGTTTACAGCTCGATACTCTGGCATATAAATTATATCAAAAAGATGTTATTACAGAGCGCCACCGCCATCGTTATGAATTTAACAATAAATACCTTGAACAACTAGAAAAAGCGGGGCTTGTTTTCTCTGGTAAATCAATGGATGGTCGTTTAGTTGAGTTTGTTGAACTTCCTGATCACCCCTGGTTTTTAGCTTGTCAATTTCACCCAGAATTTACTTCAACACCCCGTAAAGGACATCCTTTATTTTCAGGGTTTGTTGAAGCCGCCGCTAAGCAAAAAAAAGGTAATAAAAAATGAAATTATGTGGTTTTGAAGTAGGTTTAGATAAACCTTTATTTTTGATAGCAGGTACTTGTGTTATTGAAAGTGAGCAAATGACGCTGGATACTGCTGGATACCTAAAAGAAGTGACTGATGTCTTAGGTATTCCTTTTATTTACAAATCATCATTTGATAAAGCTAACCGTTCATCTCACGATAGTTTTCGTGGTCCAGGTTTAGAAAAAGGTTTAGCCATACTGCAAAAAGTAAAGGATCAGATTGGTGTGCCAGTCTTGACTGATGTACATGAAGATACACCTTTAGATGAAGTTGCTTCGGTTGTCGATATTATGCAAACGCCTGCATTTTTATCCAGACAAACTAACTTTATCCAAAATGTAGCTAAACAAGGTATCCCCGTTAATATCAAAAAAGGTCAGTTTTTAGCGCCTTGGGATATGGTGCATGTGGCGGCTAAAGCTAAAGCAACAGGGAATAATCAAATTATGGTTTGTGAGCGTGGTGCATCATTTGGCTATAATAATCTAGTTTCAGATATGCGTTCCTTAGCTGAAATGCGTAAAACAGCGTGTCCTGTTGTCTTTGATGCAACTCACTCTGTTCAGTTACCTGGTGGCCAAGGGACCTGTTCAGGTGGCCAACGTGAGCATGTGCCAGTATTAGCAAGAGCTGCTGTGGCGGCTGGTATTGCTGGAGTATTTATGGAAACACATCCAAAACCAGAAGAAGCATTAAGTGACGGGCCTAATTCATGGCCGTTACATAGAATGAAAGAATTATTAGAAACATTAATAACCATCGATCAGGCTGTTAAAGCAAACAGTTTAATTGAAACAACTTTATAGAGGAAAACATGGCTAGAATTGTAGATATTAAAGCGAGTGAAGTATTAGATTCACGCGGAAACCCAACAGTAGAAGTAGAAGTGTATTTAGCTTCTGGCTTAGTGGGCAGTGCCATGGTGCCATCAGGTGCATCAACAGGTGAGCGTGAAGCCATTGAACTTCGCGATGGTGATAAATCACGTTATTTAGGTAAAGGTGTTTTAAAAGCGGTTGAAAATGTAAACACAACAATCCGTGAAGCAGTTATCGGTATGGATGCTTCTGACCAAGCAAAACTTGATCAAAAAATGATTGATTTAGACGGTACGCATAACAAAGCAGTTTTAGGGGCTAATGCTATCCTGGGTGTTTCTATGGCAGCCGCTCATGCAGCCGCTAAAGAAGGCGGTATTCCTTTATACCGTTATTTAAATACGAGCGGTAAATTTGTATTACCCGTACCTATGATGAACATCATCAATGGTGGGTCACATGCTGATAACAGTGTTGATTTACAAGAATTTATGATTTTACCTGTAGGTGCCCCTTCTTTTCGTGAAGCAATCCGTTATGGTGCAGAAGTTTTCCATAACCTTGCAAAAGTCTTAAAAGGTAAAGGTCTAGCGACTACAGTGGGCGATGAAGGTGGCTTTGCTCCCAACCTTTCTTCAAATGAAGAAGCGATTGAAGTTATCTTGGAAGCAATAGAATTGGCTGGCTATAAAGCCGGTGAAGATATCTTTTTGGGTATGGATGCTGCGGCTTCTGAATACTATAAGGATGGTAAGTATATATTAGCGGCGGAAGGCAAAAGCCTTTCTTCTGAAGAAATGACTGATTTCTTCGTAGACTGGGTAGAAAAATACCCCATTATCTCTATTGAAGATGGCTTAGATGAAAATGATTGGGACGGCTGGAAAGTTCACACTGAAAAGTTGGCGGGTAAAATTCAATTGGTAGGTGATGATTTATTTGTAACAAACCCTGCTATCTTACAAGAAGGAATTGATAAAGGTATTGCTAACTCAATCCTAATCAAAGTAAACCAAATCGGTACCTTAACTGAGACTTTAGAAGCGATTAACAAAGCATCTGATGCCGGTTACAGTGCCGTCGTATCACATCGTTCTGGTGAAACTGAAGATACGACCATTGCAGATTTAGTGGTTGCTACTGGCACAGGTCAAATCAAAACAGGTTCTTTAAGCCGTTCTGATCGGATAGCTAAATATAACCGTCTAATGAAAATTGAAGATGAGTTAGGTGAAAATGCAACTTATGCAGGTCGTAGTGCTTTTAAAATGTTGTAAGAGCAGACGCAAGACTAAAGGCTAAAGACGAAAAAGAGCTGTTATGAATTTTGTTAAAATCCTTATAGTTGTGTTGATTCTACTTATTGCCCAGTTACAATAT
>CAYYNM010000240.1:0-4499 GCA_964472945.1 uncultured Methylomarinum sp. | reverse complement strand
CCAGTTATTACCAGTTATTACCAGTTATTTTGACCCCAGTTATTTACATGACTCCCTTGCTATGCACCAATGCTAATTTGTTAGCCAAACAAGCTTTGTTTGCCAAATAGTGGGCGGAAGGCAGTATCGATTTTCCGCCCTACGTTGTTCTTATCGGTAAGAGGCAATGCCATCAAGTTAAGCTTTTGTAGCCTTGGTGAAACAAAGTAGAATCAAGGTTTATCTGAGATTCCCCTTGATTTTGTTTTACTACATCAAGGCTACATGTTTTTTATTCACTATAAAAAGGCACTTCATAGTGTAATTATTTTTCTAACTTTTCTAAGCGTTGTTCTACTTTTTTAAATTTCTTAAATAACTCAGGCAACTTACTTAAAGCTGCCAATTCACGCCAAGCGACTTTTTTATCCTTGGCAGGACTACCAAACATTTGACTGCCTGGTTTTATATCTCCAGCGACTCCACTTCTTGCCATAATAACGGCCTGCTGACCAATGGTAACGTGATCTGCAATACCAGAACTTCCTGCTAAAACAGCACCATCTTCAATAGTACATGAGCCAGAAATTCCGGACTGCCCACAGATAATAACATTTCTACCTACAGTATTATTATGACCTAGTTGCACCAGGTTATCAATTTTGCTGCCTGCTCCAATAGTTGTTGAGCCTAGAGCCCCCCGATCTATACAGGTGTTTGCACCTATTTCAACATTATCCGCAATAACGACATTTCCCACATGAGGTACTTTTACATGCTCATTATTACGATATTTATAACCAAAACCATCAGCGGCTATAATTGTACCTGCGTGTATGGTGACATTATTACCAATAACGGTGTTGTCATAAATAACCACATTGGGGAAGATTTGACAGTTTTTACCAATAGAAACATTGCGACCAATATTAACGCTGGCAAGTATTTCAGTATGATCACCAATAATTGAATGATCATCAATGGTTGAAAATGCACCAACATTAATATTTTCTCCCAATGAAACTGAACCAGCAATAGCTGCCTGTTTTGAAATAGAACGGTTTAACTTAGGGGTAGGGTGTAATGCGCTGACGGCGTTAAGAAAGCTTATTTCAGGGTCATCACAAAGTAATAAAATAAGGTTTTCCGGCGCATCATTACTGGCTAGCTGTGGAGAAATAAAACAAGCTGAAGCTTTAGTAGCTTTTAAGTATTTTGCATATTTACTGCTACTTAATACCGTTACCTCACCTTCAGTTGCTGTCATAATATCAGCGGCTGATTTAATATTTAATGGAATATTATCACCTTGTATTTTTGCATCACAATGTTGTGCAAGATCCTGAAGTTTATATGTCATATTATTTCCAAATTCCAATAATGTTAGTAAAGTCATCAGTCCAGGGTTTTATATCAAAATAGAATGGCATTTTTTGCCAGTTCCCTAAGTGACTTTTAAGTAAAGGTGCCAGTGTTTCAGCATTCTTAGCCATAACAACCCAGTCTGTTGCAACAACAAGAGGTTGCTTGGTTTTAGGCTTAAATTCTTCTATCAATGCCGATAATTTAAAATGTTGAACATGATCCGAAATAACCTTTTTTAAGACTAAATGGCGATTAGTAATATGAAAGGCCAAAATACCATTAGGTTTAAGTTTAGCAAAATAAAGCTGTATTGCTTCTCTGGTCAGTAAGTGCGTCGGAACAGAATCAGAACTAAAAGCATCCATTATAAGTAAGTTAAATTTTTGATCGGGTTCATTTTTTAATGATAGCCTTGCATCTCCTATCTTAAACTTTAAGTTTTTAGCGCAATGCTTTATATAAGTAAAGTATTGTGGGTCTTTTGCAATTTTAACAACAACAGGATCAATCTCATATTGTGTCCAATACTGCTGAGGTTTTGAATAACATATTAATGCTCCCGCACCTAAACCTACTGAGCCTACGACCCAGTTTTTATCCTGATTCTCATAGGCCTGAAAAAGCTGCCCCATTGGCCCTGGGCGACTGTAATAGGTTAAAGGTGTGGTTTGTAATTGTAGTGTTGCTAAACGTTGTGCGCCGTGTTTTGTCGTACCATGAAATAACTCATGATATTTTTCCGGGTGACCTTTATCATCTATGAGTACAGCGTCTCTTACTGAAAAAACACCAAAAAAACTACGCTCTTGAAAAATGATATTAGAGATTAAAGCTTGTATGCCTAAGGTAAAAAATAGAATAACACCGCATAATAAGGCCAGACTAACAGGGCGAGCACGAAATGAATAGCTTAATCCTGCTAGCAAAATCAATGCATTAGTCGTGCTGTAAACAAGGGTTTCGGATAAATGCTTATTTAGAAAATAAACGCTTAAACCTATCACTAAAAGAACTAAAGGGAAAGCCGCTTGAATACTTATTTTTTGCGAGTGTAAACCAGGGCGTAACAATAAGGCCGCAATAATCATAATGGGGTACTCATAAACCGCATTAAAAATAAAGGGGGCAACAAAGGTATTAAACATGCCTCCTAACATGCCGGCAAAAGACATGATTAGATAAAAAGTAGTTAAATGCTGAGTATGAGGGCGATTTTTAGCCAGCTCACCATGACAAACCATCACAGCAAGAAAAAAAGCAAGAAGATGCAGGATTAAGTTTAACCAATAAGGTAATGCAGCAGGGTCAACAAAGGCATAGGCAATAAAAGGAAGTAAAACAGCAGGCTGCAGTGCAACCATGACAGGGTGAATTTTATCCGCCCCTTTAGAGAAAACCAGGATAAAGCTTAATAAATAGAGAGTTAAAGGAATAATCCATAATAAGGGGACAGACGCAATATCGGTACTGATAAAGTTGGTCAATCCTAGTAATAAACTGGATGGCACAAAAGCTAAAGCAAACCAGTGGATTTTTGTTGATAAAGTAAGCTCTTCCACTTCTTCTTTAATATCGTTTGAAGGTTCTGCAATATTAGCCTGATGGATACGCCATAATATAGTTGCACAGCCTAACACCAAAAGACAAAGCAAACCAAAACCAAAACTCCAGTCCGTTTTTTGTTCAGCTAAACCGATATGAGGCTCTATTAAAAACGGGTAACTTAACAAAGCAAGCATACTACCAGCATTACTTGCACCATAGAGGTAGTAAGGGTCTTCACTGGTATGGTGACCCACCATAGAAAACCATTTTTGAATAAGAGGAGAGGTGGTAGAAACAACAAAAAAAGGCAAGCCAATAGCAACAAATAAAGTCCACATTAACCAAAGCGTTGGGTTACTTTCGGTAGGTGGAATAGGGTTGTCTGGTAATGCAACGGGTAAAGCAATCAAACTAACTGCTATAACAACGGCATGAATTTGAATCTGTCTATGAGGACTAAATTTTACCGATAAAAAATGTGCGTATAGATAGCCTAAAAATAATAATGTTTGGTAAAACACCATACAGGTATTCCACACAGCTGGAGAACCACCAAGCAAAGGAAGCAGTAATTTTCCAAATAAGGGTTGTAAAATAAACATCAATGTTGCACTGATGAATAAAGTACCTGCAAATAAAAAAATCAGAGAGTGGCGGTTAGAGGACTGATTAGGCGTTACATTCATTTTTGATAAATTAGTATAATTATTTTTATGCCGTATGATAAATCATTTTGTAATATTTAGTTTGTTTCTGAACAACTTTTTAATGATAAAAATTTAGCAAATGTAAGGTATGTTAAGTCAAATCAAAATCCAGCGGACTCCGAGCTTCTTTAAGTGTCAAACTTGGAATAGTTTGCATATAAATCATCGTTGTTCTCACATCAGAATGCCCCATCAAAACTTGAATAGTTCGAATATCGTAATTAGCTTGCAGCAAATGACTGGCAAAACTGTGCCGAAAAGTATGTGCAGTCGCTCTTTTTAATAGTTTAGCTCTTTTAACCGCTGACCTAATGGCCTTTTGCAGCTGGGTATCATGCAAATGATAACGTTTGAATTCGTCAGTTTCTGCAACAAAAGTTAATGTTTTTGCAGGAAAAAACCATTGCCAGCTAAATTCTTTACCCGCATTTTTATACTTATCACCCAGTCTATCAGGTAAAAATACTCCAGCATATTTTTCGGTAGCCAAGTCCTGATCATACAACCCAGCCACCAAAGCAAGTTGCACCTGAATTTCTGGCATAATGGACTGAGGCAAGGGAACTACTCGGTCTTTCTTACCTTTACCATCATGTATTGTCAACAAACCCTCATCTAAATTAAAATCCTGTAACCGTAAGTTTAAACATTCCGAAATACGTAAACCACAGCCATAGAGTAATTTTGCAGGCAAATTACAAGAACCTTTCAACTGTTGAAAAATTTTATCGACTTCTATGCGGGAGAGCACAACAGGGATATAAGGCTTACGCTTTGCCCTAGGAACATCTTTAATCTCACCAAATTCCTGTTTAAGAACATGTCGAAATAAAAACAATAACGCATTAAAAGCCTGATTTTGAGTTGAGGCCGCCACTTTTTTCTCAACAGCTAAATCTGTTA
>CAYYNM010000239.1:0-4508 GCA_964472945.1 uncultured Methylomarinum sp. | reverse complement strand
TGTGCTTGTTGTTTCATTCTTCCTCCTAGAGTTCAGTATATTCTAAACTATAAACCTCTTTAAGAATGCGTACAAAATTAATCACTCCACTACTTTTATGGAAGTGGGGGGGGGTTAAAACCAACATTAAGTACAGTATTACTCCATAAACCAAAGGCTTAACCAAGGTACATAAGTAATAATAAGTACAGCTAACATTAATATAAACATAAAGGGTAAAGTCGCTCGGTAAAGCTCTGTTATCGATTTATTAAAACGGTAGCTTGCTATAAATAGATTCATTCCTACAGGTGGTGTAAAGTAACCAATTTGCATATTAGCAAGAAAGATAACACCTAAATGAATGGGGTGAACGCCATAGCTTATGGCTATGGGTACAATTAATGGCACAATAATAAGCAGTGCTGAAAAAATATCTAATATAGCACCTAAAATAAGTAAAAAGATATTAAGCAGTATTAAAAAAGTTATCTTGCTATCAACATTACCTTTAACCCATTCAAATAAATGTATAGGAATTTCTGCATCAACAATAAAATTGGTAAATGCCAAAGAAACACCTAATATCAGCAAAATACCACCCACCATCTTCATCGAGTCTATAACGACTTTTTCTAATGCTTTCAGTTTAATTTCTTTATAAATAAAGACTTCAACAATAGTGATATAAAGAGCTGTCGCAGCCACCACTTCTGAAATAGCCAAAAATCCACCAAAAATTCCAAAACCAATAAAAATAGGTAATGGTAGCTCCCATGCGGCTTCTTTTACTGCAGCTACGGCCTCTGTTATAGGAAAGGGAGTTTTTTCTAGTTTAAGGTGTCTGGATTTCCATGCTGCCACATGGCTAACATGATAATCATTAAGATAGCAGGTAATAAACCCGCCATAAATAACTCAGGCAAAGAAAATTTCTGCTCCAGGTTCATTTGCTAAACAATGATTCCATACAGAATCAATGGAATAGAAGGAGGTAGTAATAAACCCAAGCTACCACTAGGCCTAAGCTAAACCTTTCTTGATAACCATCTTTAATTAGTGCCGGTAGTAATAATGCACCTAAAGCAACAATAGTAATGCCCGAAGCACCTGTAAAAGCAGTAAAACAGCGTAAATCACTAATGAAACAATGGCTAACCCTGTTGGCATCCAACCGAAAAATGCGTGAGTGAGTCTTAACAATCTTTCAGAGGTTTTACTTTCCGATAAAATATATCCCACAAAAGCAGATAAAGGCAAAGCCAGTAACATGGGGTTTTCGGCTAAACTGTATAACTCAGCTGCAATAATGGTGAAATCAACTTCAGAGGTATAAAACCCTAACATGGTTGCCGCTAAAATCATGGCAAACAAAGGCACACTCACAACTAACGACTGTCCCCAGTCCTGCAGCAAATAGGAATACTTACTACTGGGCAGCTGGAGCAGTTTATCCATCGGAATGCAGTCAATCTTCTGCCCTTCCCGAGTACCATAAACCCACCGAGATAAGTTGAATTCACCAAATATAGATAGGTAGCTTCGTTTGTGCTTCATAGACAATCTTTTAACTTTGCGCCCATCGGATAGTTCGATTGTTTCTCCTTGCTCGCCCCCTTGGTATAAATCAAATAAATAGGCCAACAACATATGCCCCATTTTTAATAATTCGGTGAATATATCTTGCTCGACCTTATGTGTTGCTGTACCTGTCTTGTAGGCTTTTTCTACAAGATCTATTAGGTTGCTGGTGTGTTTAAGGATGTCGTCTTTATTGATATTTTTTGTATTTTCATCCATGATTCTAAGTGGTGAACTCCTCTTGATTGGGTATCTGTTCAATACCCTGATTGTTTGAAATTGAATTTATTAAGAGGAGTTTACCTTATTATAATTTCTCAGCAAGCGCGGAGGGTGGGTTACACCCTTTTATAGTGACCTGTAGTTTGTTATTAGCTTTGTATATTTAAAACATGCCTTTTAGCTCCCCAGTCTCCTGGTTTAGCATCAAATTGACCGGCACATTTTGTATGACAAACTAGACAAGCACCATTCTTATCCAAGTTCCATTCAGATAGTTCATACCAGTCACGACCAATTAGTAGCTCGCCACAATGATGGCAATAAGTGCTGTCAGCTACTTTATTATGAGCATTACCAATATAGGCATAGTTAATTCCATTTGCTAAAGCTATCGATCTTGCTTTTAATAAGGTTTCTGTTGGTGTGCCAGGAATATTTTGCATTTTCCAGTCAGGGTGAAAAGCTGAAAAGTGCATGGGAACATGAGCACCTAGATTTTCAAAAATCCATTGAGTCATTTGTTGCAACTCTTTTTCTGAATCATTCTCTCCAGGAATTAATAAGGTAGTGATTTCCAGCCAAACGTTAGTTTCGTGTTTAATATATTTTAAAGTTTCTAGTACAGCTTGTAGGTGGGAGCCGGTAATTTTATGATAAAAACTTTCAGTAAATGATTTTAAATCAATATTGGCAGCATCCATAACCTGGTAAAATTCAGCCCGCGGTTGCTCGCAAACATAGCCAGCTGAGACTGTAACAGATTTTATACCTACTTCCCTACAAGCTTGTGCCGTATCTATTGCATATTCATGAAATATTACGGGGTCGTTGTAGGTATAAGCAACACTTGTACAGTTTGCATTCTTTGCTGCTTTGGCAATAGCTTCTGGATCTGCCTGACTCATTAAGGTATCCATTTCTCGTGATTTACTCATATCCCAATTTTGACAGAATTTACAGGCTAAATTACATCCAGCTGTCCCAAAAGATAATACTGGCGAACCGGGGTAAAAATGATTAAGTGGTTTTTTTTCTATAGGATCAATACAAAAACCACTGGCTCGGCCATAGCTTGTCAACACAATTTGCTGGTTTATGTTTTGCCGAATAAAGCATAAGCCACGTTGCAGGTCGTGTAATTTACAAAATCTGGGACATAGATCACATTGTACACGGCCATCTTCAAGTATGTGCCAATAGTCAGTTTTAACTGTATTTTTTGATATGAGTGAGCGCATAATGAAAAATAAGGGGTAGACAATTTATATAAGCTTGTAATTTATCATAAAACACCTATAAATACAGTATGGAAAATATTCGACCTATGGCTGTGGCTGGTACTTTTTACCCAGCGGACAAAGAACAGTTAAAAGCAATGATAAAAGGGTACCTTAATGATTCCCCTCAAAATAATAAAGCACCCAAAGCGATTATAGTGCCTCATGCAGGTTATATTTATTCTGGGCCAGTTGCAGCAACAGCGTATGCTCGTTTGAAAACGGTTGCGAAGTTAGTTAATAAGGTATTGCTTATCGGGCCGTCCCATTATGTTGGGTTTAGAGGGTTGGCAGTTAGTACAGCTGATGAGTTTGCTACCCCTTTGGGTAATATTAAGGTTGATGTAGAAACTGTTAGGCAATTGACTGCACTCCCTTTTGTGCAATATTTAGACCAAGCACATGAATTAGAACATAGCCTCGAAGTTCAGTTACCTTTTTTACAAACAGTGCTACAAAACTTTGCTCTGATTCCTGTCGTTGCAGGTGATGTATCAGCCGAGCATGTGTGTCAGTTGATTGAAATATTTTGGGAACGAGAGGATGTATTAGTTGTCATTAGTTCTGATTTAAGTCATTTTCATGATTATCAAACAGCACAAACAATGGATAAGCAAACATCGGAAATAATTGAAAAATTACAATATGAAAAACTGGATTATGACTCTGCTTGTGGTCGAGTTCCTGTTAGTGGGCTGATGGCATTAGCAAGAAAAAATAAACTAGCCATTAAGACTGTTGATTTAAGAAGCTCTGGTGATACAGCTGGATTTGCTGAGAGGAGTAGAGTTGTTGGATATGGTGCCTATGTTGTTGAATAAAAAAAATAAACGGATTTTATTGGATTTAGCTTATCAATCTATTCAAACAGGGTTGGGTACTGGACACCCTTTGAGTATTGATTTAAGAGATTATCCGAATGAATTTTCTCAGCAAAGAGCAACATTTGTTACCTTGGAGAAAAACAAACAACTACGAGGGTGTATCGGGATGCTGGAGGCTGTGTTTCCATTAGCTGAAGATGTCTGTGAGAATGCATTTTCAGCTGCTTTTAAAGACCCTCGGTTTCCTCCTGTAGAACAAGCTGAAATAGATGAGTTGGATATTCATATATCAATACTGAGTCCTTCTGAAGAGATATTATTTACTTCTGAACAGGATCTGATAGCTAAAATTAGACCGAATATTGATGGTTTAATATTACAAAGTGGTTCCCGAAAAGGTACTTTTTTACCATCTGTATGGCAGTCAATACCTACTTCTAAACAATTTTTACAGCATTTAAAACAAAAGGCTGGAGTGGCTAAAAATTACTGGTCTGACCAGATTAAGGTTTATAGGTATACCACTGAAACAGTAGTTAAAGATGAGTAGCCATTCCTTTATACTTAATCTTCCAGTTTTTTTAACTTGAATTCAGAAAATACTAAAAACCATAGAGTAAGTCTA
>CAYYNM010000238.1:0-4548 GCA_964472945.1 uncultured Methylomarinum sp. | reverse complement strand
TTCTATGCCTAAAATGTACATTGTTTTTTGATTAAATCAAATTTATGGGTATAATTGAGAGTTCTTTAGGGTCTGATGTGGGGTAAGTAAATGCCACATGACCCAAAAACATATTTTAACATAATCAGGTCATTATAATGCCATCAGTAAAAGTAAGAGAAAACGAGCCTTTTGATATAGCCATTCGTCGCTTTAAACGCTCATGTGAAAAAGCCGGTGTTTTATCAGAAGTACGTCGTCGTGAATTCTATGAAAAACCTACTGCAGAACGTAAGCGTAAAGGTGCGGCAGCTGTTAAGCGTCACTTAAAAAAATTAGCGCGTGAGCGTTATGCATTAAAAAACCTACGTCGTGGACGTCCACAACTTTAAGCAAGGCTTGTTATGAGTTTATTAAAGGATCGTATCAAGGATGATATGAAAGTAGCTATGAGAGCTAAAGACAAGGAGCGTTTAAAAATAATTCGTATGATTTTAGCGGCTATCAAGCAGATTGAAGTTGATGAGCGAATAGAGCCTGATGATGAGAGAATTGTTGTTACGCTAGATAAAATGTTAAAGCAAAGGCGCGAATCAATTAAACAGTTTAATGCAGCTGGAAGGTCTGATTTGACGGAAATTGAAGAAGCTGAGGTTTTGGTTATTCAAGACTTTTTGCCTAAGGCATTATCAGCAGAAGAGATTGAAGAGATGGTTGTAAAAGCTGTGTCTGATTGTGCTGCTGAATCTATTAAGGATATGGGAAAGGTGATGGGTATATTGCGACCTCAAATGTTAGGGCGCGCTGATATGTCTGTTGTAAGTTCGGTGATTAAGGCTAAACTTGGTGCTTAAGTGATTAAAACTGAATAGTGGAGCTGGAACCTTGTCTGGCAGAATTCCGCGTGAATTTATTGATGATCTTTTGGTGCGGGTCGATATCGTTGATCTGGTCGATTCGCATGTCCCTTTAAAAAAGACTGGGAGTAATTATGTTGCTCGCTGTCCTTTCCATTCTGAAAAAACACCTAGTTTTTCTGTCAACCGAAAAAAACAGTTCTATCATTGTTTTGGCTGTGGTGCCGGAGGCAATGCTATTAGTTTTTTAATGGCATTTAGTCATTTGGATTTTGTTGAAGCTATTGAGGATCTTGCTGGTTTTATTGGCGTTGATGTGCCACGAGAGGCAATGGTATACCAACAGGCAAAGCAGGATTATAGTGCGCTTTATTCAATCCTGGAACAATCTGCAGTGTTTTATGTTGAGCAATTAAGAAGCAACTCTGAAGCTTCAGTGGCAGTGGAATATCTTAAAAAAAGAGGTTTGAGTGGTGATATTGCCCAGGAGTTTTCTTTGGGTTATGCACCGAATGGATGGGATGCTTTGGCTTCGAGGTTTGATAATAGCTTGTTGCTGGATGCTGGTATGCTGGTTAGCAAGGAGGGTGGCGGTGTTTATGATCGGTTTAGAGGGCGATTAATTTTTCCAATAAGGGATAGGCGAAAAAGGGTTGTTGGTTTTGGTGCGCGTGTATTAGATGATTCATTGCCAAAATATTTAAATTCTCCTGAAACCAGTGTCTTTTCAAAAGGTAAGGAGCTTTATGGCTTAAGTGAACTGTTGGAAAAAAGTGCCAAGCCGAAAAGAATTTTGGTGGTAGAAGGGTATATGGATGTTCTTGCTTTGGCGCAATTTGGGATTTCCTACTCTGTCGCTGCTTTAGGAACGGCGACTACAAAAACTCATCTAGACCTATTATTTAGGTTTACCTCTGAGATAATATTCTGTTTTGATGGGGATGCGGCGGGTCAAAAAGCGGCGTGGAAGGCTGTTCAAGAAGTGTTTCCTTGTTTAAAAGATGGTCGACAGGTACGCATTATGGTCATGCCTGAAGGGCATGACCCTGATTCACTCATTAGGGAGCAAGGACTAGGTGGCTTTGAAGAAGAAATAGGCAAGGCTCAGGCTATGTCAGATTATTTTTTTGAATACATTGCTAGAGACATTGATTTGCATACGGTTGAAGGGCAGTCTTTGTTGATGGCTCAGGCAAAACCTTATATAGAAAAAATTCCAGCAGGTTTTTTCCGAGAAATGATGTTTGGTCGCTTATCGAGAGAGTCTTCGTCTGGCGCGCTGGATGTTTTAGAAAAGCCTGCTATGCTTAGTGGTAGTCAAAAATTGAACTATAAGTTTAATAAGGGCTCTGCTAAAGGGTCTCCTGTGCGAATTGTGGTGGCACATTTATTACAAAATCCACAGTTGATTGATGCTTTTGAGCAAAGATCACTGGATTTGTCAGAAATGAATTTTCTGGGGCTTGATGTGCTAAAAGAAGTTGTGCAAGCGATAGATGAGATTAAACCAGGTAACTCAGCTGTTTTGATGGAATATTTTAGGGGAAAGCCAAGTGAGAAAGTGGTTAATACGCTTATAAACTGGGATTTTTTTATTCTTAATAAAGGCGTTGAGGCAGAATTTTTAGGAGCAGTTGATTTGATGTTACAGCAATTAGATGAAGAACGATTAAACGGTTTACTGGACAAAGAAAAAGAGTTGGGTTTAAGTGCTGAAGAAAGAAGTTTATTGGGGCAGTTACTGGTGAGAAAAAAATAACACGACACAGCAAAGGTTTTGATGTTATAATTTTCTGTTAGATCGAAGAGTCTATTTAATGTATTTTGTGGGCGTAGAATGAATCAAGAACAACAACAATCTCAAATCAAACAATTAATAGCAAAGGGTAAAGCGCAAGGTTATTTGACCTATGCAGAAGTTAATGACCATTTGCCTAGTGATATTGTTGATCCTGAGCAAATTGAAGATATCATTGGAATGATTTCTGATATGGGTATTCAGGTGCATGAAGTTGCCCCTGATGCTGATTCATTGTTGACTTCTGACTCTGCAGTTTCATCAGATGATGATGATGCCGCTGCAGAAGTGGCGGCATTAGCTTCTGTTGATAGTGAATTTGGGCGGACTACTGATCCTGTGCGTATGTATATGCGTGAAATGGGATCTGTAGAACTACTAACTCGTCAACAAGAACTGAAGATTGCAAAGAGAATAGAAGTAGGTCAGCGCCAGGTTGTTCAGGCATTAGCAAGATCAAAAACTGTCGTTGAATTATTTATAAGTTCTTTTGAATCTATTTTAGAAGAGGAGCCAACAGTTCGTTTAAATGACTTGGTTTCTGATTTAATTGACTTGAATGAACCTGAGTTCGACCCAAAAACAGCCGGTGCAGCGGCTGCGGCTGCGGCTGCAAAAACAGAGAAAGAGAAAGAGGAAGAGGAGGAAGTCAAGGGCATTACTTATGATGATGTTAAAGTTAAAGTTGAAGAGCTAAAAACAGCTTTAAAAGTTGCGTCGGACTATGTTGCAAAACAAGGGTATGGTGCTGATGCTTCTGAAAAGGCATTAGAAGAACTTTCCTTGGTTTTTACTGAGTTTAAATGGACGCCACCTTACTTGAAGAAAATGTTGACTCAGTTCAAGCCTATTGTTACTGATATTAGAAGTAAAGAAAAACTGATTTTAGATATTTGCGTTAAAAAAGCAAAAATGCCACGTAAAGAATTTATTAATAACTTTATTTCAAATGAAGCAGATAAAAAATGGTTAAATCAGTATTTGGAAGGACATGCATTTTCTGCTGTATTAAAAAGCAATGAAGCTGATATACGGAAAGCTCAAAAAGCACTTGCTGAGATAGAAAGGGTTCAAGGCTTAAGAATTGGAGATTTAAAAGATATTCATCGCCGTCTGTCAGTGGGTGAAGCCAAGGCAAGACGGGCAAAAAAAGAAATGATTGAGGCTAATTTAAGGCTGGTTATTTCTATTGCTAAAAAATATACCAACCGTGGATTGCAATTTTTAGATTTAATTCAAGAGGGAAATATTGGATTAATGAAGGCAGTTGATAAGTTTGAATATCGTCGGGGGTATAAGTTTTCAACCTATGCGACTTGGTGGATTAGACAGGCAATTACACGTTCTATTGCTGATCAGGCCAGAACGATTCGTATTCCTGTGCATATGATTGAAACGATTAATAAACTTAATAGAGTTTCAAGGCAAATTTTGCAAGAAAAAGGTAGAGAAGCTACACCAGAAGAACTTTCAGAAAGTATGGATATGCCTGAAGATAAAGTCCGTAAGGTGTTAAAAATTGCTAAAGAACCTATTTCAATGGAAACACCGATAGGGGATGATGAAGATTCACATTTAGGTGACTTTATTGAAGATGGAAAGGTTCTTTCTCCTGTCGAATCTGCTACAATTGCTGGGCTTTGCGAATCGACTCAGAATGTTTTGAGTGGATTGACAGCAAGAGAAGCAAAGGTGTTACGTATGCGATTTGGTATTAATATGAATACCGACCATACTTTAGAAGAAGTGGGTAAGCAGTTTGATGTAACGCGTGAAAGAATTCGTCAAATTGAAGCCAAAGCATTAAGAAAATTAAGACATCCTTCAAGATCAGAACAATTGCGTTGTTTTCTTGATGGGGAGCATTAAGGAGCGAGAATTCAATAATACACGAGTCTGACTTGTCTTTTGACT
>CAYYNM010000237.1:0-4580 GCA_964472945.1 uncultured Methylomarinum sp. | reverse complement strand
TTGACCCCAAAAAAACCAATATAGAAACCTTGATAAAAACCACGACTAATGTGGGCTATCCAGCGACTATTCATCCAGAAAAATAAACCAAGGAACACTCATGTGGACTAAACAATTAAAAATTGACGGAATGACCTGTCCTAGCTGTGTCGGTGGTATTGAAAATAAACTTAATGCATTAGAGGGTGTAGAGATTAAAGTGTCTTACCCTGAAGGCATTGGATTACTCTCAGTAAAAGGTGATGCTAGTCTTAAATCACTGATCGGTAAGATCGAAGATAAAGGCTATCAAGTCACAGAAATGGATAAGAAGCAAGCGAGGACAGATAAACCAACACTTTCTGCTGCAAACAATGGTCAGCAACTTCATGCGGCTATTATTGGTACTGGATCAGGTGCTTTCGCCTGTGCGCTTAAAGCAGTTGAAAACGGTGCTAAAGTCACTATGATAGAACGTAAGCCTATCATAGGTGGAACCTGTGTGAACATAGGTTGTGTGCCCTCAAAAATTATGATCCGTGCAGCACATATTGCTCACTTGCAACAAGATCATGCGTTTGATGGCATCCAAAAAAATAAACCTGTTATTGACCGCAAACAGTTACAGGCACAACAGCAAGCCAGAGTAGAGGAGCTGAGAGCCGCTAAATATGAAAATATTTTAGAGTCCAATCCAAATATTACCTTAGTAAAAGGTGATGCCAGATTTAAAGACAGCAACACCTTGATTGTTGACCAGGAACACGGTGATTTTATAGAAATTCACGCCGACCGATTTCTGATTGCGACAGGTGCATCTTCCAGTACCCCACCCATTCCAGGATTAGCAGAATCACCTTTCTGGACATCAACAGAAGCTCTGGAAGCAGATTTTCTGCCCGACCATTTGATCGTGATTGGTTCTTCAATTGTTGCCTTGGAATTAGCACAGGCTTATTTAAGATTAGGTACAAAAGTCACCCTATTGGCTCGACATTCTTTAATGTTTAATGAAGACCCTGATATTGGTTCAGAATTGCATAAAATTCTGGAATCTGAAGGCATGACTATTTTAGATCATACGCAAGCTGAAGCCGTCTCTTACAAAAAAGGCATGCTTTCGTCAGGCAAATTCACTATCAAAACCACTAAAGGACAAACATTAATAAGTGATCAATTATTAATTGCCACAGGTCGTCCACCCAACACAAGCAGTCTGGCACTGGATCAGGCAGGAATAGCCATGGGTAAAGGCGGTAAGATTACTGTTGATGACCATATGCGAACTAATGTTGAGCATATTTATGCAGCAGGCGACTGCACCAATCAACCTCAGTTTGTTTATGTTGCCGCCGCCGCTGGTACCCGTGCAGCCATCAATATGACGGGCGGTGATGCCGCGATTAATTTATCAGTCATGCCAGCCGTAATGTTTACCGAACCACAAATGGCGACGGTGGGCTTAACCGAAGCAGAAGCGCATCAAAATAATATTAAATCCGACAGCCGCTTGTTGCCACTGGAAAATGTACCCAGAGCACTGGCTAACTTTGAAACACGTGGATTTATCAAATTGGTGATGGAAAAAGACAGTCATCGTTTAATTGGTGCACAAATATTAGCACCTGAAGGAGGCGAGTTAATTCAAACAGCGGTATTGGCCATTCATAATCAAATGACGATAGAAGAGCTGGCTGGACAGCTATTCCCTTATTTAACCATGGTAGAAGGCATTAAGCTTTGCGCCCAAACCTTTAACAAAGACGTAAAAGAGCTTTCCTGTTGTGCGGGGTAATAATGAATGCCTAGCTTAAACAATAACAGCTTAATCAGACTTTCAACACTGGCTGAAAAAACAGGACTGAGTGTGCATTGCATTAGAACGTATGTGGATCAATCCTTGATTCAAGTCAGTGATCGAACAAAAGGTGGGCTGTTGTTGTTTGATGAAGTTGCAATTCAACGCTTACACTTTATTAAAACGGCAAGGGATGCGGGCGTACCCTTAGCGAAAATAGTCTGTTTATTGACCGCCAGTGATAAGGGCGATAATGAAGAAACATGTACAGGACTAGCAGAGCTGAATGAATATATTAAAGATATTCGAAATAAAGTAAGCGAATTTGAACAAAGCTTACTCACCTTCGAGAAGGTGGTAACACTATAGTGAGGTAATACCATGAAAGAAAAAACTAAACAAATAACAAGTTTAATTGGCACAGCCATTACAGCGGCCTGTTGCCTTGGACTACCTGTTGTTCTCAGTGCTTTGACCGCTATCGGACTGGGTTTTTTAATCCATGATGCGATTCTTATTCCGCTATTTATCGGCTTTATTGGTTTCAATTTATGGATGCTACATCGGTCAACCAACAAACAGGAGGCCTGTGCTACTGAAGCTATGCCCCCCTTTAAACTAGCGGCGATTGGTGGGGCAATTAGTATTCTTGGATTATTATCATCAGTCGCCGGGATTGGCTTGGCAACTTTGCTAATTTACATCGGCTTAGGATTGTTTTTTGTCGGTAATTTTCGAGGATATACTGGAGACTCTCATGCCTGTTAACTCACTACAAGTGCTTTAAAACCACAAATAAATGACACAAAATAAGGAGTAAATCATGTTAGCTAAAATCAAAATTACAGATTACATGAGTAAAAACATTACGACTTTAAAAAAAGAGACGAGTGTATTTATTGCTATTCAACAATTATTAGATCATAAACAGACCAGTGCACCTGTTATTGATGAATCAGGAAAATTCATTGGCATATTTTCTGAAAAAGATTGCATAGAAGCCGTATTGGAAGCTTCATATAACCAAGGGGTAGTGGTAAAGTCGCTGACTTTATGACTGATGAAACAAACTCTGTGGATGCTGAAACCTATATCATAGATATTGCAAAAAAATTCAAAACTTGTTCGGAAAGAGTTTTACCTGTTATTACTGACAATAAAATAATCGGTTTAGTCAGCGGAGAAGATCTATTGAAGTCACGGATTCAGGTATAAGGTAATTTAAGGGGATTTTATGGAAACACCTATTTGTCCTACTTGTGGCTGTTCTTTAGTTCGCTTAGGCATTACACAAGAAAAAGCGCTTACCCACAATTATCAAGACCAGCACTATTGGTTTTGCTGTGAAGGGTGTCTCGATCTCTTTAAAAATAATGCTGAGCAATGTTTGAATGAGACATCAGAGCTGGTAGTTTGCCCTGTTTGTTTGGCTGAAAAACCGATCAAAGCAACAGTAGAGCATACAGTTAATGAAATCATATACAATTTTTGTCGATGTCCTTATTGTCTGGATGTATTTAATCAAGATCAAGACTATTTCATTAAACGTTTAGCGTGGCAAACAAACTATGTAGGAATCTTTGGAGACCAGGGTGGATGTTGCACAAGAAGTTAGCTAATATTCCATGCAATCTAGTGATGGGCTTTTTAGGCGTAGGTAAAACTACCGCCATTCTGGACTTACTTAAACAAAAGCCAGAAAATGAAAACTGGGCTGTATTGGTCAATGAGTTTGGAAAAATAGGTATTGATGGTGCTATCTATGCTACTGCGGGTGTTGCTGTAAAAGAAATAGCCGGTGGGTGTTTATGCTGTGCAGTTGGCATACCTTTTCAGGTCAGCATCAACCGTCTATTAAAAGAAGTCAGGCCTGACCGACTTTTGATTGAACCTACGGGGTTAGGGCATCCCAAAAAGGTATTGGATATGCTTGTCTCTGGACCCAATCAAGAGGTGTTAGATGTACGGGCAAGCATTTGTCTGCTTGATCCAGAAAAATTAAAAAATAGTCGTTATACGACTCACAAAAATTTTATTGATCAAATTGTATTATCCGATGTGTTAGTGGCTAATAAAATGGATTTAGCTGATAGCGAAGCGATTAACTTATTTCATCAGTGGGCTGATAATAGCAGCCCAGCAAAAGCAGTGATTGCACATGCTCAGCAGGGGCAGTTAGATGTCGCTTGGCTTGATTTGAAAAGAAACCCACAAAGACAAGCCTCATTTCCTAACACCCATAACAACACTAAACCTGATACCGTTGATCATGCTGATTATAAGCTAAGCAATAAGGCAGATGGCTATCAAAGTTTTGGCCATGTTTTTCCTGCACGCAGTTGTTTTGATTATCAGCAGTTAAATGACTTGTTAAGTCAACTCAAAGTAGAAAGAATAAAAGGCATTATAAATACCAATAAAGGCTGGTTCATTATTAATGGTATCGATGCCAATATTAATTATATTTCAACGACACCTTCAGCCAATAGTCGAATAGAAATTATTTCTAGTCAAGATCATTTACAAGATGTTCTAGGCATCTATCGTAAATGTAGGGTTGATTTATGCTGATCGCTTATTCCATAAATTTACGGCTAGAATAATCAATATAAACTGAACAATTAAGACTTGTATATTGGGATAAATACCTAAAAGATCACTGCGGAAAAAACTAACTGGGGTCGATATTATTACTTCCTGTAACGCAGTAGTAATCAGGTCTTTGATTTATGATTCTTACCTGAATCCGGTATCGGTTTACTGACCGGTGAACCCGGCGTGGGTAAAACAGCCTGGATTCGGC
>CAYYNM010000236.1:0-4587 GCA_964472945.1 uncultured Methylomarinum sp. | reverse complement strand
GATTAATAAAGTTGAATTTGGTGTGGATATTCATGCTTAACTACAAATTCGACCCGCTACCCAGCAATTTTGTTACCTGTTTCCAAATCACTTATTATTAACTGACCTGCTTCAGTCTTTACACCGACACGCGCACTTTGATAGATCATCGGCACGGAGTATTTATTGGATTGCCAAGCAATTAGGCCTGTTTTGTCCGTTTTACGTGTAATCACAGTATCTTCTGAATCAGCATGTATGCATGAAGGTGTCAGATAAGGCAGCATATGGGGCTGCTCTGACTGATCATAATCCTCTCTTGGTTTTTTACCTGTGCTGCCATGAAGACGTTGATTAGCGGTATTATCCAGCCAGTCTGGAAAATACTGCTCTAAGTCATTCCAGTTGGCAAAGCTTTCGCCATAAAGACCATTGTTTTTGGCATACTTTACGCCAGCTTCAACCTTGCCCTTGCTTTCAGGGTCATAGCCTTCACAGGCATGAATACGAAAACCAGCGGCTGTTGCATACTGATGAAATAGCTGATTAAGGTTTAATTCCCTGAAGGTTTCACTAATGACCACCAGTTTAGTTTGATCATAAACACATTCATCAGGCATGCCGCCAAAATAACGGAAGGCCGCATCATGCTGTTTAATCAACATCTCGGTATTAATCGGCTTATTTGATAAAGACACATGCATTAAACGAGAATAGGATAAGACGAAGACCATTAAATACACGGTGGTTTCAACACCCTTAATTATAACGCCACGCAGTTCACCGCCATCAACCTGACATTGTTCACCAGGCACCATATCTATTACAGGCTCATAGTAACGGGCTTGCTTCAGTGCTCGAATATAGCGTCTGACAGAACGATCTGACACGCTCAGTGTTTTAGCCTTGGCTTTCAGTTTACGTAACACTTTAACCGCTGATAACTCAGAATAGGTTTGCAGCAGTTGAATAATGTAGTCACGATATTCATCTAGCTTCTTAGTTCTATCCGTATCAGACAATACATCAGTAATTTCTGTTTCTGGCATGTTGAGATATTTACTGACGGTATTGCGAGAAATATTTAATTGTTTGGCAATCTTACGCTCCGATAAGCCATTGCCTTTGTTGTGTAATGCTTTGATCTGATGAATCACGATCCACTCCTTCATAACACTCCCTAGATAAATACGGGGAACTGTTACGGCTTTAATATAAAAAAGAAAGTCTGGAAAAGTGGCTCAATATTAATGGCCAGTTTTGGCTCAGTTTAACTGGCCATTAACAGTCCAGGGGTATTTGACCTTTTGTTTTAACTTCTAATTTTAGTGTTTGTTTTTTGTCTTCCATTTCCATTTCCATTTCAACTTCTACACTTTTTAATTGTAAGTAACTTGCCCCATCAGCTGCATACACTGAAACATTCAATACAGAGCCTAATAATAAAGACGTACAGATAGTTTTAATTTTCATAATTTTTCCCCTTACGTGTTTTTCACATAAATAGTCCTCTCAAAAATTAATTTCGAGAGCATGAAAAATCTTAAAACAAATATCGATTCAATATAATATTTAATTTTATAGCACTTTAAAAAGCAGTCCATTAAATAGCTTTTAAAATGGGCGATTTTAACTCTAAGCTTAGTTATTGTTTAAATTTGCTTGAATAAATAATAGTGATTCCATATCATAGGTCAAATGCTCTTTATGTAATTTGTCCGCTAGATTCTTTTTAGTAGGGTAAAAGGACTGGTCAGACCAATCAATAAAGCAGCAAAACATTTCCGAATTCTAACTTATTAAACCTCTTGTCTATGAAACTTATTATCGCAATTATAAAACCGTTCAAAATTGATGAAGTACGCTTTGCCTTAACTGAAATTGGCGTTAGCGGTATGACTACTACTGATGTAAAAGGCTTCGGCCGACAAAAAGGTCATAAAGAACTTTATCGCGGAGCAGAATATATTGTAGATTTCCTGCCCAAAACCAGACTGGAAATTGTTGTTACAGAAGATAGACTTGATGAAACCATTGAAACAATTGTTAAAACAGCGGCGACTGGAAAGATTGGCGATGGAAAAGTTTTTGTTATTGATCAAGAACAAATCATTCGTATAAGAACGGGAGAAACAGATGAAGAGGCCGTATAAAAAAGAAAATGAGATCAAATTAAATATTGAATCAATATTTAATTGACAAAAACAGGTCTTTTTACTATAGTTGTTATCGAGTCGATATTATAAGTATTTGGCTTCGTTTGGACGTTATGCCTACTTGAAAATATCAATCCAACTTAAAAAAACTATAAAGTAAATGACAATGAGTGATGAGGAAACAAAAGAAAAAGATTACTTTGTCCTATATATTGGACTCACAGCAGCCGTGCTGATTGGTGTATTGCTGGCGGTAAAAAGCAGTGAGAGTGATAAATTTGCTCCAATTAAAGCACAGTTAGTTGAAGAGCGTAACCTTATGGACATTCGCGTTATAAAACAAGACTACGAATAATTTTAACTCACATCATATTTAAAACGATCAACGCGGAGAAAACCTATGAAACTTAATTTGATTAGTGCAATTCTGGCATTATCATTTTTTTCTAGCCCTTCATTTTCAACTGAATATATCTACCGAGACCTTATGGCTAATACCGTCCCTTCTGCTAAATGCGAATCACTCGCTAATGCTGAAAAATCAGCTAACAGGCCGTATAAAATAAAAAAAATAACCAAAAAGTTTTGTCATACACAAGGTTATGGTTGGGGACTGGAAAAGATTACAGGTACGGGTACAGTTACCTGTAATGAATGTTCAGATAGCAAAGGCTTACAAAAATGCTATCTAAAAGATGTTACCGTGACATGTAAGCGAATTAAACCAGGTACTGTAGGTATGCTCCCGGGTAAAGGTTAAACAAAAGCAACTCATACCAGATCTTCAAAAATGAAGGTCTGGAGCTGTATTATTCAGTATCCTCAAATCTCATCATCATTTAGATAACAACCGGGGTCTTCTTGCCAAGGGTCTTGATAAACCTGCTGGGCCCGCACTCGGGTATTACCGTTACAAATGGACTGATATTGACATGATCCACAGCACCCTTTCAAAGGTCTTGGAGATGCTTTTAAACCAGCCGTTAAAGGATCAGAAGTATCCTGCCAGATATCAGAAAATGCTCTGTCTTTGACATTACCTAAATTATGATTCCACCAAAAGGTATCGGGGTGCACATTGCCTAAATTATCAATATTGGCAACATTAACCCCTGATGCATTGCCCCCCCATTGTTGTAATTTTATTTTGATATGTTCAACTTGTTGTGGATAGTTCTTATTAACCCAATGTAGAAAGTAAACGGCATCCGCATCATTATTTCCCGTTACAATTTCTCTCTCACTTCCTTGCAGCTCCCACTGCAAGCATTGCTCAAAAAGTTGATCCATCACTTCACGAGTCATTTTAAAAGCCGCATCATCTTTACGATTTTTATTGCCTCGTCCGCCATAATTCAAATGTGATAAATAAAATTTATCGATATCTTCATCATCCATTAGCTTTAACATGGCAGGAAAATCGTCCACATTATCTTGAGTTAAGGTAAACCGAATACCTGCTTTAATACCCTGTTCTCTGCATAAACCAATTCCTGTTAACGAATCAGCAAACGAGCCTTGTTTTTGTCTGAATTTATCATGAGTTGCGCCTATGCCATCAAGACTAACCCCCACATACTGATAGTTTATCTCAGCAATTTGGCGAATATTTTGTTGGGTGATTAATGTACCATTACTGGAAAGGGCTACATAAAGCCCCATGGCTTTAGCTCGACGAGATATATCAAATATATCAGGGTGTAGTAAAGGTTCCCCTCCTGATAAAATCAACACAGGGACTTGAAAGTCTTTTAGCCCATCCATAACCCTGTATATCTCAGGGGTTGTTAGTTCCCCAGGGAAGTTAATATCTGCTGAAGTGGTATAACAATGCTTACAAGTTAAATTACAACGACGAATTAAATTCCAGATAACCACAGGGCCTGATGGTTTTCTTGTAGGTTTTATCGGTGTAGGATTCAACACTTCACGCATAAACTGGCTCAATCTGAACATAATTAACGTCCTATCCTCAAGCCCGTTTTCTTTAAAATACGTGTGCTGTATAAAACATCTTGTCCTAAATTATAGTGACCTAATAAGTCAGCAATAATCTGTTGTTGTTCTTTAACCCCTACTTCTGTTTTACTGTGCACCATGGCAAACAGGTTATATGGCCATTCAGGTAAATGTCTGGGGCGGTGGTAACAATGGCTTACAAAATTCAGTTGCCCCACTTGTTCACCCATCTCATCCACAGTTTCATCAGCAATGTTCCAGACAGTCATACCATTAAATTTATAGCCTAATCGATAATGATTAGGAACAGCACCTATTCGACGAATAACACCGTGTTCTCGCATAGCCAATAGCCGCTGCATAACAATTTCTGCGTTAATTCCCAACTCATCTGCAATCGTTTGATAGGGTTCTGGCGTTAAAGGTAACCCCACTTGTGTTGCTGTGATAATTTGACGGTCTATCTTATCTATAATCATCAGGCTTCCAGTTT
>CAYYNM010000235.1:0-4622 GCA_964472945.1 uncultured Methylomarinum sp. | reverse complement strand
ATTTGGTGTGGATATTCATGCTTAACTACAAATTCGACCCACTACCCTTTTTTCCATTAAGAATCATCCGTAGACTTTGCCAATTCAATTAAGTGTTGAAGTGATTCTGTATATTGCACATTATTATCAGATCTTACAGTAGCATGTGCTACTTTTCGCCCTTTTCTTGGTGATTTTGCATACAAATGATGATGCGCATGAGAAATATCTAAAATACTTTTAGTCTCAGGTAAACCGCCAATAAAATTAACCATCGCCGTATGTCCCCTTGCTTGAGTTGAACCTAATGGTAAATCTAAAATAGCGCGTAAATGATTTTCAAACTGACTAGTTTCAGCCCCTTCTATTGTCCAGTGCCCTGAATTGTGTACTCTTGGTGCAAATTCATTCGCTATAAAGGTACCATTCACATCAAATAGCTCAAGTGCAATAACACCAACATAGTCCAATGCCTCTAATAATTTAACAGCATATTCTTCAGCTTGTTTTTGTAAAGGGTCATCAATACAACATTCAGCCACTCGCAAAATTCCTTTTTCATGGATATTTTCAGACAAAGGGTAAAAAACGATTTCACCATTGGGTCTACGTGCAGCGATAATAGAGACTTCTCGTTGAAAATTAACAAAACCCTCAACCACACAATCCACGCCATCCACAGCCTTCCAAGCCTCTGCTAATTGCTCAACAGATTTTAAAACGACTTGTCCTTTTCCGTCATACCCCATTCTTCTGCTTTTCAAAATAGCAGGGTAATGAATATATTCCATTGCTTGCTGAAGGTCTTCTAAACTACTCACCGCAGCATAATGAGCCGTAGGAATATCTAATTGATGAAAAAATTCTTTCTCATGCAAGCGATCTTGAGAAACAGCCAAAGCGTTTGGGGCCGGATACACTTGTGTATGTTCAGCCAAAAATGCAGCAACCTCGGCAGGCACATTTTCAAACTCATAAGTGACCACATCGGCTTTCTCAGCAAGTTTTGCTAATAAAGCCTCATCATTGTAGTCTCCGTGTAAATGTTCTGCCAAACCGACTGCACCTGCATCATCATTGGGGTCTAAAACAATAAACTCAACATCAAGCGGATAACCAGCCAAAGCAATCATCCGCGCCAATTGTCCACCTCCCAAGATACCCACTTTCATTAGCTTATCTCCCTAGGGTCTGGATTTTCATTAACCTTATCTGTTTGATTTTGTCGATATTTATTTAGCGTATCACGGTATTCTGGGTGCTTATTACTGATAATTGCTGCTGCCAATAATGCTGCATTAATGGCTCCTGCACGCCCAATAGCTAATGTTCCTACTGGAATGCCTGCTGGCATTTGTACAATTGATAGTAAAGAATCCATTCCATTTAATGCTTTTGACTGCACAGGAACACCTAGAACGGGAACTACTGTTTTAGCCGCAACCATACCTGGTAAATGAGCAGCCCCTCCAGCACCAGCAATAATAACTTCAAGCCCTTTGGCTTCTGCTGCTTCTGCATAATTAAATAGTTTATCAGGGGTTCTATGTGCAGAAACCACTTCTACTTCATGTGGAATATTGAGTTGTTTTAATGTTTCTGCAGCATGTTCCATGGTATTTTCCCAATCAGATGTTGAGCCCATGATAATGCCAATTAATGCGCTCATGCATAATCTCCTGTCACAGCCATGTTAAATTTAACCCGTACTATTGATTTAATACGCAATTATCTCACAAACCAGGGTAAACGCTATAATCGATTAAAAACAAACTGCTGACCAATAGTTATGCCTGCTTTTTTTATCTTTCCCGTATTTACTTCCAACATATATTTAGCCACCTTATTTGAAGTATAAACTTCACACACAGTCTGTTTACAGGGTTTTATATTCTGCAGAACTGAAACAATCTTGCCTTGCTTTGAGAGAAAAATAATATCCAATACGATTAAGGTATTTTTCATCCAGACACGTTGCACACCGGCTTGTTCAAAAACAAATAGCATTCCCTTATTTGCAGCCATAGACTCCCTATACATAAGGCCGCGCGTTCTTTGACTCGCGGTTTCTGCTATTTCAACCTGAAACACCTGCCCTTGCTCAGGAAAAATAACCTGCCCTTTTGAAAACATCTCCAATGATTGCTCCTCCTTCCCACAGCTAATGAGCAATATCAAAATAAGCATATTTAGACAAATAAATAGTAATTTTAACCGACTTCTTTCCATGCGTTTTTACTCTAATTCGGTTAGTTGATAATTAAATTTCACATCCTTTATCACCAATGCACAGACATCTTCCTGATTAAGTTTCACTTCAATAATCTTCCAATCATTTATTGAATCACCCCCATCTGGAATAGATAAAAATTTTGTTTGCTGTGCAGGATTAATAATACATTGGTCTAAGCCCATTGCAATTCCTCGCCCTATTGCTTTAACAAGAGCTTCTTTTCTAACCCACAAGTAATAAAACATAATAATTTGCTGTCGTTCTGATAAGCTTTCCCAACTTTGCTGTTCTGTTACTGAAAAACATTTTTCCACTAAGCCTTTTAAGTTTTTTCTAGCCTTAAGTTGCTCTAAATCAATACCTATTTCGCCTACATTACTAACAGCAATAACAAGCTTGTTGCCAGTATGTGATAAATTAAAAAAAACTTCTGAATTTTCCACAAAAGGTTTTCCATATTCAGCTTTTTTAATATTAATATCTTGTGGTTTCATATTAAGATAAGTACCCAGCACTTTTCTTAGCATGCCACGCGTATTGATATATTTTTGCTGTAATTCTGCCCGTGAAAAAGTATCTGCTTTTTGTTTTTCATCCGCATTTAACAGCTCATAGTAATTTTGTTTTACCGCCTCTTGTGACAAAATATTAGCTTGCCATACATCAACAAATTTTTCTGTCATCCTAATAGTCTTTGACTAATGCAAACCCTTCTCCTCTTGGGTCAGAGACTGCGGTTAATTTTTGTGTGTTTTTATTAAACTGAACGGCCTGCATATTTCCATATCGATACCCAGCTTCATTTAATTTATGCCCTAGTTTTTTTAGCCCTGCTATTTCATCATTGGTCATCCCTCCTTTCTCATATTGAATACGGTCAGGAATATATTGGTGATGAAATCGAGGTAAGCTTACCCAGGATTCCGGACCATGGCCTTCAGCAAAATCCAGTACTGCCAATAAAACCATAGAGATAATTCGACTTCCTCCCGGTGTCCCTAAAATAGCAATTCGATTAGTATCTTCAATAAAAGTTGGCGTCATACTGGATAACATCCTTTTACCAGGTTCTATGGCATTTGCTCTACTTCCAACTAAGCCATAGCCATTCATTTCACCCGTTTTACTAACAAAGTCATCCATTTCATCATTGAGTAATACACCTGTACCTTTTGCCATAAACCCTGAACCAAATGGAAAGTTGACACTTAATGTAGCAGTCACTTTATTACCCTCCTTATCAATAATTGAAAAATGGGTCGTATTTCTACCCCCTTTTTTTTCTAGCGTATTACCTGATAAATAAGCACTTGGGGTTGCTTTATCCAAGCGCATACCAGACCTTAGTCCAGCGGCATAGTTTTTATCTAATAAGCGTTTGACAGGAATATCTATAAAATCACTATCCCCTAAATATAAAGCACGGTCATGATAGGCTCTACGCATTGCTTCAGCAATAATATGTTTCCGGCTTATTTCATCTAATTGTTTAAGGGGGTATCCCTCTAAAATATTTAAAGCCTCAAGCAAGACAATACCACCAGAAGACGGTAAGGCTGCACTGGTAATCTTTATCCCTTTATATTCTCCTTTTATAGGTTCGCGCTCTACCACTTGGTACTGGCTTAAATCTTTTTGTGTCCAAATCCCCCCAGCTTGCTGTACCGACTTAAGCATTTTTTCTGCTACACTTCCCGCATAAAACCCAGTTTTACCAAGTTGAGCAATCTTTTCCAGGGTACCCGCCAAGTCTGTTTGTTTTAATACAGCACCTTGTTTTGGAACATTATTATCAACAAGAAAAATACTTGCAGCTGAGTTGTTTTTTTGCAAAACTGCCAACCTATACTTTAATAGTTTTCTATGTTTATCACCAATAATAAAACCTTGCTTAGCGTAACGAATAGCCGGTTGTAATACTTGGCTTAAAGGTAATCGACCATATTTTTCAGATAAATGAACAATAGCGGCTGGTAAGCCAGGAATACCGGCAGCCAACACGCTATTCCTGGAAAGCCCTTTAATAATATTACCCTTAGAGTCAAGAAACATATTTTTATCTGCCGCTAAAGGAGCTCTCTCTCTCCCATCAACCATAGTTTCAAACCCATCACTCGCTCTATGCAGCAACCAAAAGCCGCCACCCCCTAAGCCAGACCCAGAAGGCTCTACCACAGCTAATGCGGCACTCATCGCCACAGCCGCATCAAATGCATTACCCCCTTGTTCTAAAATTTCAAAGCCTGCAAAAGTTGCTAGGGGGTGTGCACTGGCAATAGCCGCTTTTGGCATCTCTGCATTAACAATAGGGCTAAGGCATAAAATTATTGTAACTATTATTTTCTTAAAAACTGTCATCTTCAATCTCTACACATTTTATAAGTGATATACTTCGCGCGGCCACGACTAC
>CAYYNM010000234.1:0-4751 GCA_964472945.1 uncultured Methylomarinum sp. | reverse complement strand
TCGCGTGCTATCGCACACGTCGAATCGGCAAATTTCCCTGTGGCCTACTGCGGACTAAAAATCATCACTTCGCTGGCGCTCCGTTCCCCTGATTTTCAGCGATGGCTTGCTTTTTTTTGATGGTGGAGGTGGCGTATATTGATTATCAAGCGTTTTGTCAATTTTAACAGCAAGGCTTTCGACAGTTTTTATCGTTAGTTTTATATTGGGTCCTTTTGCTTCAGAAATATAGTTGCCTATCAATTTAGCATCACTAACGCGGATTAAATGTCCCATCAAGTAGGAAAACAAAAAGCTAGGCTTGTGAAGTCGACCAACGAGGACATAGTCAGCACCAAAGCCTTTTGCTAATTTAGCAGCAACATCATGATGGTCGAATAAATAACCAACACCACTATTAGCTATTTTTTGACTTTTAGGATCTATATCAATAATTGTGTAATTAGCTGTCTTGAGTTCCGTTTCCAGTAATGGTTTTATTGATGCAGTCCGCTTGATTTCTGAGGGGATTCTTGGAGCTAGCGTCATGTCTTTAAGCTCAAACTCAAGAATTGCAATTTTCGTTTCCGCAGTCAAGTTATAGCTGATACAACTTAATATAATTAAACTAAAGAGCTTCTTCCAAAATATTTTTTTTATGTTCATAAGTATTGTTTTTGTTATGGCTCGTTTTGAACGTTGATGAACCCTTTGTAAAATAATTTACAAACCTCTATATTATACGGGAACATGTTCCTGACAAATTTTCTCACTATCACTTTTACTCAGTTGTTCTTGGGTGAGTTCACAAAAGAAGCCTGCTGATGTTTTAGTAAAGTTTTTACAGGTTCTACAAATACCAAATGACTGCGAGTTGTTGGCTTTTTGTATAGCCGTTAGGGCTTCAATAAATATTTCTTCGCCACCTGTTATTGATGCATTTTTTTCTAAAATTTTGGCTGCTTTTTCAAATAGCTCGGTAGGCTTTGCCTTATGATAAGTGCTCAAGCCTTTTTTAAGTAACTGGATATGAAAGACGCGTTTATCAATCTGATCTTGTCTTTTTTCAATAAATTCTCTTTTTTCTAACAAAATCAATGTTTGAGAAACGGTACCTCGTGTCATGCCAAGATAGTTTGTAATAGCGGCGGGTGTATCACTGTATTTATTACAAAGAGATAAGTACTCTAAAACTTGAAAATGAACCAGCTGTAATTTTAGTTCAGTGCATCGTCTACGTTCCTCGGAACGAATCAGAGCAGCCATGTATTCAATTAAATCGAAAACAGTTGGGTTTTTCATGATATCAATTTTTTGTATTTGTTCTGACTTAAACGATTGTGGTTGAGTAGCCTTTTGTAATGCACTCAATACATCAACAAAAATATCACTTTGAATGGGTACGGAACTCGCTTCTTTGAGTAATAATGTTGCTTTATTAAATAATTCTGTTCTGCGGGCTTTTTTTAAAAGAGCTAAGCCTGAAGGAAGCAACTTAACATGGATAACACGTTTGTCATTTTTATCCTGAGTTTTTTCTAAATAGCCTTTTTTCTCAAGAACAATGAGTGATTGAGAAACCGTGCCACGAGTCATACCAAAATAAGACGCCGTGGCCGCCGGTGTATCCGTGTACTTGTTTGAATGGGAGAGGTAATTCAATACTTCAAAATGCATTAATTGCAGCCTAAGCTCGGTGCATTTTTTTCGTTCTTCAGAGCGAATTAATGCAGCCATACATTCAACAATTTCAAAAATATCAATTTTTAGCATAGAGATACGTGTTCCACTGAGTTGCAAAAATTATTTAAGTGTTATTTTTTAAGTTATGCCTTGACAGGGGAGGACGCAACTTATAAAGTAATAGCGAGTCGAAATGGTGGGGCGATTGATCATGCCTCTTTTTTCATTGAAATTCAAGGAAAATTCTCCTGATGGGATATTTTAACATGGAAGTAAAATCTAACTTTAAGAACGTTAGTCTTCTGTCGGTGGTTCGCCACCGACTTTTTTGGATAAGCTTATGACTACTTCTCATGTTTTTGATACCTATGCTAAAACAGCTAAAGGTAAAATTATGCATTTTGATGTGGTTATTGATGATAAAGATGCTGATAAAGCACTAGCCTACGCACTGTTGTGGCTACAAAGTATAGGTGAAGAGGAGGCAACCGTCACTCAGGAGAATTGTGTTTTTTGTCATAGCGCAGAAGTCACTGCTGATTTAAGAATGCAAATTGATGAGCAGGGTTATGCTATATACAAATTAGAAGGTTGCCAAACCTATTAGTTTTAGTTTCCTGATTACCCATGAACTTCCGCCATATTAAATAGAAAAAGAACAAACCCAACTGCCACGCGTCATCCCCGAGGTCTTTTGTCGGGGATCTATTTTCAATAACACGATTCCTGCTAAGAGAATGCAGGAATGACGGGGTAGAGAGATTGGCTTTCTTAAAGTGGCGGAAAGTCATGGCTAATCAGGTTTAGTTTTAGTTTAAAAGAATTTATCTGAATAGATCACTTGAGGAAAACAGGAAACAAAATGAAAAAAACAAGTCCATTAAATAACCCCTTATTACTGGGTGCTGTTGCTATACTCTTGTCATCGGGTGGTGTTCAAGCAAGTTCAGATAATATGCATCAACTGTATCAGGATAATTGTGCCAGTTGTCATGGGTCGGATCATGGGGGCTATTTGGCTCCTGCATTAAATTCACAGACCTTAAAAGGCCGTAGCCCTACCGCACTACGATCCTTAATAATGACAGGCAGTTTTGAAACCTTGATGCCTCCATTCTATGGACGTTTGAGTGATGATGATATTCGTTCGATGGTCAAGTATTTACAATCAACACCAAAACTTAAAAATCCGCCGTGGACAATTAAAGATATGAAAGCCTCTTTAAAAGTCTATGTGAAAGATGAAAGTAAATTGCCCTCAAAATCTACTTATAAAATCGATAGTATGGATGATTTGATCGGTGTTGCTGCTCGGGGTAAATACGGTCGTGGCTCGGGTTCAAAAGCCGTATTTATTAATAGTAAAACACATAAAGTTGTGGGTGAAATAGAAACAGGTACTGCTGCTCACATTATCGATTTTGATCCCGCGAATGAACGTTGGGCCTATGTAAAAACGGATACCGCTGAAATATTTAAAGTCGATTTATATTCCATGAAAGCGGTGCGTAGTATAAAAACGGGGTATAACGGACCAGGTATGGGTGTTTCTCGTGATGGAAAATACATCATGGCAGGCTCATTCGTACCTCATAATGCGGTGATTTTGAATTCTGATCTAGAACCTCTAAAGGTTATTGAACTTGAAGGCGTAGACCCTGATGGAAAAATGGTCAGTTCAGATTCGGGTATGATTATTGGTACCCCCTATGCCGATATTTTTGCCATTGCATTAGAAAATGCAGGTCAAGTCTGGGTGGTGGATTTAAAAGATGGCTTTCCCATTACCAAAATAAAAAATGTAGGCCGACACTTACATGATGCTTTTTTAACCCATAAAGGCCAAAAACTGATAATTGCCTCTTATGATGATAGTGTTGTTATAGCCATTGATTTAAAAGATCGTAAAATCATCAAGAAACTGAAAGCCGGCTGTGTCCCTCATTTAGGGGGTGGTGCAGCGGTTAAAGTGAATGGACGTACTTTAGGTTTTGGTACTAATTTTGGAACCTGTGATAATAACACCGTTGTCAGTGTATGGGATCTGGATAAAATGGAAGTGGTTAAACAAATACCTGTGTCTGGCGGCACTGAATCCCCAGCTGCACATGCCAATGCACCTTATGTGGCAGTTGATATTATCACTAAAGACAGGCGTGCTCGTACTATTCAATTGATTGATAAAAAATCATTAAAAGTGGTTAAAACATTGGATGTAGGAGGTCATGCGTATTTCCCTGAATACAGTGCAGATGGTAAGTATTTATATGTCAGTGCGGGTTACGCAGGTGATGAGGTGGTTGTTTATGATTCACATTCTCTAAAAAAAGTGGCCTCAGTTCAAATGGAAAGCCCTGCTGGTATTTTCTCACGAGGTCGGGTTAAATACATGACGCGTGGTTTATCACCCGATGAAATGGAGTAAGACTATGAAGGGGGGACTTTTACTAACAATGTTGCTTGTATCATCTTTCACGCAAGCAGCGAATCTTTATGCTGGAAAATCTAAAGCAGCTACGGTTTGTGCACAATGTCACGGTGTTAGATCAACGAGTGCGGAGGCACCCTTTCCACCTTTGGCAGGACGAGATGAAGAATACCTGGAAATGGCATTAAAACAATACCGCGATAAAACCCGCATTTCAGATATTATGAATAATATTGCTGGCTCATTAAGCGACAGAGATATTAATAATATTGCCGACTATTACAGTAAGCAAAAACCTTAATATCATTATGAAGTGGTTATTTATAACACTATTTTTTTCAACCAGTGTCATGGCCAAAGAACCATCTGAACAAAGACAGCAAGAGATACAGAACATGCTTAAACATGACTGTGGCTCTTGTCATGGGCTAACACTTAAGGGCGGGCTTGGTCCCTCGTTATTAGCTGAAGCACTCACAAACAAAACAGATGCTTTTTTAGTTCAAACGATAAGAGAAGGACGTAAAGGAACGGCTATGCCGCCATGGAAACCTTTTATGACTGAGCAGGAAACACTCTGGTTGGTTCAAAATCTTCTTAAAAAGCAATACCTGAATCCGTGACTTCACTACGGCACAGAACACAAGCTATTGATTCCACA
>CAYYNM010000233.1:0-4751 GCA_964472945.1 uncultured Methylomarinum sp. | reverse complement strand
ATTATCGTTATGGCAGTCATACAGTTTACAACATTGAATATCATTTTGTTTGGGTGACAAAATACAGATATCAGGTATTAAATGGTAAGAGAGTTAGTAAGGCAAACGTGTGAAGCATTTGAAATCAATATTTTGGTTACTCAGGTGCGTGATGATCTTTGTCGTAGTAGTGCAAACATAAGCTTTGCAACTAAACGATGACAAGTGTTGCAAGCCATTATCACGGGTGCTTTAGGTGAGTTAAAAACATTGCTTGGTGAGATGCTGTTACTTTGGTGATAGAAACGATTGAAGCTCACATACAATAGCTTTTTTGTTCAAGTCCTTCAACTTGACCTGAAGATGCTTCGGCTTGAGGCTTTATAAAACAACCTCTGAAGGCTTTATTTGAGGATAAAATGAACTCCGAAACTTTAGTTATAGTAGAGTAAATGCGCAGTTAGCAAATTTCACTAGACTGGTTTATTTTTCCACGCAGGGAGTAGTATGATATTTCCCCTTTTTGATTGCATAACCACACCTCTTTTGCTCCTTGATTGAGGTAAAGTTCAATTTTTTCATTCATTTCATCTTTTGAATTAGATGAGCTAACTATTTCCACACATATTTCAGGAGCTGCTTTATAGGGTGTTTCTCCATTATACTTAGTTATAAACTCATCTGATGCCCATGCTACATCAGCAACTTTTACACCTTCAGGTGTTTGTATTGAACATTCTATGATTATCTTTCCAGATTCTTTACTCATATCTATGGTCTTAGCCACTTCATATTGACGTATACCATGATTATTACTAGCAGGGCTCATAAGAATTTTACCCCACTTGTTCAACTCAATTTTAAAAGGTAGATCTTGTAGAAAAGGATTTTCTATGATTTGCTGCCATTCCATAATCATCTCCTATTTAGTAGTATTAGATATAATATTACATGAAAATGATGAAGGATATTTTTGTTTTTATTTCTCGCCACAGCTGGGCTCTTCGATACGTGGGTTCGAAACTATAATACTCCCCATAAACTAGACCAGTAATTAAGATAGAGTTTTACCCACCAAAGCTGAGGAATAAGAATGGTAATAAGTAGAACACAACATAGTACAACAACTAAAGTAAAAGTGGTTTTGGAAGCCTATTAAATTAAAATTTAGCGTACTGTAGAGCGGACTTTAGTCCGCAATAACTTAAAAATAGTGACTCAATGGCAGGCTTAAGTCCATTCTATAATTTATAAGCTGTTTCTTGTTAATCATAAAAATAAGTTAATCAGCTGTTAAGCTTAACGAGGCTGAAATTATATTATCAGGGTTTTCCTCATCTATTTTTACATCCATTAAAAATATTCTTTTTATGGCTATTTTTTTCTCCACTAAGTGTGCTGCGATTGCCTTTGCTCTTTTAGCCGCTAAATCATGCAATACTTGTTTATTTGTGGGTATTAATGCTGCTAGTTTGTTTTCTGCAACGGTGTAAAAGTCACCAGTTTCCGGGGTAATTAATTCAGGTGTACCAAAAAGTGATTTTTTGGCCAGCTTTGGAAACTTTTGAATAAAAAGGTCAGCTAACAGGCGTTGATATTCTTTATCTGAGTGTACTAGTTGTTTAGGTAATTCCTTTTTATTCTTTTCTTTTATTAATTCATTAATCCGTAATTGTAATATTTTTTTATCCAGGGCTGCTGTTTGCATTTGAGGCCAGTCTAGATTTGAATAGGCTGTACCTTCAATTTCTAACCTTAAGGCAGGGCGCTGAGTAAGCGCATTGGCTAATTCATCCAATTTTTTGGATTGCTCGGCTGTTAGCTCTGCTTTACCGGCAGAAAATGTAATTTTACTAACATCTTCGTCACTGCCAATTAATGAGGCTATGGCATTAAAAGGAGCACTTATCACTTTAGTGAGTACATTAACGAGTGCATCTGTCACAATTCCAGCAATACTAAATTCAGGGTTATCTAAATTCCCAGTTACTGGAACATCTAAAGCTATTTTTCCATCGCCATCTTGTAACAAAGCAATAGCTAAATCTAAAGGTAAAGAGACTGCTTTTGGGTTTTCTACTTTATCGCCTAAAACAAGTTGGTCAATCAATAAACTGTTTGATGCTTGTAATAGTTTATTACGAATTTTATATTGAAATTTTAAGGTCATATTACCTTTTTCAATTTTACGCCCAGCAAACTCGGCCATATAAGGTGTCATTAAAGGAAGAGGCATACTATTAAAATCGACTTTAAAATCTGAATTACCTTTAGAGGGGGAAATTTTACCTTTAATATTAACAGGAGAGAGGTCAGCAACTTTCCCATTTAAAGCAATTTTTATAGTAGCATTTTTATCAGACGAAATTCCTTTGACAGAGCCTTTTAAATGATTAATATGAGCCGAAAATGGCAAAATTAGAGATTTATCTGCGAAGTCAGATACGCCCTCAGTCATCACAAAATGATTGATTCTAAAGTTAATTTGAGATGGTTTTTCTTTAACTGGCTTTTTATCGGTGACTTTTTTACCCTTAGCCTTGTCAATAATAATATCATTGATATTAATTGTCTTGTCTTTTCTAATTAACACACGCGCATAAGGACGGTCTATTTTTATCGTATCGATAAGGTATTTGTTGGTAGCAAGGTTAATATCAATTTTGTTTAAACTTAATTTCTTCCAATTGACAAAATCTTTATTTGAAATCTGGTCTCGGGTGGCTAATTTATCAATATGGCTATCACCTTTAAAAACAACGGCTAGTGGCTGTTCATTTTTCTGTTGCAAGCTGATATTTGCATTTAAGTTAAAAAAACCAGAAATAATATCAAGCCTGGCAAATTGATTAACATAGGGCTGAAAGTCTTTGAGTGCTATGTTGTTAATAGTCAGTTGAATAGTGCTAGAAAAGGGTTCAAGCACAGTATTTCCTGTTACCTTTAAAGCTCCTGTTTTATTTAATCTTAGTGCTAATTGAAAGGGTAGACTTGCCCCTTGATCATTGGATAGTTGAGATGAAGTTAAATTTATGCCGGTGATATTAATAAGGGTAGGGTGGGATAGGGTTTTGTCAGTAAAGTTTAAGGCAAAATTATTAATATTTAATTGTTTCAACAATATATTCCAAGGTTTGGGCTTGTTTTTTTCTACCTTGGAAGTGCCTGCTGGTTTTTGAGTGGATTCATTATTTGAGGCAAAAAGCTTTTGGTAATTTATGCTTTTATCTGCATTTAACCAGGCTTTAAAATGCGCATCTTGTGATGATAGCTCATCAATTTCAATGTTTTGTTTTAATAAATCAACAGTAATACCAGAAATTTTAAAGTTAGGGATATTGATAAGTGGGTTGTTAATCCCTTTTTCGGCTAATTGAACACCAATAAGTGATATATCAGCATTACTCACTAATAATTGAGTAGTATTGTTCGAAGTAGTATTGTTCGAACTACTCAGTTGGTAATCAGCTTTAATTAACTCAGTGCCCTTCAATATATTAAAGTTAACTGAGTTTTGTAAAAAGAGCTTCCAGACCTTATGGAAATCGACTTGGTTTAGTTCTATATGACCTTGGGATGCAAGAGGATTTAATTGTATTTTCCCCTGCCAATCAAAGTGACCACCAGAAGCAAATTTTAATGAAAAGCCTAAGTCTGATTGTTTGTTAATAATAGTTGTAAAATTATTAATTTCTAGATTTAAAGGGTAAATATCTTCTTGTTGACCTTGTACCTGACTATTATCTATCCAGTTTATTTTCCCTTCTAATATGGAAAGTGATGCAACAGTAACAGGAAATAAGTCACTGGATGATTGTTGTTTTTTTGGCTCTGTTTGTTTTGATGGAATTAAATCTGAGAAGTTAAAATTAGCTTTTTTATTACGTTTGATGGATATATAAGGTTGTTTAAGCAAAATTTTATCAATTTTTAATGATAAGCTTGAAATAGAATCCAAAACCGCCAAGTTAAGATATAGCTGATCAAATTTAACAAAAATACTGCTATCAGGGTCATCAATTTTCAGTCCATAGATTGAGGCTTCTAAAGAAAAAGGATTAAATTGAATGTCTTTTACTGAAACCTTTCTATTTAATAGTTCTTCTGCAATACTGGGAATCTTACTGGAAAGAACGGCTGGCAATATAGAAAAACCAATGATGGCATATATTGTTAGTAATAACGCGAAAAAAAGAGTAGTTGTTTGAAGTTTGGCTGTCATATTAATTCCCTTATTGCTGAAGACCCTTTTTAGCTTGATTGTATATTGATTTTATCAATAGCATGTATAGGAGCATCATTGCCGGCCATTAGGTCTTTAATAGCAGCATAAACCCGTTGGTGTTGTTTTACTTGGCTAAGTCCATCAAAGCTGGCTGAAATAACAGTTAAGCTGTAATGTCTGTTGCCTCCATAGATTACATTTACCTGTGAGCTGGTAATAGCATGTTCAATGCGTTGTTTTATTTCAGAAGATATATCAGAAGAAATTTCCATTTAGTAATAAGCCTATATGTTAAATAAATTAAATGTTGATATTTATACTTAACACGGTCACGACTGTAGTTTTCTATCGGTTGTTTTTTGCCGGCAGACTGAGTTGCTGAAATGCTTGCGTAGCTTGCTAAACGCCCATTTCATCGCCTTGCTATCGACAAAAACCAACTTGGTATAAATTACGCATCCGTGATCGAGTAAAGTCTATATTTTACAATAAATTTGATAAAGGGGTTAATGGGTTAATTTCTAATAAGTAAACCCCCAGCTCTGCT
>CAYYNM010000232.1:0-4755 GCA_964472945.1 uncultured Methylomarinum sp. | reverse complement strand
GACAGGTGGATTGACTAGCTCTCTTAACCAAGCTTCACTTATTTGCATGATTCAACCCTGCCTTAATTAAATTGTTCTAAAAATTTAAGATCGTTTTCAAAAAACATTCTTAAATCATTAATTCCGTAACGTAGCATCGCTAAACGCTCCACACCCATTCCAAAAGCAAATCCTGTAAATTCATCACTATTGATATCGACAGATTTAAAAACTTCGGGGTGAATCATGCCGCAACCCATTACTTCTAACCAGCCAGTGTGTCCACAGACACGACAGCCTTCACCATCACACATCACACATTCAATATCAACTTCTGCTGATGGTTCTGTAAAGGGGAAATAAGAGGGTCTAAAACGTACTTGAATATCTTTTTCGAAAAAAGCTCGTAGAAACTCGTAAATGACACCTTTTAAATCGGCAAAACTAACATCCGAATCAACTAAAAACCCTTCTACCTGATGAAACATTGGTGTATGGGTCACATCTGAATCACATCGATAAACTCGACCAGGTGCAATTACTTTTAGAGGGGGGTTATTCGCTTCCATTGTACGAATCTGTACAGGTGAGGTATGTGTTCTTAATACTGTATGGGGATCAAAGTAAAAAGTATCATGCATTGCTCTTGCAGGATGGTGTGCTGGAATATTTAATGCTTCAAAATTATGATAGTCATCTTCAATTTCAGGGCCTTCTACAACACTAAAGCCAACACTCGCAAAAATTTTTGATATCCTTCGCAAAGTAATAGTGACTGGATGAAGGCCAGCAATAGATTGACCTCGACCAGGCAAAGTAATATCTACTGACTCACTCGCTAACCTTTCATCTAAAGCAACTTGTTGCATTGCTATTTTTGTTTGTTCCAGCTTTTGTTGGAATTCACCTTTAGCTTTATTAATAATTTGACCAACAGCACGCCTTTGATCAGGGTCAAGTTTACCCAGTTCCTTCATCTGTAGAGTGAATGCACCCTTTTTTCCCAGATAGGAAACTCTGACTTGATCTAATTGGGTAAGGTCTGTTGATTCTGCAAGGGCTTGCATGCCTTGCGATAGAATTTCTTCAAGATTGGCCGACACTGCTCAGCTCACTATATGTAGTATTAGATGGAAATAGAAAAGTCGGAAATAGTTATATTTGATGTTTTAAATACTGCGAATAACCTCGCAACACTCAATTTAAACTTATTCTATGTAAATATACTTCGCGCGGTCACGACTGCGGATTTCTAACCGCCGAGTTTTTGCCGATAGCTGCGTTGCTGAAACAGTTGCGTAACTTGCTATGCGCCTATTTCATCGCCTTGCTATCGACAAAAATCAGCAGCTTATAAATTCCGCATCCGTGACCGCGCGAAGTATAGAGGGATTGAACTCCCTCTTGCTTTAAATAAAAACAAGAGAGAATCAACAAAGCGTATTGATCAATCAATACGCTTTACCTTTTTAAGAAGGCTGGCTTTGATTTGCTTTAGCAATCTCAGCAATTTTAGCAAAAGCATCCATATCACGTACTGCAATATCAGCTAATACTTTACGATCAATTGCTACATTAGCTTTTGTTAAACCGTTGATAAAGCGACTGTATGACATACCACACAAACGGGCTGCAGCATTAATACGGACAATCCATAAAGCACGGAATTGACGTTTCTTTTGTTTACGGTCACGGTAAGCATATTGACCTGCTTTAATGACCGCTTGTTTAGCAACGCGATAAACTCTACTACGTGCACCGTAATAACCCTTCGCTTGCTTTAAAATCTTTTTATGTCTTGCTCTGGCAGTTACGCCGCGTTTTACTCTAGCCATGATTCTTTCCTGTGATTATGCGTAAGGTAATAAACGTGCAACCATTGGCACATCTGAGGGATGAATGCTGGCTGCTTTACGCAACTGTCTTTTACGCTTAGTCGTTTTTTTAGTCAAAATATGACGACGGTGAGCTTGACCACATTTAAAACCATTTTTGGTTTTTTTAAACCGTTTAGCTGTTCCGCTATGGGTTTTCATTTTAGGCATTTGTTTTCTCCGATAAATAATTAAAACATCCCTGAGATTCAAACCCGATAAGGCAAAATGCATGGCCCAACCGAATGAGTCGCATCAAATGATGCATTTAACAACTCCGTCCTTAGGCTGTAAGGTTTTAAAAAAAACCTATTTTTTCTTTCTAGGTCCCATAACCATAACCATTTGGCGACCTTCAAACTTCGGAAACTGCTCTACTAACGCTAACGCTTCCAAGTCTTTTTCTATTCTTTTTAGCAATTCCATGCCAATCTCTCTATGCGCCATTTCTCGGCCACGGAAACGCACAGTAATTTTAGTTTTATTACCCTCTAAAAGAAACTTGGTCAAATTTCTCAGTTTAACCTGATAATCACCTTCTTCAGTTCCAGGTCTAAACTTAATTTCTTTAATCTGAATCTGTTTTTGTTTCTTTTTAGCGGCTTGCAACTTTTTATTCTGTTCGAACTGGTATTTGCCGTAATCCATTACTTTACAGACGGGAGGATCTGCATTAGGTGAAACTTCCACCAAATCCATATTAGCTTCAAACGCAAGTTGCTTAGCTTCCGCTAATGTAACAACACCTACTTTTTCACCGTCATGACCAACAACACGAACTCTTCTGGCCGTTATATCGTTGTTTAAGCGCGTGGTATCTCTTTTAGAAGCGATGCTTTATTCTCCAAATATATTATTATTTTTTGTCTGCTATTTGTTTATTTAACATCTTAGTTAAATCTGCTAATGGCAAACCACCTAAATCGTCACCCTTTTGCGAACGAACCGCAATCGTTTGATCTTCTAATTCTTTATCACCAATAATCAAAAGATAAGGAACGCGTTGCATTGAGTGCTCGCGAATTTTAAAGCCTATCTTCTCATTTCTCAAGTCTATTTTTACTCTATAGCCTTGTTTTTCTAATTCTTGCCTAACTTTTTCGGAATATTCCTCATGTCGGCTAGCAATATTCATCACTGTCAATTGCACTGGAGCCAGCCATAATGGAAAGGTTCCGGAGTATTGCTCGATCAATATACCAATAAAACGTTCTAAAGACCCTAATACGGCTCTATGCAACATAACGGGCACTTGTTTAGAGCCATCTTCGGCAATATATGTCGCATCTAAACGGCTTGGCATTGAGAAATCAACTTGAATTGTGCCACATTGCCAAACACGATCCAAACAATCCTTCAGTGAAAATTCAATTTTAGGACCATAAAAAGCACCTTCACCAGGCTGCAACTCCCAAGCCAGATTTTTATTATTTAAAGCAACTTCTAGTGCTTTTTCAGATTTATCCCAAACTTTATCACTACCTACCCTGTTTTCTGGGCGAGTAGATAATTTGACTATAATGTCATCAAATCCAAAGTCTTTATAGACTTCAAATAATAAATCAATAAAAGTTGAGACTTCATCTTGAATTTGATTTTCGGTACAGAAAATATGCGCATCATCTTGCACAAAGTTTCTGACTCGCATTAATCCATGTAAAGTCCCTGAAGGTTCATTTCTATGACAGGAGCCAAATTCTGCCATTCTGATTGGCAAGTCCCTGTAACTTTTTAAACCTTGATTGAAAATTTGAATATGACAAGGGCAATTCATCGGTTTTATAGCATAATCCCGATGTTCAGAATGGGTAGTAAAGATCATATCACCAAACTTTTCCCAGTGACCTGATTTCTCCCATAATGAACGGTCTACTAATTGTGGTGTTTTTACCTCACCATAACCATTCATTTGTAATTTCTGACGAATATATTGCTCTATTTGTTGGTAAATACTCCAGCCTTTATCATGCCAAAATACCATACCAGGCGCTTCTTCCTGGGTATGAAATAAATCAAGAGATTTTGCTAGTTTACGATGATCTCTTTTTTCAGCTTCTTCCAAACGATATAAATAATCTTTTAAGGCTTTCTTATCGCTCCATGCAGTTCCGTAGATACGTTGTAGCATTTCATTATCAGAATTACCGCGCCAATATGCGCCTGCAATCTTCATCAATTTAAAGGCTTTTAATTTACCTGTACTTGGCACATGAGGACCACGACATAAATCAGTGAATTCACCTTGTGTATACAACGAAAGATCTTCGTTAGAAGGGATAGATTCAATTATTTCAGCTTTGTAATTTTCGCCTAAACCTTTAAAAAAGCTAACCGCTTCATCTCTGGAAAGAACAGAGCGTGTGATCTCAATATTTTGAGAAACCAGGAACTGCATTTTCTTTTCAATCGCTTTTAAGTCTTCAGGCGAAAAAGGTTGCTCATAAGAAAAATCATAGAAGAAACCATTATCAATCACGGGACCAATAGTAACTTGAGCTTCTGGGAATAACTGCTTAACCGCCTGAGCCAATAAATGTGCTGTTGAATGTCTAATGACATCAACACCTTCAGCATCTTTTGCGGTAATAATTGATAGCTCGGCATCTTGTTCAATTAAATAACTTGCATCAACTATTTTGTCATTTACCTTACCAGCCAAAGTTGCTTTAGCCAAGCCAGAGCCAATTGATTTTGCAACATCCATTACGGTTACTGCTTCTTCAAATTCTCGCTTGGATCCATCAGGAAGAGTAATTATGGGCATTATCGTTATCTTTTAGTTTCTGCAATAAAAAAGCACCGCATTGCGGTGCTTTATAGTTTGGTAGGCGCGAGTAGATTCGAACTACCGACCCCCACCATGTCAAGGTGGTGCTCTAACCAACTGAGCTACGCGCCTAAG
>CAYYNM010000231.1:0-4760 GCA_964472945.1 uncultured Methylomarinum sp. | reverse complement strand
ATTTTGTAGGGGCAATCCCTTGTGGTTGCCTGGGTTTAGGTGTATAAAAAGGGCAGCCACAAGGGATTGCCCCTACAATTTTATCAATCATTTCAAGCTTAGACTTACCCTATGGTTTTTAGTATTTTCTGAATTCAAGTTAAAAAAACTGGAACATAGAGTTTAACAATCTATTGTTATTAGTAACGCCTTTTGGGGTGTAGGTTTTAACCTGCACTCTTTAGCATAAGAGCCGGCTAAAGCCTGCGCTCCCCCAACTAAGTACCCACGTAAAATTAATTTAACAAAAACAACTGTCATTCCTGCGTGCTCTTAGCAGGAATCCATCTGACCTACACAGTAGATTCCCGATAAGAACACTCGGGAATGACGAAAATAAATTGTTAAGTTAATTATGCCTGCCTACTTACAACTACAATTACCTGTTAATAGTGCGCCGTAATAAATAGTGATTCTCAGTATTTTAAGTTATTGCGGCCTAAAGTCCGCTCTACAATTGACTATTCTTGGCTTATTAAATTAAGCTCTGATAAGTTTATACATTTTTACTCTAACCTATCCACACGCTGAAACCCTCGCGGCAAGGCTACCCCTCTTTTTGCACGAGTTGCTGTGTACGCTTCAATATCACTGGCTTTTAAAGTTAAATGCCTTTTACCTGATAAGATTTTTAACGTTCCATTTTCAGCAATGACTGTAACTGAAATCACAGCATCAACTCCAGAATTAAAATCTTTTGCTGGAATTTGAACTAATTTAATACCCTTTCCTTTTGATAGCGCAGGTAACTCTTGTACAGGAAATATTAATAACCGACCTTGCAGGGTGACGACTGCAAATAAATCAGTGTCATTGCCAGTAAAAACAGGTGCTAATACCTTTGCACCCACAGGTAATGTAATAATAGCTTTACCTGCTTTATTTTTACTTTGCAGATCTTTTAATTGCACTCTAAAGCCATAGCCAGCACTGCTTACCATTACAAACCAGTCATCAGCCTGGCCTGAGAATAAATGAGTAAACAAAGACCCTGTTGGTGGTTTTAGTCGCCCTGTTAGTGGTTCACCTTGGCTACGCGCTGAGGGAAGGTCGTGAGTTGCTACTGTGTAGGCTCGCCCCATCGAATCCAACACATAAACAGGCAGAGTTGAACGCCCTTTTGTTGAATCTAAATACTTATCACCAGAGCGATAGCTCAAACTATTGACATCAATTTCATGACCTTTTGCCGCTCTAATCCAGCCTTTTTGTGATAATGCTATGGTTAAAGGTTCATTTGTAATCAGGGCAGTGGCATCTAAAACTTGTGAAGCCTTTCTTGAAACAATGGGTGAGCGCCTATCATCTCCATATTTTTCTGCATCCCATTCTAATTCAGTTTTAATTAAACGGTTTAATAATCTCTTAGATCCTAAAGTTTTTTCCAGTGCTTTTCGCTCTTTCTCCAATTCATCTTGCTCACCCTTAATCTTCATTTCTTCAAGCTTTGCAAGGTGCCGTAATTTTAATTCCAGTACAGCTTCAGCTTGTATATCAGTAAGCTTAAACCGTTCCATCAAAACAGGCTTTGGCTTGTCATATTGACGAATAATAGTAATGACTTCATCAATATTTAAAAAAGCAATTAATAAGGCATCTAAAATATGCAATCTAGCTAAGACTTTATCAAGTCTATACTGTAATCGTCTACGAACAGTTTCGGTTCTAAAATGCAGCCATTCGACCAAAATATCACGCAAATTTTTAACAACTGGCTTACCATTTAAGCCAATCATATTCATATTAACGCGGTAATTTTTTTCCAAATCTGTGGTCGCAAACAAATGAGACATCACCGATTCGATATCAACCCTTTTTGACTTAGGAATAATAACTAAGCGTGTTGGGTTTTCATGATCTGATTCATCTCTTAAGTCCTCAATCATAGGTAGCTTTTTAGCAACCATTTGGGCGGCAATTTGTTCTAATAACTTTGCACCAGAGACTTGATGTGGCAATGCGATAATAACAATATGATGGTCTTCCATCTCATATTGTGCTCGCATTTTTATTGAGCCATTCCCTGTCGTGTATATCTTATTGATTTCTTCTACTGAACTGATAATTTCAGCATTGGTTGGATAATCAGGTCCCTTTACGTAAGACATCAAAGTATCGATATTGGTGTCAGGCTCATCTAAAAGTTTAATACAGGCACTGACAACTTCACGTAAATTATGAGGCGGAATATCTGTTGCCATACCAACAGCAATCCCCATCGTGCCATTTAATAACACATTGGGTAACCTTGCTGGCAACAAAACTGGCTCTTTCATCGTGCCATCAAAATTATCAACCCAATCAACCGTACCGTGGCCTAATTCAGCTAATAAAGTTTGGGCATAGGCTGTTAATCGAGATTCGGTATATCGCATGGCTGCAAATGACTTAGGATCATCAGGTGAGCCCCAGTTACCTTGCCCATCGATTAAAGGATAACGATAAGAAAAATCCTGAGCCATTAAAACCATCGCCTCATAACAAGCTGAATCACCATGTGGATGATATTTACCTAAGACATCACCGACTGTTCTTGCAGATTTTTTATATTTAGCAAGTGCGTTTAAGCCTAACTCAGACATTGCATAGACTATACGTCTCTGCACCGGTTTTAAGCCGTCACCAATATGCGGTAATGCCCTATCCAAAATAACATACATGGAATAGTCCAAATATGCCTTTTCAGTAAAGTCCTTTAAAGGGAGTTGTTCGTAATTTTCCTGGATGCCCATTTATTTCCAATATCTAATTATGATTTTTCTATTTAAACTTAAAAAGTGAAGCCAAAAAACTTCCTGTTTAGTTTGGTCGTGTATTTCAATGTCTTAGCCCTCCCTTGCTGGGGAGGGTTGGGTGGGGAGAATTTAAACCAAGATTTTTTGTAAGGGAGAGCCGCTTTTAATTCCCCCATCACCCACCCCTCTCGGCAATTGCTCCTGCATTGCTCTACTTACCCACATCCATGTGGGCATCCCGCTGGAGGGCTTAAATCAATGGCCTTCCCCCATTAATATGGCTGAAGCTTATACGTAATCAGGAAAAACTTTAGTGTCAGGGTTTATATTTTATTGCGGACTATAGTTCACTCTACAGTATTCTGCCTTAATCTATAAAACTATCTTATGATAAGTTGTTACGCATTTTAACTATTCATAATTAAGCAGCAAATCATCCTTATCACTTTCAACACCATCAGAAACTAAAGCTTTTCGCTTTGAAAGGTAAGAGTTTCTATAAAATTCATATTTACCAAAAACTGATGCCTCTTCAGCCGCGGCTTCAGTTCCTAGATAGTCCGCTCTTATATCTGTATATTTCAGTGCATTAGCACTTGCTGTTATATAAAAAGTACTTCCTGGAATATAAAATGTAAAGTATGAAGTGGGGTCCATTGCTGCATCACCTACTAAGCCAAATACACCTCGAGCAGAGCTTGCCCCCAATAAAGGCAGAACAATATAAGGTCCTGTAGGTATACCCCAGTAACCGAGTGTTTGACCGAAGTCCTCATCATGCTTTTCTAACTCTATCATTGATGCAACATCAATCATTCCACCCACACCAACTGTTGAATTCACAATAAAGCGTGAAAAATCCAAACCAGATTGAGAAAGTTTACCTTGTAAGGCATCATTAATAGTTACCCCAATATCATCAATATTACTAAAAACATTAGTAACAGCCTTATCGACAAAACCAGGTGTAATCCAACGATAAGCCTTAGCAACAGGTTTCATGGCATAATCATCTAACTTCTCATTGACTGAATAAATCTTTCTATTCCAAGCTTCAAATGGATCTCTTTCATCAACAACAGGGGTTGTTGAGCACCCATTTAGAGCGGTTAATAAAATAAACCCCATAAAAAAATCAGATCTTTTATTCCTCATGTTTTTTCCTATCCTAAATATTAATATTTAAATATTTTAATTCATAATAAAGTGAATTAAACAGGCAGAAAATACGCCTGAATCAAATTCTAGTGTTAGGATGATATTAAATTTACACCCATAAACCTAGTACAAATTTAATTTTTAATTAGAATACACATTAATGGATACAACCCCAAACCCTTTAGGCAAACGATTTAGAGGATATCTTCCTGTCATTGTTGATATTGAAACAGCTGGATTTAATGCAAAAAAAAATCCATTACTAGAAATAGCGGCTGTTATTGTTGAACCAGACAGCCAAGGATTATTACAATTAACCGAGTCTTACGCCCATAATATTACGCCCTTTAATGGTGCTGAGTTAGATGAATCTGCATTAAAATTTACGGGGATTGACCCTTTCCATCCTTTTCGCATGAGTATAGATGAAAAAGAGGCTTTAAATAAATTGTTTAAGCCTATCAAAGCCGCAGTAAAAAGAAATAACTGTACCCGTGCCATTTTAGTTGGACATAACCCAGCATTTGATATGAATTTTATTAATGCCGCCATTGAAAGAACAAAACACAAACGTAGCCCATTCCATCCTTTCAGTAGTTTTGATACAGCAACTTTAGGTGGATTAGCTTATGGCCAAACTGTGCTTGCCAAAGTTGCTAAAGCCGCGAACTTAGAATGGGATAGCGATAAAGCACACTCAGCGCTCTATGACGCAGAGCAAACAGCCAGAATTTTTTGCATGATAGTCAATCGCTGGAAAGAAATGGATGAAAAGCAGGTTAAAGACTAAAGACTAAAGACTAAAGACTAAAGACTAAAGACTAAAGA
>CAYYNM010000230.1:0-4829 GCA_964472945.1 uncultured Methylomarinum sp. | reverse complement strand
GTAGAGCAATGTAGGAGTAGTTGCCCGAGGCGCGCTGAAATGGGCGCAGGCTTTAGCCTGCTCTTGCTATGTAGAATACAGGTTAAAACCTGCGCCCCAAAAGATGTTACTCATAAGGATATATTTGGTAAAACCACCTCACAACTCTGGGAAGCTTGTAAGCAAAATTGATAGCAATAGACTTGCACTTGACGCTTTACCTGAATACGAATATAAAATTATAATTTATTGTTTCCACAATGTGCTAAAAACTGGGTTCGTTGCTTTTCATCAGGTATTTTATCGGCTAATGATAAGTGTAATTCCTCAAGACAGGAGCAATGTTTTAGGTTTTTTTTAATCATATGCTTGGCAACAGGCCCTAGATAACGAGTGAGTTCTGATGTTAATTGAGCTAATTCATTATCCTTTAGTTTCAACTTAATTGCAGATATGGATGGTTGGGATGTACCGGCTTTTGCCGCTGAGATATTAGAAATTGAAGTGGCTTCTTTTTTAAAAAATCCGGTTGATTGTATGCTTTTTATAAATGCGTTTCTATCCTTCACTGAAGAAATGTGACTGGCTAATGAATCCAGTAAATGTACGATATTGGGGGAATTTTTAGCTTGTTTTTTTAACATAACTTTAGCGATTGGCCCAATAAACTGGGTTAAACTTTTTTCTACAAGACTCAGTTCATCTTTATTTAACTGACTTAGGCAGCTCAGTTGTGAATTTTCTGTTTGAACTGGATGCTCTTTTGGTAATTTGGTTCGTAGTTGAATAATCGTTTCAGCAAGTTCATGGCTTTGTTGATAAGGAGCTTCTGTGGATATTTGGATACTAAGCAGTGCTTTGGAGAATTCAACGGCTGTTTGAAAACGTTCGCTGGGGTTACTGCTTAATGCTTTAACTAGCGTTTGACTTAAATGATCTTTTTGTAAGGCGGTCAACGGAAGTTTCTGGAGAGATGAGTTAATAGCACTGGCATGTATTTCAGAGGGTTTAATACGCTTATGAGTTAATAACTCCAGCAAGACGAGAGCTGCAGAGTATAAATCCGAGCGGCCGTCAACCTGTGCGCCCCTATTGGCTTCTGGAGACATATAACTCGGTGTACCAATGACATCACCGATTTGAGTTAAATCAGAACTATCAATTCGAGCAACTCCAAAGTCGGTAACCTTGACCACACCATTTTCTAGTAATAAAATATTAGCAGGTTTAATATCTCTATGCACAACACCCAGTTGGTGTGCAGCATAAAGAGCATCGAGTGTTTTACTAACAATTTCTATTGCTTGGTTATAAGTGAATGAATAGCCTGATTTAAGCATTATTCGCAGGTCCACACCCTGCACATACTCCATCACCATATAGGGTCTTTCATGACACATACCACAATCAAAAACAGTGACAATATTTTGGTGTAAACATTTAGCTGCGGCTTTAACTTCATGTTTGAAGCGTTGTTCCAATTCATCTGCCATGTCACCATCAAGCAAGTGTTTATGCAATACTTTGATGGCAACAAAGCGATCAATTTCACTGTCATAGCCTTTGTATACTACCCCCATTGCACCTTGGCCCAGAATGCTTTGTATTTTGTATTTATCTATTTTTTGGGGGTAGTCAGAGCTAGTCATAAAATGCTTATGGGTTGATTAAGGCGATTAAGAATTTTCTTCATCATTTTCGCTGTCCAGCATGTTGAAAGCGTTAACAAGACTACGATGCATACGATTAAAAGATTGTCCAACAGAAGCAATTTCATCTTTACCTTTTATATTTAGTTCCTCAACTTCAAGATTACCCATGCTAACCATATCTGCCTGTTTGGAAATTGTCAGTATGGGTTTGATAACGATAAAATGCAGCAAAAGGTTGAGCAGGGCAATGGTTATTACAAACCCCCCAGTGATCAAGCCAAGGAATGAATAAAAAGTCGATTTTGCTCGTTGTAAAGGAAGTGACATGGGAATAGATACAATTTGTGCCCCGATCACTTCGTTCAGTTGCCAGCCAAAACCATTGGCAGTGCCATAGGTATCTATTAATGTTTTTGGTGCTGCAGATGGAGTGCTGTGACAAGCTAAACAGTTAGGGTTACTTACCTGGATAGGACGGCTCATGTACAACATATGGCCGGTTGGAGTATCACGTTCTCCAATTAGTTCTTTTTCATTAGCATTACCTCTAAACCAGTTTATAATATCTGCTTCCCAGCTAGTTGCTCGGTTAATAGGGTTGGTTGGATTCAACGTAGCCTCACGATAGCTGTATTCAGGGTGTGACTTTTGCAGTTTGGAAATATATTGATTAGCTGCATAAGCGGGCACCGTTTGTTTAATAAACTGGCGTTTTTGTTGCAGTGCTAAAAGCGGTTTTACCTCTGAGACGGTATATCCTCTAACAGCAATAGCACTTTCCATCATGAATCGTGCATTTTCTATGACTTCTTCCCGTGCATTTTTTTGTAGCAGTTGGTACGAAAAAACGGCAGCCAGACCAATTCCAGCAAGACTGGAAAGAATTAAAACCAAATTGAACTTAATTCTTAAACTCATAATATTTCCTGGAAATTGTAATTATAGTTGGTTACAGGCCTTTAAAGCCGCTAAGGCTTTGCCGAAAGATTGTAAAGAGAAAATGACACTTGATGTCTTTGTTTGTGGCCAGGTGGGCCAAAACCCTAGCTTAATATTTATTTTCTTTCCTGTTTTCATCAACGCTGTGAGCTCTGAAATATTCTTTCTGTTTAAGGTATAGCGTTTATTTGCAACTTTATCAAATAAAAAGACTGAATTATTATCAATATAAATACCTACTTCAGGGTAAGTTAAATCAATTTCGGAGTCAGTTTTAATGATTAAAGCGGTTGCTGATAGTTGTAGGCTCATCTTGGCATTATCATAGCCATCATAAAATCTTTTTTGAACGCTAGTTAATAAGCATTGTGACTTATTAGATAAATATCCCGGTTTTTTATCTAATATCCAGCTGGAGCCAAATTGCACGGGGAGTTTATTTTCTCTAATGGCCATGCTTTCTGTTTCAGTTGTTTGTTCAGTATGTTTTGTGCTTGCTTTTAAGGCGGCAAGCTTTATCTGAAGAGTATCAGTGCCAGTAGTTTGTGTGTTTTTTGTAGTGCTAATAGCTGACTTTTGGACTGACTTTATTTTGATTTTTTTCTTTTTAGCGGGTTGTGTTTTAGTTTTTCTAGCTGTTTTTTTTGCTAAGCTTGTATTTTTTCTAGAGGGCTTAACCGTTTTGCTTAAAGTTTTTAAATCAGTTGGCTTGAGTATTGTCGTTTCAATTTTTGCTTGAGGGCTTGGGGTTGGTTGCTCTTTGATGATAGATTTAGAACAGGCAATGATAAAAAACGGGGTAAAAATGAAGATATAAATGCGTTTCATAGCTATTTGCTCTTGATGGGGGCTAAGGCTTTAAATCATACCCCAATCAAATGTACAATCAAGAACAAATAGTATACTCAACGCATCTGAGGTTCCTTGTCTTACTTGTTTTAATACAGCTCAGGTAACATAAACTGTAAAGAAAATTTCATCGACCACTCAGGTGCCTAGTCAGGCCTTTCAACATTGTAATAAGCCCCGAGCTTGCTATTAACAGCATAATCGTTCAAATTAAATAGCTTGCCTACGAGTTCTCTTACCCGCAAGCTAACATCTCCTTGTAATACTTGGTATCTGTATTTTGTTACCCAAACAAAATGATATTCAATATTGTAGCCTGTATGACTGCCGTAACGATAATCCATTTGATCATTATAACATTTGAGATAAATCTGTTCGCCTGAAAGGCGAAGGTTTCAACCTTGCGAATGGAAAATAAATTCCGAAGTCTCATACTTAAAACTCCAATTTGTTACAAAAAAACTTGTTAATTCCAAAGCTCAATGTTATATTTTAGTATAACTTTTCTGATTGGAGATAAACATGACACAAGTAGCGATAAGACAGTCAGGAGGGGCTAGTATAATTAGTATTCCAAAAGTCATACTCAGAACTTTAGCGTTAGATGCTGGGGCATCTTTAGACCTATCAATTGAAGATAACAAAATAATATTAACACCTATTAAAGAAAGTTTAACACTAGAAGAAATTTTAGAAGGAAGTCCTAAGTCAGCACTGAGGCTAACTGAGGAAGATCAACTATGGTTAAATAGTCAGTCCGTCGGGAAAGAAATTTAATGACTTATATCCCTGAACAAGGCGATATTGTTTTGCTAAGTTTTGACCCAAGTAGTGGTAAAGAAATTATGAAGCGAAGAAGGCCTGTATATGTAATTTCAAGAAAAATTTTTAATGAACATACTGGGCTAGCTATTGTTGCACCAATCTCAAGTACCGTGAGAGGTATAAAATTAGAAGTTGTTTTACCTGAGAGGTCAAAAACAAAAGGAACAGTTTTAGTACATCAATTAAAGTCACTAGATTTCTACGAACGAGAGGTTATGTTTATAGAAAAAATGATGCAGAAAGAAATTGAAGAAATAAAAGTGCTTGCAAAATTGTTGATAGAGTAGAAAAGAAGCCACGATGTTTCTCCTAAGGTTTTATACTCTATGTTCCAGTTTTTAATTGTTACTTTTGTAAAGTGCCGAAAAACAGGGGGGATAGAGAGAATCCTTTTCTACAGGTGCTAAGTACCCACGTAAAATTAATTTAACAAAAAAATTTCGTCATTCCTGCGTGCTCCTAGCAGGAATCCATTTGCTCAGGCACGTGGATTCCCGATAAAAAAACTCGGGAATGACGAGAATTAAAAGGTTAAGTTAATTATGCCTGTCTACTTAGCAATCATTGCAACCTTATTTCTCGTTC
>CAYYNM010000229.1:0-4842 GCA_964472945.1 uncultured Methylomarinum sp. | reverse complement strand
AAAATCCTGCGCCAGTTGCTCAAGTTATTCCGTGCCCATTCCTTAGTTTATTATTTAGCAGCTGTTGAACGGTAATACTCAATTGCAGCCGCAACACCGCTTCCTGGAACAATATCAAAACCATTGTCTAGCATTGCCATTTCAACGCCGGCAATACAGCCTAGTAAAGAAACATCATTCATATCACCAATATGACCGATACGGAAAACTTTGCCCATCACTTCTGTTAAGCCAGCACCTAAAGAAATATTGTATCGGTTAAAGGCTGTGCTGATAATATCTCTTGCATCTTTTCCTTCGGGAACAACAATGGCTGACACAGTATCTGACTCAAAACCTGGTTGGGCGCAAAGTTTTAAACCCCATGCAGCAATAGCACGGCGAACACCTTCGGCTAAACGGAAGTGGCGAGCATATACATTCTCAATACCTTCATCGAATAGCAATTCAAGTGATTTACGTAAGCCGTAAATCATAGGCGTTGCAGCTGTATATGGTGTATAACCTAAGGCGTTTTGCGCCATTTGATCTTTAAGGTCTAAAAAGCAGCGTGGAAAAGTAGCTGTTTCGGTTAGTTTTAATGCTTTTTGGCTAAAGGCTAAAATTGCCAAGCCTGCTGGAAGCATAAAACCTTTTTGTGAGCCACTAATTGCTGCATCAACACCCCAGTCATCCATCCGAAACTCAATACTACCGATTGAACTTACCCCATCAACAAATAATAAAGCAGGGTGGTTTGATGCATCCATCGCTTTACGAACGCCGGCGATATCGCTTGTTACACCGGTTGATGTTTCGTTGTGAGTAGCTAAAATAGCTTTTATTTCATGCTTGCTATCTTCTTTTAAGCGAGCTTGCATATCCTCAACAGGAATCCCTTTACCCCACTCAACTTCATGCACTTCAACATCTAAACCTAGGCGCTCTGCCATATTCATCCATAAGTGGCTGAACTGACCAAAGCGGTAAATTAAAACTTTATCACCTGGGTTTAATGTATTGGTAATAGCGACTTCCCAGCCAGCAGTGCCTGTAGCAGGGAAGATAAAAGCCTGGCCAGCTTCTGTTTTGAATATCTTCTTCAGATCTTCTAAAACGGGTTTAAGTAGCTTAGGAAAGATAGGGGACCTGTGGTCCTCCATAGGCACATGCATGGCACTTAGAACTTCATGTGGTGTATTGGTTGGACCAGGGATAAATAAGTGATTGCGACCTGCCATTTTTTGCCTCTGTTGTTTGGTTGAGTGGTTATATTCCTAAAGCATTCTTTGCTTGAGAATAATCAAACCGATTATAGTGCCATATTAAAAAAAGTTGGGCAAGTTTGGTTTATTCATGTGGTACCCCTTTTTTCCTTTATAAAAAAATGGGGGCAGGTGGTTACAGCTGAATTTGTTTAAAATGAACTGAATAACGGAAGTTCTCAGGGTCAAAATAATCTAATGCTTTGCCATTAATTTCTGCATAGGGGTACATAAGGTAGTTAATAGGCTTAGGTTCTTCAGAAGCCTGTAATCTAATTCCTCTCCCTCCTCTTTCTAGAACTATTCTGTATTTATCAACCGCTCCAAAATAATATTCTCTTAGCTCTCTTACATCAGCTAATTTTAAGTTATCTGTCAGCATTTTTTTTCTTACATCTGCTGGGTCAACAGGAACCCAGCCCGTACCTGGTAAATAAAACTCTGCCCAACAGTGATAATCCCCCGTTATATCCTGGTCTGCTTTTTTTCCAAGTCGGAGGCCAAAGACCTCTCTTGATGGAACACCTATATTTCTTGCTAGTGCCACATAAACCGAGCTAAGGTCAGCACATTTACCACTTCGTTTGGCTAAAGTCACTTCAACTATACCCAGTCCACAGCCTTTTACATTAGGGTCTCTGTAAGTATTTTCTATAACCCAGTCATAAACAGCTCGTGCTTTTTCCAGAACCCCTGTTTTATCTTTTTTTATGCTATTTGCAATTTCTGCCACCGCCCCATCAGTTGGGACCCACCAGTTTGCTTGCAGGTATTTTTGTATTTCAATGGGGATGGCTTCCCCTGTATCCGTTAGGTTTCGTATTCTGCGTTCTTTGGCGCTTACCTTAAACCCAAATTCCAGCTTTTTTTCCTGGTTGGCTTCAGGCCACTCAGCAAAAAAATATAAGGCACCGCTCTCAGGTTCTTTATAAACAGCGGAATTGACATAATTACCTTTGATATTCATGTTGTTAATCAATTGATAATTGTCAGAAAGTGGGTAAGGGATCCATATTTTTGCTGATTGTGCTGTTTTAGAGGTGTTTAAATTGACTTTAATATTGACAAAACCTCGCCTTTCATTAGCAAAACAGGCGTTTGTCATGAAAAATGATAAACAAAATAACAAAAAAATAGCTTTCAATTTCATGGATAACCTTAAATTTTGAATATTAAATAGAATAACTGATTCCTTACACTTCGTGTTGTCACGGATGAATGGTCATGACGTATATTATGGCGATACAATAAAAGATTGGCTACTTTTTTCAATTTAGAAGCATAGAAATAATTGTTGAAAATTCAGTATTGAGTGTATTTGATTGAAAATTTTTATGGCTTTGTATTCAGCTTGTAAATTTACTTTAAATATACAGTTATTCAGCAAAAATAACTCAAAAATTTGACTTTAAATCCTCTAAAAGTAAAATGGTGGGTTAATTTGGGGTCAGGCATTATCTTGAAACCCGTCTCAAGTACTGTGGAGTACTTTAAAATCAAAGGATTTAGGTGTTTAAATGAGTCATACGTTATATGAAGCCAATGTACAACGTGTTCAACGTTGTGAATTAGCCGTTCCTGGGTCAAATCCTGGGATGTTTGAAAAAGCGATGAAAAGTGGTGTAGATTTCATTTTTCTAGATCTTGAAGATGCGGTAGCTCCAGATGACAAGTTACAAGCACGTAAAAATATTATTGAAGCTATTAATGATATGGACTGGGCTGGGCATGGGGTTACTGTTTCCGTGCGTATTAATGGTTTAGATACACAGTACATGGTGCGTGATGTTGTCGATTTAATGGAGCAATGTGGCGATAAGTTAAATACAATTTTAATCCCTAAAGTGGGCGTTTATGCTGATGTGTATATGGTGGAAGCTATGGTTAATCAGTTGGAAATGCAACAAGGCTTAAAAAATAAAATAGGTATTGAATGTTTGATTGAAACGGCATTAGGTATGGCCAATGTCGAAGATATTGCTAAACAAGGTGCTTTAGGGGGGCGTTTAGAAGCTTTACATTTTGGTGTGGCTGATTATGCGGCAAGTAACCGGGCAAGAACAACTAATATTGGTGGATTAAACGAGAATTATCCCGGTGATCAATGGCATGCTGCAATTAGTCGTATGACGGTAGCTTGTCGTGCTTATGGTTTACGTCCTATTGATGGGCCTTTTGGTGATATTAAAGACCCTGAAGGCTTTAAATTGGCAGCTAAACGTGCAGCAGCATTGGGTTGTGAAGGTAAATGGGCCATTCATCCATCTCAAGTTGAATTGGCTAATGAAGTATTTACACCACCAGCTGCTGAAATTGATAAAGCGCATCGTATCTTGGCGGCACTAAAAGAAGCGGCGGCTCAAGGAAAAGGTGCGGCAGCCTTAGATGGTCGTTTAATTGATGCCGCTTCAGAAAAGATGGCATCAAATGTTGTAAAAGCAGCAGAAGCGATTGCGGCAAAATTAAAATAAAAAAATGGGGGATAGACTTTAGTCTGCTTTATTGAGACAAAAATGCAAGCTAAAGTTTGTGCCCCATTATTTAAGGTAAGGAAATGGAAATTAATAGGCATAGGATGCGCTTCGTACCTCAGCACATCCTATAGCTTTTAGTTTTGGGTAAGTTTGAACTCTCATTTCTAAGTTACATTAACAAAACAAAACAAAAGGTAAACACAGATGAATCTTTTTAATCTGTTGTATGAAAAACGTAAGGGCTTTATGCATCTTGCGAAAACTTTTTTAGTTTAGAATAAATTTTATAATTTTAAGTAGGAATACTATGGATATTCATGAGTATCAGGCAAAAGAAATTTTGGCTGGCTATGGCGTAAGAATCGCCGATGGTGGGTTAGCTTATAGCCCAGAAGATGCCGTTCAACGTGCGAGAGAAATTGGTGGTGAGGTTTGGGCAGTTAAAGCACAAATTCACTCGGGAGCGCGAGGAAAGGCTGGCGGCGTTAAAATTTGTAAATCTCATGAAGAAGTAGAGGCTGCGGCTGAAGCGATGTTGGGTAAGCGTTTGGTAACTCATCAAACAGGCCCTGAAGGTAAAGTTTGTTTAAGATTGTATATTGAAGCGGGAACTAATATTGCTAAAGAGCTTTATTTCAGCCTATTAGTTGACCGGACTCACGAAAGCATCATTATGGTTGGCTCTACTGAAGGGGGAATGGATATTGAGGATGTTGCTGAGAATAACCCTGAAAAAATTAAAAAAATTCAAATAGACCCGGCTGTTGGTTTATTAGATTTTCAAGCTAGAGAAATGGCTTTTGCTTTAGGTTTGGAGCCTACACAAATTAGTCCAGCAGTAAAATTAATCACAGGTTGTTATCGTGCTATGCGTGATTTAGATGCCAATATGATTGAAATTAATCCATTAATTGTGACAGGTGGTAGCGGTAAGTTAATGATTATGGATGCCAAGATGGGCTTCGATGATAATGCTTTATTTCGCCGCCAAAAAGTAGCTGAATTACGGGACAAAACTCAAGAAGATCAACGTGAAATGGCAGCAGCAGATCGTGGTTTAAGTTATGTCGGGTTAGATGGCGATATTGGTTGTATGATTAATGGTGCGGGTCTGGCTATGGCAA
>CAYYNM010000228.1:0-4842 GCA_964472945.1 uncultured Methylomarinum sp. | reverse complement strand
TGATGGATATGTCGCTCTTTCTCCACGGCTGAGGGTAAGGATTTAATTCCTAATAAGCATTGAAAGTGCTGCTCACCTTTTAATAAGCTAAAAAAAGAATCAGCAGCAAAAGTAATATCTGTAATAGTCACGTGGTCTTGCTGATTTATTTCAGCCAAATAGTGCTCTAGTTGAGAAAGTGCGGTTTTAGGCCCCGTTTTGTAAACCAACTCACCTAATTCAGGAAATTCATCACATTCAGATACGACCAAACGGTAAAGAGCAAGACCTTGTTCGGAGAAAATAAAATCAACAAAGGCCGTGGCTATCTTTTTTAGATTATCTTCAATACTGGAATCCATGGAGACTTCACCCATGGTTTGCCATAAATCAGTACACAATTCATCGATAACAGCAGCTAGCAAATAATCCTTGCTACTAAAGTATTTGTATAAAGTGGCTTTTGAAACAGGTGCGGCTTGGGCAACTTTATCCATACTCACTGTATGAAATCCATGTTTAAGGAATAATACAGTTGCGCCTTTGATTATATTTTGTCGTTTTGTATTGCGAGTATCTGATGCCATGGTTAATTTAGGGAATTGAAATATATAATTTATAGCTATTGTAAACTAAACGGTTTAGTTTGTTAACAGTTTGCAGCTTAACCTGACAGATTAATTGAGAGTGATTAAAAATAATAACGATTAAGTGATAAAATTATCACCTTACTAATCTGTATCAGGTTTACTTCCATCTATAGATCCATTGGAATAGTTAAATTAAAACCTTTATTCTAACTAGATAGTACGACTTGAAGAAAATTCTAAATATTTCTTTTTAAAATATTTTATTTTTTAGTGAGTGTGGTTTTTTTATTAAAATCACTAACACACTTTCGGAGGAGCTGGGCTAAAAACCAATACTTTCGCAGTCTCTAAACCCACTTCCAGCAAATTCGTATCTATTTGTTAATGATTTAGAATATCCAACTGTTTATTATAAATCTTCGTTTTTACGCCCATAAACCCCAGTACGGTATGAAAGATATTATCATGGCTATATCTCTCTGCTTTTCTTGAACGGAGTAATGTTTCATTTACTTTAAATCCCTTGCCAAACCACATAACGGCTGGCACATGAGTTTGCGCTTCAGGTGCCATAATATAAGGCAATCCATGTAGATATATCCCACCTTCACCCAGCGACTCACCATGATCACTCATATAAAACATAGCCGTTTTAAACTCTGCTGAGTTTTGTTTTAAGAACGCAATAGTTTTCGACAAGAAAAAATCGGTATATAAAATTGCATTATCATAAGCATTATTAATCTCTTCTATACTACAGTCACCTAATTGATTTGTCTTACAAACAGGTTTGAATCGCTCAAAATCTTTTGGGTATCTTTTATAATAAGCAGGTCCGTGATTACCCATTTGGTGTAACACAATAAAAATATCACCTTTTTTGTTTTGATTAATATAATCCTGCAAATCAACCAACATACCTACATCTCGGCATTCCGGATCACAAATAGTATTTTTATCCTTACCTTTATAACTTTCATACGGTACTCTTAAGGCAACACCTTTTGAATCTGAGTTATTATCACGCCACAGTACATTAACACCCGCATACTTTAATACATCCAGCAAATTTTCATACCGAGCAGCTTTTTCAACACTAAACTCATTTTTAGCTAAATGAGAAAACATACAGGGAACAGAAGTCGCCGTTGCAGTGCCACAAGAATGAAAATCAGGAAAACTAATAACCTTTTCTTTCTCCAGGTAAGCGTTAGTTTTTTTACTATATCCATTAAGTGAAAACCTGTCAGCTCTAGCCGTTTCACCTACCACTAAGATAACTAACTCTCGCCCTGTACTGCTTGTAGAAATTTTGGCATCCAAACCAAGCGGTATAATGGGTGCATTGCTATCAACCTTAAATTTTTTATTGACATATTTAATCGCTGAGAAAATATAATAAGTAGGGTTAGTGTAGTACCTTAAAGGTTTATGTTCTCTTATAAAAGAGGCATAAAAATCACTTGAAGGCAAGGCAACTGCAACAGCAATTAGCAAACAAATAAACACTCTTTTAATGCCCGAAAATAACTCTGTACTAAACGGTTGGTAAATAATTTCTACTTTATAAATATAAATTGAAGGCAGAATACCAAAAAAGAAAAGGTATAAAAACAACTTAAGACTTATTAAATCCAGAGCTTCTGCAACATCTGTTTTAACCAAATTATCAATCATGCTGTCATCAATAACGACACCATAAATATCCATAAAATAACTGCTTAATGAAGTTACTATTAATAAGAATATTATTACTGGCTTAGTTGTGTACTTTGAGCAAAGCAAACTCAACAAAATAACAATGCCATTAAATAAGACTATGACTAAAGAAGCTAAAAATGCAATATTTTTTAACTCCAATGGATAGACAGTTAAAACATTTTTATAAAATGAAAAATTACTACAAACTATAAAAAATAATGCTACAGCAAGAAGTAAATAAGTTTTTCTGCTGATTTTTAAAAAATTCAAAAAAATTACCTTAATTTAATATTAATAAAATATCGGTTTATTGCTCGTTACCCTGACAGGGATTATCGGGATCCAGAAATGGGACAAGCACCTTTTAGTTTTACATGTTTTATATCCCTATACTCATACTATTATCTTAACTTAATGACATTAGGTTGCCTGTAATCATTATTACAACTCTCTAGTGGCACTAAAAGTTATATCAGGCCAACGTTCTTCAGTCAGTTGCAAATTAACTCGACTTGTTGCAAGGTAAACTAAATACCCCCCTCCATCTACCGCTAAATTATCATGCGCCTTAACCTTAAACTCTTCCAATTTCTTGGCGTCATCAGAATTCACCCAGCGTACGGTATTAACACCGACATTATCGTATACACACTCAACATTGTATTCACTTTTAAGTCTATGAGCCGTAACATCAAACTGCAACACACCAATGGCACCTAAAATTAAATCATTATTTTTTAACGGTTTAAATAGCTGAGTTGCACCCTCTTCAGTTAATTGAACCAAACCTTTTTGTAATGCTTTAGCCCGTAAGGGATCTTTTAAAATAACTCGACGGAATAATTCTGGTGCAAAAAAGGGAATACCGCCAAATTTTAAGACTTCACCCTGAGTAAAGGTATCACCAACCGTTATAGTTCCATGATTATGTAAACCAATAATATCGCCTGGATAGGCAACTTCAACACTTTTACGGGTATCAGCCTGAAAAGTGATCGCATTACTCACTTGAATATTTTTAGCTAAGCGAACATGGTTTACTTTCATTCCTTTATCAAAGACTCCCGAGCAAATACGTAAAAATGCAACTCTATCTCGATGTGAAGGGTCCATATTAGCTTGAACTTTAAAAATAAAACCTGAAAATTTATTTTCTTCTGGAGAGACTTCTCTTTGTTCAGCTTTTCTAGGTTTTGGAGCAGGCGCATATTCAGCAAAGGCATCTAATAATTCAATAATGCCAAAATTATTAATAGCAGAGCCAAAAAAAACAGGAGTTAAACCACCTGCTAAATATTCATCTAAATCAAACTCGTGGCTTGCACCTTGCACCAGTTCAATTTCTTCTCTTAGTTCTTCAGCTTGATCACCAAGTAATTCATCAAGTTTGGGGTTATCCAGCCCTTTAATCACTTCAGCTTTAACGATTCGTCCTGCATGTTGAGCACTAAACAACAGTACTTCATCTTTATATAAGTGATAAACCCCTTTAAACCGTTTACCCATACCAATAGGCCAGGTCATCGGTGCACATTTAATTTCCAGAACCGATTCAACTTCATCCAGTAATTCAATAGGTTCCTTGCCTTCCCTATCAAGCTTATTGATAAAAGTTAAAATAGGCGTGGTTCTTAGTCGACAAACTTCCATTAATTTAATGGTTCTATTTTCAACCCCTTTTGCCACATCAATAACCATTAACGCAGAGTCAACAGCTGTTAAAGTTCTATATGTGTCTTCTGAAAAGTCCTCATGTCCAGGAGTGTCAAGTAAGTTTAAAACACAATTATTATGTTCAAACTGCATCACGGAGGTTGTTACCGAAATACCCCGTTCTTTTTCCATCTCCATCCAGTCAGAAGTGGCATGGCGAGCGGCTTTACGCCCTTTTACAGACCCAGCTAACTGAATAGCACCACCAAAAAGCAATAGTTTTTCGGTAATGGTTGTTTTTCCTGCATCAGGGTGGGAAATGATAGCAAAAGTGCGGCGACGCTGCATTTCTGTGAGTAATTCTGACATTCTTTAACTAATCTACTGATCTAAAATAACCGCAAATTATAACTTATTATATTAATCCAAGTATTTCTAATATAATTAACAGCATATTTCGCTAAAAACCAGGAAAATGGAGCGATAGGGAAGTGATGATTTTTTGGCCAATAGAGATGTTTACCAAGCCCGACATATAATATATATGTGGTGAGGATGGCTAAAATTTTATACCGGCTGCCACAAAGTTAGTAAGAAAGCATTGATGTACAACTTTTTATCAGCCTTTTTGGACATAGTGATACCGACAATGGTTTTCGTGTCAGGCGTTTAATCCATGTCCTCAAGTTCAAGTTTTTTCGTTTGATTTTTTGTGTATTACTGTTACCTATTTCATGTTTATCTGCATCAATATACCTCTCATAAGCTCCCCAGTCATCCATGAAAAAACGGGTAGTGGGTCGAATTTGTAGTTAAGCATGAATATCCACACCAAATTCAACTTTATTAATCAGCAACCCTATTACTCGATGTTCCAGTTTTTTTAACTTGAATTCAGAAAACACTAAAAACCATAGAG
>CAYYNM010000227.1:0-4878 GCA_964472945.1 uncultured Methylomarinum sp. | reverse complement strand
CCCCCTATTTTTCAGCACTTTACAAAAGTAACAATTAAAAACTGGAACATAGAGTTATAAGGCATCGACGTATTTATGGCGTGATCATCTGCACCCTATATTTGATATGAATATGCCTGAGGGTTATTTATTTGAAATATTGAAGAATTATTTAAATAAACAGCATGGTTACATTAATGATTTTTTGTTGTTTTCCTATCTTTGTCCTAATATTCAAAGTAGGCTTTTATTTGCCAGTGAATTTGCTGATAGTCAGTTTAAAACAATTGATTTAGACGAGGTTTTGAAAAATGATAGTGAAGATACATTCGTTAAATTGGTTAAATTATTTTTAGATAAAAATGCTGTTTCAGGGGTGCAACCTAAAACGTTGGCCTTGCTAAAGGATAAAGAATCACTGATAACAAAGGAATATATTGTTAAAACATGGGGGGCAGAGTACCCCTATTTAGCCGAAAATGAATATTTTGTCTGAAGGCAGTTGAGAAAGCCGGGGTAGAAATTCCAGTTATTTCGTTATCGGAAAATAAACGGTTTTTATTGGTTGAGCGATTTAATTGGGATAAAAATAAGGCTGAATATCTAGGTTTTGAAGAAATTTTGGGGCTTCTTGGTAAAAATACAGAGCAAAAGTATGAGGGTAGTTACGAGCAGATTGCTAAGATCCTCTATCGAGTTGTTGTTAAAAAACGTAAGGATATGCAAGCTTTTTATAAAACAGTAGTGATGAGTTATTTGTTGAAAAATGGTGATGCCCATTTGAAAAATTTTGGTGTACTTTATGATAGCGATATGAGTAATATCCGTTATTCACCCGCTTATGATATTGTTAATACGACTGTTTATGTCTTTGCAGATAGGCCTGCATTAAGTCTATTGGGTAAGAAGTTATGGTTTTCTCGGAAAGAGTTAATTAAATTTGGTATCGAAAGCTGTTACCTTTCAAAAAAAGAGGCAAATACATTTTATGATGAGTGTGTGAGTGCTGTGAGATTTTCTATTGATGATATTCGAGAATATATTGTTACTAACCCACATTTTGAAACAATTGGCTTAAGAATGGTCAATACTTGGAATTTATCACTTAAAAATAAAACGCATAAGGAGTTGCCAGTTGAAATTAGACGAAATTGGAGCAAAAATTAAAATACTGAGAAAAGAAAAAGGTTTAACGCAAGAACAATTGGCGAGACTAGCAGGGATAAGCAGGGTAACATTGGGTAAACTGGAAAGATCTCAGCTAGGTTCTATTTCTTTAAAGACAATTGATATTATTTTAGATGCATTGGGATATGAGTTAGACTTTAAAAGCAAGAATGCATTTGGTTTGCCTAGTTTGGATGAGTTGTACTAGTTTTTTTATTCTATAAGGCTTTAATCACCAAGGTGTTTTTCTGTGTAAACCAAGCTGACAGATTTCCCTAATTAAGGATAAACAGAGATGAAATTTTTAGATATTAAAACTGATTTTGCTTTTAAAAAAGTATTTGGTAGTAACGAATCCAAAGAGATTTTGATTAATTTTCTTAATGCAGTGATTATTTTTAATGACAATCAGCAGATAAAATCACTCGCCATTGTTGATCCCTACAACATTCCTATGCTTAAAGGGATGAAGGATACCTATGTTGATGTTAAGGCTGTATTGGGCAATGGTAGTCATATCATTATAGAAATGCAGGTGCTGAATACCGAGGGGTTTGAAAAGCGAATCTTATACAATGCAGCCAAAAAGTACTCTTCTCAGCTTAAAAAAGGTGATGATTATAAATTACTCAACCCGGTGATAGCGTTAACTATCACCGATTTCACCTTGTTCAAAGAGCAACAGGATGTTATTAGTAGATACAAGCTCATTGAAAAAGACCAGTTGATTGACTACATGGATGATATTGAATTAATCTTTATTGAACTCCCCAAGTTCACTAAAACAGAAAAGGAATTGACCGGTATACAGGATAAATGGATCTATTTTATTAAGAATGCAGGGGCACTGGATTATATCCCCAAAAACCTCAATAAAGAACTGGAAAAGGCCTTTCAAATAGCTAATGAAGCCAACTTTAGTGAAATGGAACTAGAACTTCAACACCGTAAAAAAGACTGGGTCTATATGCAAAAAAGCTCTCTTGAGCTAGCTAAAAAGCAGGGTATAGAGCAGGGTGTAGAGAAAGGTATAGAGAAAGGTATAGAGAAAGGTATAGAGAAAGGTATAGAACAAGGGGTAGCACAAAAAAATAAGCAGGTTGTTATTAAGTCACTTAAAGCAGGGTTAGATAGGCAGCTTATTCATCAAATTACTGGGCTAAATGAAAAACAGCTTACAGAAATAATTAACCAATATGATATTGATAATTGACAGCTTATAAAACACAGGTTTATAAAAAGGCAGTAAATTACTGAGTTATTATTATCGGTAAGAAGCAATGTCATCAAGTTAAGTTAAGCATTTGCAGTCTTGATGAAACAAGATGGAATCAAGGTTTATCTGAGATTCTCCTTGATTTCGTTTCACTACATCAAGGCTACATGTTTTTTTATTAGCCCCTATTAAGGTTCAAACCACCGCCTTTAGGCGGTCAGATTTATCTATGATTTAGAATAGTATTTTTAGGTATAGTTTTGGAGAGGTTATGGATTATAGGATAATGGGTCGAATCTGTTGATAAAGCTATTTTAAAAGCTTATCCATTATTGGGGCGCAGGCTTTAGCCTACTCTTGCTATGAATAATGCAGGTTAAAACCTGCGCCCCAAAAGAGGGTTACTAATGAGGGTCTATTTGGAAAAACTACAATTTTAACCCACCACCTCTGAGTTGTTAGGAAATAAAAGGAAAGCATTATGCTTAAAAAATTAAAATGAATAAAATAGCCAATTGGTTTCTTAGACTTTCAAGGCCTACAAAGGCAGGCATTTTAATAGCTGCTGATATGGTATTTGTTGTTTTTGCCTTATGGACTGCATTTTCTTTGCGCTTAGGGCTTCCGTATGTGCCGCAAGATGGGCAGTGGCTTTTATTTTCTATAGTGCCTGTACTTGCTATTCCTGTTTTTATGAAGCTGGGCTTATACCGGGCAATTATTCGGTATATTGGTGGCCGAGCGTTATGGGCTATTTTTCAGGCCGTTACGCTATATGCTTTAATTTTTACTGGGATGGTTTTTCTGTTAGGCCCCAAAATTGGTATTGTACCAAGAACTGTACCTTTTATTAACTGGTTGGTTCTTATGTTGTTTGTAGGGGGTAGCCGGTTTATTGCACGTTGGTGGTTATCGGAAGCTTATTCTCAGCTAGGAGGGATGGTCGCTAGGGACTGTCGCTCAAAAGCCGTTATTATTTATGGTGCGGGTCATGCGGGTGTTCAACTGGCTTCAGCACTAGATTGTGGGCAAGAATTTAAGCCAGTGGCATTTATTGATGATAATAAATTGTTGCAAAAACAAAAAGTGAATGGTTTAAGAATTTATCCCATGAGTTCTTTAAGTTATTTGATTGAGCGGCATGGGGTAACTGAAGTTTTGCTTGCCATACCTTCGGCAACTAGGGGGCGACGAGGTGAAATTATTAAGTTATTAGAGCCTTACCCCGTTCATGTAAGAACAACTCCAGGAATGACTGATATTGCGCAAGGCAAGGTTAAGTTTGATGAATTGTTGGAGGTTGATATTGCAGATTTATTAGGTCGGGATACGGTTGCACCAGACAGAGCTTTGTTTGATACCAATATTGCAGGTAAAGTTATTATGGTTACTGGTGCTGGTGGCTCTATAGGGTCGGAGTTGTGTCGGCAAATTATTTATTTACAGCCCTCAAGACTGGTTCTTTTTGAATTAAATGAATTTGCTCTTTATTCGATTGATAAGGAGCTAAAACAAATACAAGTTTTGTCAGAAGGCACCTTGGATTTTGAAATCACCCCTGTTTTAGGTTCTATTACTGATGAGGTTAGGCTAAAGAAAGTATGTTCAGCCTTTAAAGTACAAACTATATATCATGCTGCTGCCTATAAACATGTGCCGCTGGTAGAGCAAAACCCTTGTGAGGCGATTAAAAACAATGTATTTGGAACCATGTGCCTTGCTCAGGCGGCAATAGCTACAAAGGTTGAAACTTTTGTTTTAATCTCAACTGATAAAGCGGTAAGACCAACCAATACGATGGGGGCGACAAAACGGTTTGCTGAATTAATTTTGCAGGGCTTAAGCTTAGAAAAAAACCACAGTACACGTTTTACCATGGTACGATTTGGTAATGTGTTGGGCTCCTCTGGGTCGGTGATCCCTTTGTTTAGAGAGCAAATTGCAAAAGGTGGGCCTGTTACTGTGACCGATTCGCGTATTATTCGCTATTTTATGACCATACCTGAGGCTGCTCAGTTGGTTATTCAAGCGGGGGCAATGGGCTTGGGTGGCGATGTTTTTGTTTTGGATATGGGGGAGCCTATTCGTATAGTTGATTTAGCCAAAAGAATGATTAAATTGAGTGGTTTGGGGGTGCTTGATAAGGAGAACCTAGATGGGGATATTGAAATTACTTTTACTGGATTGAGACCCGGTGAAAAATTATATGAAGAGCTGTTAATCGGCGGTAATGTGTCTGACACGGCTCATTGTAGGATTATGAGAGCGCAAGAGCATGTTATTCCGTGGAATCAGTTAAAAAACAGCATAGAGAAACTATCCAGCATGATAGACAATGATGATTTTGAAGGGGTAAGGGAAGTACTAAAAAATACTGTTTCAGGGTTTGTACCGCAGTGTAAAGTGGGTGATTTATTATGGATAGCAACTGAAAATTGAATGGAGAGTGTTTGAGAGGTTTTGTAAGCGTCAATTCTTCCCACCTAGACAAACTCCCCCACTTACCTTAAAGGCTT
>CAYYNM010000226.1:0-4900 GCA_964472945.1 uncultured Methylomarinum sp. | reverse complement strand
TATTTTTTTAACCGCTGTGGAATCAATAGCTTGTGTTCTGTGCCGTAGTGAAGTGAAGTCACGGATTCAGGTTATAGGCAGGTCTTACTCTTGAAGGGGTTAAAATCAAGAGACAAAGTAGGACTTTCATCGGTCAGTACCAGTAACCATTTTGTCTGGGCGACAACAACAAACACCCCGAATAGCCACTGAAAATAACCGTATAACCTCCAGTGAGAGGAAAAAAACCCCCCAGTTTTTCCAGCGAAGCGAGACCTTGACACCTAATTCGAGGCTGAAACCTGCCACCTCCCTGACTATGCTTGCCTGGCTCCTTCAACACCACCAGTTACCTGAATGACCCTAGCTACATACCCCACAGATGTGAGTTCGAGCAAGCATTTCTGTACAAATACAGATTCGCACAGGTAGGATTAGACAAACCGCAACGTACATGTCACGATAAGCCGCACCGTTTAAGACTGAGTCGTTGGTACCTGCGACTCACACCACTTCCAAATGTTAGAATAAATATAGTTACCTACTTAAGTGGGATAAACGGCTTTTTCTTATGGTTCTCCCTTGCAGGGGAGAGGTTAAAATAAACTCTTTTTCCTTATTCTCTTGCTTTTATAAATAAAGAAAAATGCATTTTGCAAAAGAGAATTATTTAAACCCTCCTCACCCAACCCTCCCGAGCAAGGAAGGGCTTAAAAGCAAACAAACATATATGTCTAATTCTAAAATTATTTATACACTTACCGACGAAGCACCAGCATTAGCAAGCTACTCATTTTTGCCTATTGTACAAGCCTATTCTAAGGCGGCTGGTATTATAGTGGAAACAAAAGATATATCATTAGCTAGCCGTATTTTAGCGAACTTTGCTGATTATTTAAAACCAGAACAAAGACATAATGATACTTTGGCTGAATTAGGAGAGCTTGTTAAAACAGAGTCTGCAAATATTATTAAGCTACCTAATATCAGTGCATCAATACCCCAACTAAGTGCTGCTATTGATGAATTAAAAGCGCTTGGTTATGCTATCCCTGATCATCCTGAAGCAGTGGGTAGTGATGATGAAAAGGATATTAAGGCACGTTACAGCAAAATCCTGGGAAGTGCTGTAAATCCAGTATTGAGAGAAGGAAATTCAGATCGGCGTGTTGCTACTGCAGTAAAACAGTATGCAAAGAAACACCCTCACTCAATGGGGCAGTGGTCAGCAAATTCTAAATCTCATGTCGCTAGTATGAGTGATGGTGATTTCTATTCAAATGAACAGTCAGTTGAAATTCAAACGGCTACTAATATAAAAGTTGAATGGCTAGGCGAGGATGGCTCGACCCGTATTCTCAAAGAAAAAACTGCCGTACTTGATAGCGAGTTAATTGATGCAACAGTAATGAGCCGTAACGCATTACGTACATTCTTTAAACAAGCTATAAAAGATGCCAAAACTGAAGGTATATTACTTTCCTTGCATTTAAAAGCAACCATGATGAAAGTCTCTGACCCCATTATCTTTGGTTATGCGGTTAATATTTATTACCAGGATGTATTTGAAAAACATGCTGAAATATTTAGGGAACTAGGTGTAGATAGTCGCAATGGTATAGCTGATGTCTATGTAAAAATTGCCAGTTTAGCGGATAAGGAACGTAAGCAGATAGAAGCAGATATTCAAGCAGTTTATCAAACACAAGCTGCATTAGCCATGGTGAACTCAGATAAAGGCGTCACTAATTTGCATGTCCCTAGTGATGTGATTGTTGATGCGTCAATGCCTGCCGCATTGCGCGCTTCTGGAAAAATGTGGGGTGCTGATGGTCAATTGCATGATACCAAAGCCATGATTCCAGACCAAAGTTATGCAGGAATATATCAACAGGTTTTTGAATTTTGCAAACAACATGGTGCATTTGATGTAAGCAGTATGGGAAATGTTAGCAATGTTGGTTTAATGGCACAAAAAGCTGAAGAATATGGCTCACATGATAAAACGTTTGAAATACCGGCTAATGGAAAGGTAACGGTTACTGATTCTAAAGGCAAAATATTGCTTGAACATCAAGTTGAGCAAGGTGATATATGGCGTATGTGTCAAACTAAAGACCTACCCATTCAAGATTGGGTGAAATTAGCCATACGACGAGCAACAGAAACTGGACAACCCACTATATTTTGGTTGGATAACAATCGTGCTCATGATAGAAACTTAATTGCCAAAGTCAAAAAATATCTAGGTCAATATGATACTAAGGAATTAGATATAAAAATCATGTCACCTGTTGAGGCAATGCGTTATACCTTGCAAAGGGTAAAAGCAGGTAAAGATACAATTTCAGTAACAGGGAATGTATTAAGAGATTATTTAACAGATTTATTTCCCATTTTAGAGTTAGGTACCAGTGCAAAAATGTTATCCATCGTGCCATTACTGGCAGGAGGTGGTTTATTTGAAACAGGTGCAGGCGGCACTGCGCCGAAACATATGCAGCAGTTGATAGAAGAAAATCATTTGCGCTGGGATTCTTTAGGAGAGTTTTTAGCTTTGTCAGTTTCATTAGAAGAGTTGGCACAAAAAAATAACAATGACAAAGCTTTGGTTTTAGCAAAAACTCTTGAAAAAGCAAATAGTATATTTCTAAATAATAATAAATCACCTTTGCGTAAAGTAGGTGAGTTAGATACCAGGGGTAGTCATTTTTATCTTGCAATGTATTGGGCTCAGACTCTAGCTGAACAAAGCCAGAATAAAGAATTACAGGCTAAGTTTATCCCTATTGCCAAACAATTAGTGGAAAATGAAAATAAGATTATGGCTGAGTTAAATTCAGTACAGGGGCAAGCCGTTAATATGGGTGGCTATTATTGCCCTGATGTTGAGTTGGCAACAAAAGCTATGCGACCAAGTCAAACTTTTAATGACATTATTGAAAGTATTTGATTTTTAGTTATTTTCAGGTTTTATAGAACAATCAACTGAGAATAAACCTGTAATAGGTGAATCAATTCAAAGTGCCCCCAAGTTATGTAGACGAGATATTTTGTTGGTTGTTTACAACAACTGGTGTATGTGTTTAAATTGAATCTAATTTAGAGGTGGGTAATGAAAAATAGACTGAGTTTTTTATACATTTTTTCGGGTGTTATTTTAACGGGTGGATCTGCTTTTGCTGCAGAAACTCCTGGTTATATTTTTCAAAATGCTTGGGCTAATGTATGTTCTAACGCTGGTTCTGATTTAACTGCTAGATGTACTGAAAATAATCTTGATGGTACGAGTCAGTCTCTAGGCAATGGTGGAGTGGCCGCTGGTACAGGTAATAACGGTGGTATTATCTCGGGAGTAGGGAATTCCACAATAATATCAGATCAATATAATAAAAAATCAATTGATGAACGACGAAAAAAACTTAAACAACAAGGTGCGGCTGGGGATGTTTTTTCGGCTGAAAAACTAGGTTTTTTTACTTCGGGTCTGAACACAGAAATTGATAGAAAAAATACAACTTTAGAAACTGGCTATAATTCCGATATTCTTGGTTTTACAGTCGGTATGGATTATATTTTCAGTGAAAAACTGGTTTCAGGTATAGCGGTAAGTTACTCAGATACAAATTTAAATTATAACAGTAATGCAGGTAATTCAGACTATGAAAGTGTCAGTGTCTTATCCTATGCCAATTATAATGTAAATAACCACTTAAGTATGAATGGTTATGTAGGTTGGACTGGAATTGATTTAAAGCTTGGAAGAAATATTAGCTATGCAGCTGCGTCTGGTGGGGGAATTGCCGTTAATACAGCTTCATCTGCTGATGCTAATGAGAATAAAGTTTTGGCAGGACTGAGTTTTGACTATGCTCAATATTATAATGCCTTAACTCTTACACCAAGATTAAAATTAGACTATTCAGGCACTTACATAGATAGTTATACTGAATCAGGGGGAAGAGGCTTTGCTTTAAAATATCAGAGTCAAGATATTCAATCATTTAAGTCTAATCTGGGGCTTGATGCTAGTTATGCGGTCAGTATTCCCTGGGGAGTTGTACTACCTAGAATTCAAGCGGGTTATGTACATGAGTTTTTAGATCATAGAAGAACGATTCATGCATCATTTGTGCAAGATCCAGGGAATTTTGATTTACAATTTGAAACGGATAGCCCAGATAGAGATTATTTTGTGATTGGTGGAGGAGTGTCCGCTGTGCTAGCCCATAGTATGCAGTTATTTGTAAACTACGAGAGAGTTGAAGGGAACCGTTACATAAATAGCTATACTGTTAGTGGTGGTGTTCGGATTGGTTTCTAATGGATAACTGTCAGGAGGACACGAAATGGAAAAATCGTACGCAAACGAGAAATGGATAAGCTAAAATTCTCTGTTTATAAATAGTTACCTGATACGTATAAGCTTCAGCCATATTAATGCGAGAAGGCTGTTGATTTAAGCCCTCTCCAAAGGGATGCCCACATGGATGAGGGTAAAGTAGAGCAATGCTTCGCAGTCGCCCCAATCTTCCCCAGCAAGGGAAGGCTAAGATATTGGGTAGTGGGTTAAATCTGTGTTTTTGCATGAATATCCCTGCCAAATTCCACCTTATTTATTAACAGGCCAATCACAATATCATGCATTTTCTCTACCTTAGAGAAGCAGATTGTGCGGCGTGTTAATCGTTTGATCCAGGTTCTAAAATTTAAATTTTTACGTTCAATTTTTTGGGTATTTCTCTTCCCTATTTCATGTTGTTCAGCATCAAGGTGACGTTCATAAGCACCCCAGTCATCGGTGTAATAACGACTGATCTTGAAAGGGGCAAGTAACGCTTTTAATTCTTTGAAAACAGTGTTCTTACGCTTGCCAAAAACATAAGCGAGTACTGAGTTGGTTTTATGATCAACAGCATGC
>CAYYNM010000225.1:0-4905 GCA_964472945.1 uncultured Methylomarinum sp. | reverse complement strand
TGAATTGTTGGTATTTTCCATCGCCTAGCATCAGCTCATTAAGGTTAAACGCTAAGCCAATTTGCTTGTATTGGTGTTCTAATTCGATTTCATAGCGTACTGCTGCCATTGCTGTATTAGTTTCTGTTAATTTTATTTCTGTATTCATAATTTTAAGTTTCCGTGGTGTGTGATTTATTGTTGTACTGCACTGCTAACAGTCAAGTACATGGTTATTCTTGGTGTGTGTTCCATTTGTCATGTCTAGCACCCCAAAAAAGGCTCTACAGGTATCGTTTTTGTCAGGTCTAGCCCTATTTGAAAAGCTACAGGTGTCGTTTTTGTCAGGTCTAACTAGCCAGACATGACAAATGGAACACGGTTGACTTAATTTTAGGGGGGCTGTTTTTGTCAGGTCTAAGCAGTCATTAATCATTAATTTCTACCCAGTTTTCCCACTCGTGTGATGGGTCGCCTTTTATGTAGGGAAGCCAAGTTAGATTCCATGAGCGGGCTTTGCTATTGGTGCGGCTGCTAAAACTAGATGTAATCATACAAACAATAAAACCACGCGCTTGCAATTCATCAAATACCCTCATGGCTGTTCGCGTACTACAGCCTAAGTTTTTTGCCGCCTCCCTGATACCGTAATCCGTATATTTATTTGGCTGCCAGTGCGTGTGCATCAGAACCATTAATGAACGTGCCGCAAGGGATAGAGTCAAATAATTGCGTGAGCGCATCATTCGCTTGTTAATAGTAATGGCTTGATTTCCCCTTTTATCAAACCTTATATCTGGTCTGTTTGAATTATTAGCCATCATTAGCACCATTTAGAACGGTTGCATTTACTGCTGTATCACCTGTTAGCTTGACCTTTATACCGCTATCAAACGATGCAATAACGCGCCCAGTTTTTTCGCCTGCTCTGAATTGAGCAATATGACATTGCGTTTTACACTGCTTAGCTTGACTTAGTAGAGCTAACAAATTTCCTCTACCTATTATTTGGTTTCTATTATTAAGTAAAGCGTACAGTTTCATGATTTACCGCCTTTAGTGCTAAAATATCTAGCATCAAAAGTATGCGGTTTTGATTGTGCCTCTAAATAGCTAGTGACTATTTCAGGGGCTTTTTTGTGGGTAGTCATTTATTAGCCCACCTGCGCGTTATTCGTGAAACCCTCCAACTGCTCTAAAAATGTATCTAAATCTTTGCGTAAATAGATAATTTTCTTCGTGCCTGCTTTTCTGAATTTTGGCGCGGTCATGCCCCAAAGTTGACCAGTAGAGCGGCTTGCTTTTAAAGCATCGCCTTCTGAGTCAATACCGATATATGCACAGGCTTGTTTTGGAGTGAATGCTGCTTGAGTTGTCATAAGAACCTCTATGTAAATAATTAATGAGATTCTTATTCTAGGAAGTAGTTGGTTGTTTTTGTTGCTAAACGCAAATAATATGCACTAAATGTAAGTTAGTATCACTAAGTGTAAACATCATTGCTTAATTGCTAAATTAAGCAGCTATATTTTTTAAAAGGTTGTTAATTGTACGGGTTACATTTTCTATCTTTCTTGGACTTGCGCCATTTATGCTTAATGTATTACCTTTAAAATCAATGATTTCTCCTTCTTGTGGTTTATGCGTAAGCTCATGTATGACTATTTCAGCGGTTGGCTTATAACCATTACGGTTAATAAAGTCGTCAATCGAAGTAGAGAAGTAGGTATTAAAGTCATTTTTCCTTTGCATTTCAGGGGTTTTTGTTTTGGTAAGTTCAGGTGGTACAGCTAATTGATTACAGTTTTCACTAATTGGCAATGCTACTGCTTTTTTAGGTATGCCGTATTTTTCCGCTAAAGCATCTAGGTCTGATAGTTTTACTAAAATATCATCATTGTAATTGCAGCCGTCATAAAGGTTTAGCTGTGTGCTAGGTATGCTTAATCTTGATACCTCTTTTTTCTCACCTCCCACCAAACCAATAAAGCACTCAATACTATTAATAAAATAATCTGCTCCATCATGGAATGCTTGTGTAACCGGCTTAATTTTTATTTCAACTAGACCATTGATATAAACTTTTTCAGGAAATGTACTGTCCATGACATAATAAAGGTCGTCCTCATAGCTAGAGTCGCCCTCATAGCTAAGGCGATAGGTACAAACTTGCGGCTTATCAAGAAGCTCTGTCATTTCAGCAAAGCCTTTATACTTAAAAAAACATACCTCCAATTGAAATATGGCGCTTGGCTCATCAAGGTAGTTTTCAGCATCATTAAGTGTAAGGAACTCATCATCATTAATTTTTATTGTTTCCATGTTCGCACTCCGTTTAGGGTGTATTCGTTTTTGAATTAACCAATCAAGCAGGTAAACGAGTCCTGCGTTTCAGCCGCTAAGCCTAGATTGATTAAACTGATTATGCCTGAATTGTTCTAGGCATTTTAGAATTTATGTTTTATTTTGGCTTCTTTCATAATAGCATTAGCGGTATGCCTAGATTTGCAGTTATGCGGTACGGTGATATTTTGACCACCATTACCCCACACCTCATGCGAACCTTTACCTGTACGCACAAGCACCCAGCTATACTGCGTTAATATTGCTTTTATTTGTTTTTCATAGCCATTCATACGGTCAAAATATTATCCGTTAGCAGTACATTGGCGCGGTAATCATTTTTAGTGTGGCTTAACTCATAAAGCGCGGTTATAGCTTCTTTAAGCTCAGCTTGTAATTGTTCGTACGTTTCCACTTCTAACACTAAGCCTTTAATGTCAGGGCTTGTTGCTACCAGTACATTGGCTTCTTCATCATGTATTAAATTAATTCTAATAACAATGGATGCCCCTAGCTTGGCAAAAACACCTGCTAGTGGGTAGCTAATCGGATAATTCATAGTTATATTGTCCAGTCTTTACAGTTGCAATCATTGGCTTGTTTGTCATTCAAGGTTGCTTATGGTGGATTATAGCATTTATGATTAAGCCTGTTTTTTAGTCAATAGTTCTGAAAAGCTTTGTGATGCTTTTGCGGTTTCACCTTCGATTAAATGGGCGTAATGTTTATCAATCATTTCAATGGAGCTATGCCCTGCCATTTCAGCAACTACTTTTAAGGGTGTGTTTTTCATTACAAGCCAGCTTATAAAATTATGGCGTAGCGTGTACATTTGCAGTTCATCATGAAAGCCAGCGTCTTGTTTAATCCAGCCCCAGCATGAATGAAGCGCGCTTTTACTGAGCCTTTTCTCTGTAATAGGTGAAGGGAATACTAAACCGCTTTTAGGGTTTCCTTGCTGGGCGCGCCATTGCCTTAAAGCATCGCGAACCTGTAAGGGCATGGGTAATATGAAAGGCTTCTTTATTTTTCGACGTGTCTTTTCAAGTTGCTTGGTTATATTGCAGCTAAAAGGGTTATCAATAATATGCGACCACTCCAAGCCCATGACATCGCCTGAGCGCATCCCCATGTAATATAAAATTATTAGCATGGGCTTATGGTGTGATGCAAAGGTTAGGCTGTCTAAGTCCTGTAAGTAGGCTCTACCGCGTTTTATGCTGTTTCTGCGCTGCTGTCGTAAGTGTTCTTCATAATCATTAAGTGATGCTAAAAAGTTTTGTTGCTGTTCAATGGTTAAATAACTTCGTTTAGCGCGTTGGGCTGTGGTTTCATCCTTGTTAAAGCTGAGTTTATCCATTAAATCAAAGGGGCTTTTCTTTATTACCTGATTTCTTAGGGCGTGGCTCATTAGTGTTTTAAGTGCTGAGTAGCGTTTGATAATGGAGCTTGAACTGTAGCCATATTCGTTGGCAATGTGGCGTGCTTTTTGGTTTTGTAGCCATTTAACTAAATCTGTTTTATTAATTTCTGTGAGTGGTTTTTTTAGTAAGTCAGGGAATCCGTTTTTAATGAGTGCTATGTATTCACGCCCTGCAATCGCATTTTCTGTCATGTGCAAAAAATAGTCGTGTTTTAAATATAGAGCCAGTGTGTTTTGGGTGGATGCTCTTTTATTGTGTTTTTCTGCCAGTGGGTCAATTCCATTGGCAATGCTTAATGATTTATCTTTAGCTAATTGGCGCGCCTGTGCTGTCGTAATTAGGGGAAATGTGCCTAGTGTGATGTTTTTCCGTATGCCGTTAAATCTGAATGAGTATCTAAAGCTTAACTTATTGCTTATTAAGGATATTTGCAGTCCAATTAATTCAGAATCACGTATAACCCCACCTTGTTTTGTTAAGGTGTTATTGAATTTTTGCCACTCAATTTTGTCTGTTTTTCCTGATTTTGAGTAATTAATTAGAGCATCGGTTAGCTTAACCCTGCTTTCTGCCTTACTTCCACGCTTAACACTCATAACTAAAACCCTCGATTTTTAGTTGCCATCTAGTTGCCAACTGAAACAAATTACCTGAAACCACCAGTAACTTTAGTGTACCAAAATAAGGCTTATTTGTATATTAAATTCATGGGGTTAAGTGTGTTTTATGGGGTGTTGTGGTTTAGGGTGGTTTGGGGTAGAAATGGTCTTTTTTACCCTCCGAAGGCGAATGTCGGATGTTCGAATCATCTCGGGCGCGCCATTAACTAACTGAAATATAACTGGTTTAATTGTCTTTAAAATATCGTGTTAGGTTGCTGTTTTTCTGAGTTGACGTTTTAACTAAACAACTACCCGCTAAAAGACGGGTGGGTTAGAGAGTTTGGCGACTGAAAGTCGGGATACAGGGCGAATAGCCCTGTTATTCATGCTCACCATATTCTGTTTTAAAATTATCATTCGGACTGGCTTCAAAGTGATGTTCGAGATAATTCTTTATCATTTCTTCAGTCACCTGACCTACCGTGACACAAAATACCCTCTTGCTAGGGTGTTAAATTTACGACCTAAATACACCCAAATCTTCATACAGTTTCCAT
>CAYYNM010000224.1:0-4986 GCA_964472945.1 uncultured Methylomarinum sp. | reverse complement strand
TCAGCTGGTGAGATAGTAGAAACAGCAAAAAGAACGGGTGCCCAGGTTAAGGGACCCATTCCATTGCCTACTAAAAAAGAACGATTTACCATATTGATATCTCCGCATGTAAATAAAGATGCGCGTGATCAATATGAGTTAAGAACATATAAAAGGTTGCTTGATATTGTTGAGCCAACTGATAAAACCGTAGATGCATTGATGAAAATCGATCTTGCAGCTGGGGTGGATGTTCAAATTAAACTTAAATAAATAAATACTGATAAAGTATTTATTAAGTACGAGGAATTGGCAGATGTCAATAGGTCTTATTGGTCGTAAATGTGGTATGACCCGGGTTTTTACTGAAGATGGTGCTTCAGTAGCTGTAACTGTTCTTGAAATTAACTCAAATAGAGTTGTTCAAGTAAAAAGTATTGAAAATGATGGTTATCATGCAATACAGGTTGCTGTCGGCGATAAAAAATCATCAAAAGTTGGAAAAGCACTAGCAGGACATTATGCGTCTGCAAATGTAACAGCTGGTCGGGATTTGGTTGAATTCAGGTTGGACGACGGTGAGGGTGAAGGATTATCTGCTGGCTCCGAGCTTGCTTTGGATGTATTTACTGAAGGTCAGGTTATAGATGCTTCCGGCACTAGTGTTGGTAAGGGTTTTCAAGGCGGTATTAAGCGTCATAACTTTGGTATGCAAGATGCGACGCATGGTAACTCAATATCACATAGGTCAAATGGATCTATTGGTATGTGTCAAACACCAGGTCGTGTTTTCAAAGGTAAGAAGATGTCAGGTCACATGGGGGCAGTAAAACGAACTGTTCAGAATTTAACTATTCACTCAATTGATACTGAAAGAAATTTAATTTTGGTGGCAGGGCCTGTACCTGGTGCCAAAGGCGGTGATGTGGTTATCACTCCTGCTGTGAAAATGCGAAATAAAGGTTAAGTTATGACTTTGCAAATACCTGCAATTAATGATCAAGGTTCAGCAGTTGATGTTACTGAACAAATATTTGGTCAAGATTTTAATGAAACACTGGTTCATCAATTGGTTGTAAGATACTTAGCTGGTGGGCGTGCTGGAACTAAAGCGCAGAAGAGTCGATCTGATGTTGCTGGCGGTGGTGCAAAACCATGGCGACAAAAAGGGACAGGACGTGCAAGATCTGGTACAATGAGCAGTCCAATTTGGCGCTCAGGTGGTAAAACGTTTGCCGCCCAACCAAGGTCTTTTGTGCAAAAGATGAATAAGAAGATGTATAAGGTGGGTATCCGCTCTATTTTTTCTGAATTATTACGCCAAGATAGACTGGTTGTCAGCGATGAAATATTACCAGAATCTGCGAAAACAAAAGATATGGCTGCTAAATTATCCAATGTTGATGCAAGGCGAGTTTTGATTTTAGCAGATGAATTAACAGATAATTTGATTCTTGCTTCAAGAAATATTCCTTACGTTGAAGTTGCTACTGTTGCGAGTCTTGACCCTGTTACATTGGTGTCGGCTGATAAGGTAATAGCGACCTCGGCTGCAGTGAAACAAATTGAGGAGCGTTTAGCATGAGTCTGGAAAAAAATAAATTAGCTAATGTATTGTTAGCTCCTATTGTGTCAGAAAAAAGCACAATTGCTGCTGAAGAAAGTAATCGTTTTGTATTTAAAGTTCAAAAGATTGCAACAAAGCTAGAGATCAAAAAAGCCGTTGAATTAATGTTTGACGTTGAAGTTGATGCCGTTCAAGTGCTTAATGTAAAGGGAAAAGTTAAGCGTTTTGGACAAGCTCTAGGAAAAAGATCTGACTGGAAGAAGGCTTATGTAAAGCTCAAACCAGGTCAAGATATTGATTTTGCTTCGGCATAAATAACATAATTATATAAAACGGTAGAAAGCAATGGCTATTCTAAAATCTAAACCGACTTCCCCTGGCTCGCGATTTGTAATACGTGTAAAAAATGATGCATTACATAAGGGTAAGCCATTTGCACCTCTATTAGAAAAGAAAAGTAAAACGGGGGGTAGGAATAATAAGGGTAGGATAACTACTCGACATATCGGTGGTGGGCATAAGCAACATTATCGAGTAATTGATTTCAAAAGAAATAAAACAGATATACCTGCTGTCGTTGAAACAGTTGAGTATGATCCCAATAGAACAGCAAATATTGCTTTACTATTATTTAAAGATGGTGAACGTAAGTATATTATTGCTCCTTCTGGAATTGAGGTCGGTCAAGAGTTGATTTCAGCTGAAACTGTTCCTGTGAAGGTTGGAAATTGTATGCCTTTACGTAATATGCCTCTTGGTTCAACCATCCACTGTGTGGAGTTGAAGCCGGGTAAAGGCGCGCAAATTGCAAGAAGTGCGGGTACATCTGCACAGTTAGTTGCAAAAGATGGTTCTTATGTGACTGTGAGATTGCGGTCGGGCGAAATGCGTAAGATATTGGCAGATTGTAAAGCCGTAATCGGTGAAGTATCAAATTCAGAGCATAATTTAATTTCGCTAGGTAAAGCTGGAGCTTCAAGACACAGAGGTATAAGACCTACTGTTCGTGGTGTAGCAATGAACCCAGTTGATCACCCGCATGGTGGTGGTGAAGGTCGTACTTCAGGTGGTAGACATCCTGTGTCTCCATGGGGTACGCCGGCAAAAGGTTATAAAACTCGAAAAAACAAACGTACTGACAAAATGATTGTCAGACGCCGTAATAAGAAATAAGGGGTGTAAATAGTGCCACGTTCAATTAAAAAAGGTCCATTTATTGATCATCATCTACTGAAAAAAGTTGAAGTAGCTGTTGCAACGAATAATAGGAAACCGATTAAAACCTGGTCAAGAAGATCTATGATTAGTCCTGATATGCTAGGTCTGACTATAGCTGTTCATAATGGTCGTCAACATGTTCCTGTATTAATTTCTGAAAATATGGTTGGGCACAAGTTAGGTGAGTTTTCACCGACTCGTACTTATAGAGGTCATATTGTCGATAAGAAATCTAAAAGGTGATGGTAATGGAAATTTCTGCAAAATTAAGCGGTGCACCGTTATCTGCTCAAAAAGCAAGATTGGTTGGTGATCAAATACGTGGATTGCCAGTTGAAAAAGCGTTAAATACTTTAAAGTTCAGTACAAAAAAAGCAGCCGCCATAATGGTTAAAGTCTTGGAGTCTGCAGTAGCAAATGCTGAACATAACGAAAGTGCTGATATTGACGAATTGTTCGTATCTACCGTGTTCGTAAATGAAGGTTCAACGTTGAAAAGGGTTCGTGCGAGAGCAAAAGGACGTGCTAATCACATCCTTAAAAGAACATGCCACATAACAGTTAAAGTCTCAGAATACGAGTAGAGGTTAAAATGGGTCAGAAGGTACATCCAACGGGCATACGTCTTGGGATTGTTAAAGATTGGACATCAAGATGGTATGCAAATAGCCAAAATTATCCTGTATTCTTGCTTCAAGATTTAAAAGTTAGAGAATATATAAAAGGCAAATTATCTCATGCGTCTGTAAGTCGTATACAAATTAATAGACCGGCGAATAATGCACAGATAACAGTGCATACAGCGCGTCCAGGTATTGTCATTGGTAAGAAAGGTGAGGATATTGATAAGTTGAAGCTTGAGGTTTCAAAAATGATGGGTGTGCCTGTAAAAATCAATGTTGAGGAAATTAGAAAGCCAGAACTTGATGCCACTTTAGTAGCCGAAGGGATTGCTCAGCAACTTGAAAAAAGGATTATGTATCGTCGTGCAATGAAACGTGCAGTAACCAATACCATGCGTTTAGGTGCTGAAGGTATAAAAATTAATGTTGCTGGTCGCTTAAATGGAGCAGAAATTGCGCGTGGTGAATGGTATAGAGAAGGGCGAGTTCCTCTTCATACTTTACGTGCTGATATCGACTATGGAACGGCAGAGGCGAATACAACTTATGGGATTATTGGTATCAAAGTCTGGATCTTTAAAGGTGAAGTCTTTGATATGGATGCACATGCGGTTGCATCTACTAATTCTAACTCTAAAAAATAGTTGAAGGGACAAAATAATGCTTCAACCTAAAAGAACAAAATTTCGTAAGCAACACAAAGGTAGAAATAACGGTGTTGCGGTTCGTGGATCATCAGTAAGTTTTGGTGAATATGGATTAAAAGCTTTAAATCGTGGTAGAATAACTGCCCGTCAAATTGAGGCTGCACGTAGATCAATTACGCGTCACGTCAAAAGGCAAGGAAAAATGTGGATTAGAATTTTTCCTGATGTGCCTATTACAAAAAAACCTCTTGAAGTACGGATGGGGAAAGGTAAGGGTAGTGTAGAATTCTGGGTTGCTAATGTGAGGCCAGGTACTATGTTATATGAAATTCAGGGTGTACCTGAAGAAGTGGCTCGTGATGCTTTTGCATTGGCTGCCGCTAAATTACCTATTAAAACAACCTTTGTAGCACGGACTATAATGTGATGATAGCAAGTGAATTACGTCAGAAGACAATAGATGAATTAAATGCAATGTTACTTGAAAAAGGTAAAGAGCAATTTAATTTAAGAATGCAAAAAGGTACAGGGCAACTTTCTAAACCAGATCAAGTGAAGAAGGTAAGAAGAGAAATTGCTCGTATTCACACGATAATAAAAGAAATGGCGAGTGCATAAGCATGAGTGAAAATCAAGAAAAACTACGTACTGTAACAGGACGAGTTGTAAGTGATAAAATGGATAAGACGATTACTGTATTAGTAGAGCGTCTTGTCAAATTTCCTATATATGGGAAATATGTTAAGAGATCTACAAAGTTTTTAGCTCATGATGAAAAAAATGAAGCTAAAGAAGGTGACGTGGTATCAATCGCCTCTTGCAGACCTTTGTCAAAAAATAAAACATACAAATTGGTTTCTGTTCTATAAAGTAACTGGCTGATTTAGTTTTATAAATTTAATTGAAATAATTGGGATTTAACAATGATTCAGATGCAAACTAGCCTTGATAT
>CAYYNM010000223.1:0-5026 GCA_964472945.1 uncultured Methylomarinum sp. | reverse complement strand
GACTCAAAAGGGCTTTCCCTCGCGACGGTTTCTATTCTCGGACAGCCTCCTAGTTTAACTGAATTGGAAAGGGTAGGTATTTTTGGGGATAAAGGTATGCAAGGCTATAATTAAATATATTATTAATTTAAATTGAAAGTATAAATGAAAGAACAAGATTGTTTACGACGTTTTTTGTTTGAAGAACTCGGGGTAAGAGGTGAATGGGTTCGGTTACAGACTAGCTGGCAAGAAGCCAAGCAGTATCAGCAATTATCAGCAGGCGTACAAGAAAAGCTAGGTCAAGCTGTGGCAGCCGCTGTCTTATTGTCAGCAACCATTAAGTTTGAAGGTGCTATGATTTTACAGGCACAAGGGCAAGGGCAATTAAAGACCCTTGTTGCTCAGGCAACACACGACCGTAAAATTCGTGGCTTAGCAAGAGGTGACACTCAAATGGAAGCAGGAAGCTTAACTAAAATGATGGGAGCAGGTCGATTGGTTATTACTGTTGAGCCAGAACAGGGTGAGCCTTATCAAGGGATTGTCGCATTGGAAGGAGATAAACTGGCGGATGTTATAACAAAATATTTTACGCAATCAGAGCAATTACAAACCAAGATTTGGTTATTTGCTAATGAAACGCATGTAGCAGGTTTGTTTATTCAAGAATTACCTGCACAAGAAAGTTATAAAGTGGATTGGGAACGAATTACAGCATTAGCTGAGACAGTGAGAAAAGAAGAAATACTGACATTAGATTGTAAGGAAATGTTATTCAGACTTTTTAATGAAGAGAAAGTGAGAATATTTGAGCCTGAAGCTATTACATTTGAATGTGGCTGTTCGCCTAAAAAAATTGAGATGGCATTGGTTTCTTTGGGTAAGAAGGAGTTGGATTCAATTTTTTTGGAGAGAGACATAATAGATGTCGATTGTGAGTTTTGTGGCAAGAAATATAGTTTTGATCAAGTTGATGTAGAAAATTTACTTTCTGCTCAAGCAATAAACAAGTTACCTAAAACAAAGCACTAACTATGACAATAAGAAAAGAAGGAATAATTAAATTTCTCCGCTGGTTTTTAATATTATCTTTTATAAGCTCATTAACAGGTTGTTTTTACTGGATGCGAGCCTACCAAACTTATTTACAAATGGATGATTTTGATCAGCATTTCACTATAACAGCGGGAAATGAATTTCAGCTGATTTTTAAGGACCCTATACTTTACAATGATGATTTTATTTCGCTGTCAAAATTACAGCCTAGCCAGAAATCAACAACAGCTACAGGTGAAACATGGCATTATTGGTTTCACAAAGTTGATCTGGAAGACAAAATTATTAAGCCAGAAGTTACATTTTATTTTGACCTGGACTTTAATCAACAGGAAAGGTTAACTCAGTGGTCATTTTCTCAGCTTTTTTTACAAATAGCGCCAGCCGAGTTTCTTGAAATTTCAATTCGGTCATTAGGTGGTGCTGAAATTAATCAAGGAAAAAGGCAGATAAAAGCCAACACTGATTTAATTGAGAAAATTGATACAGTTTTGCCTCAAAAAGCTCAAGTGTTAAGTCAACTAGGGGCACCTTTAAAGATAGAGCATAAAGAAGGTCGAGATATTTACCTCTATCATTTCCTGTTACAAACGCCAAGCGTTGAAGAGGGGTATGAAGATAGAAGACTAACTGTTGTTAAGCTGTCTTTTGATAAGAGTAACGATGAATTAATTAAAATGTCCGGGCGGTTTATCGGGCTTAAAATCTCTATTAATTATCAGAAATATGTTAAAAAATAAGAGAGTGGGTTAACAATGCGTTTAACAAAACAACAACAACAAACGATACAACACACAGTAACAGCACTAACTGGAAGCGAAACAGAAATAACTTTATTTGGTTCTCGCGTTGATGATAAGCAACGAGGTGGAGATATAGATTTATTAATTACTTTAACAGAAAAAGTAGAGCATCCTGCTGAACTATGCGCAAAAATAAGTAGCCAGTTAATAAGAGCTTTTCAGGGTAGAAAGGTCGATATACTATTATCAGCCCCTAACTTAAAAGACTTAGAAATACACGCAATAGCGCGACAAAAAGGCATTCGTCTATGACTGAACAAGACAAGGTAGCGAGGGTAAAATTTTTAAGTCGAGTCGTAGAAAAGCAAATCAAACACTTGAAATATTCTGCTAGCCAATTATTTAAACAAGAATTCACTCTAAAGCAAGCGGAATTAACCAATAAAGATGAAGAGCTAGCGGCCCAATTAGAAGCTTTTACCAGTCGGTTCTGTCGACTACAAGATACCGTAGGGGATAAATTATTACCTGCCTGGCTAAATATATTAAATGAAAAAACTAAAGTAGCCATTGATAATTTAGATAAAGCAGAAAAAATTGGTGTACTGCCTTCAGTAGAGCAATGGTTAGAAGTAAGGCAGCTACGAAATCAAATGATTCATGAATATATTGAAGACTTAACGGTTTTAGCTGATGCAGTACAGTCTAGTTACTTACAACTTGATTTTGTTATATCTGTTGCAGAGGCCATTATTCAGGACCTTGTGCAACGCAAAATAATCTAACCGAAACCTTGGTAAGCTTGCAGTCTTGATGAACTAAACAACCACCCGCTAAAACAAGCGGGTGGTTGGGTTAGAGAGTTTGGCAACTGAAAGTCGGGATACAGGCCCAATAGCCCTGTTGCCTATGTTCTCTCTTACTTTGTAAATTACTACTTGATACAATGACATGCTCAAAAACAGTTGAACCAGTCGTAGGATGGGCAAAGGGCTTTTTCGTGCCCATCTTTTTACGGTATAAATGATGGGCACGGGATAAAGCCCCTTTGCCCATCCTAAGTACCTAGGCATAATTAATTTAACATTTTTACTTGTCTTTTTTCTCATCTTCAGCGTTGTATAAATAGTTCCATAGCTCACTATGCGCCTATTTATACGCCTCGACAACTGCTCCTGCGTTGTTCTACCTACACACATCCCTGTGTTAGTTGAATATGAAAAAAAATCCTGCGTAAAAATTAGTTAAATTAATTACACCTAGGTACATACAATAACTATGAGAGATAAATCTGTTTGCCTGAAAGACGAAGGTTTTAACCTTGTGCTGGAAAATAAAATGGAATCAAGGGTGTACTGCTTTGATACATCAAGGCTACATTAGGTCAGTTTACATTTTGCAATTATTTCATATTTGTCTTCCCTTCTTTTGCTTGATTCCAGTATTCTATCTCCTGGAAGAATTAGAGCTTGTTATAAAATGAACTTTTGTATATTATTATTAACTAATATACTTATTGTAAATAAAAGAGGTGGTATTATGAATAACAAAATTAATAGTCAACGACGTAAGTTTTTACAATATTCAGGTATCACTGCAGCGACGATAGCAACATACCCTTCCTTATTGCAAGCCAAGAATATGGGGACTTCTAGTAAGCCCTCCCCTAATTTTCATGCTGATGTAGAAATTGAACTCACTCAAAAAGCGGTTAAAGTTCCTATCTTTGCTGGGCCGGAAACGCGAGTTTGGAAAGTGTTTGGCAAAGTACTTAAAGGCTCCCCTTCTACTATCGGCAACTTACCTGGTTCGTATTTAGCCCCTACTTTAAATTTACAGAAAGGGCAAAAAGTTAGAATTTATCTAAGAAATAAATTACATGCACATTCTATTTTGCACTGGCATGGTTTACATGTACCCGCAAAAATGGATGGCAACCCTATGTATGCCATTAATCATGGTGAAACCTTTGTGTATGAATTTGAGGTGCTTAACCGAGCAGGAACATACTGGTATCATGCTCATACTCATAGTGTAACAGCAAAACAAGTGTATTCAGGGCTTGCAGGTTTGATTATTGTGAGTGATAAAGAGGAGCAGGCTTTAGACTTGCCTAAAGGGAAATATGATATTCCTCTTGTTATTCAGGATCGAAAATTTGATCGTCAAAACCAGCTGGTTTACGGCGTTAATATGATGCAACGAATGTCTGGTTTTCTGGGTGATCAAATCATGATTAATGGGAAACCTGATTATGTGTTGCCCGTAGAAAAACGATCTTACCGTTTACGTTTATTAAATGGTTCTAACTCTCGGATTTATAAATTAGCCTGGGATGATGGTTCGCCTGTTACCGTAATAGGCACAGATGGCGGTCTTATTGAAAAACCTGAAACAATGCCTTATGTTATGTTGGCGCCTGCTGAAAGACGTGAGCTATGGGTTGATTTTAGTAAAAAGCCAATAGGGACTGAACTGACTCTACGCTCCATTCCTTTTGATGGTGCTTCAATGCATGGAGGCATGATGGGGGGAATGGGCGGTGGCATGATGGGGAGGCGAGGTGGAATGGGCCGAGGTATGAGTTCTGGTCGATCATTACCTTTGGGGGGCGATTACCTCGTCCTTAAAGTTAAAGTTGTTAAACACGCTAAAAGTAATAGCTCACTTCCAGCACGTTTAACACCAATTAAACCATTACATTTACGCGATGCGGCAAATGCCAATAAAGCTAGAACAATTACATTATCAATGCGGCATATGTCTGCCTTACTCAATGGCCGATCTTATAAAATGAATGATATTCAGCCTGATGAAGTAATTCCAGTCAATACATTACAATTAATGGCTTTTGATAACGGGTTTCATCGGAGTATGGGAATGATGGCAATGCCCCACCCTATGCACTTACATGGTGAGCAATTTCAGATTATTAAACGTGAAGTAACTCCTCGTCACCGAGCTGCTCATGCAACTATTTCTGAAGGTTTGGTTGATAGTGGCTGGAAAGATACTGTTTTGGTTATGCCTGGGGAAAAGGTAAGCTTTTTAAAACCGTTTAATGATTATAAGGGGTTGTTTATGTATCACTGTCATAATCTGGAGCATGAAGATATGGGCATGATGCGGGATTTCTTGATTAAATAACATGATTATTAACGCATTGCAGGTAAGCTTAAAAAGCACTTTCTTTAACCTGAATCCGTGACTTCAATGCGGATAACAGGGCTCAAGATATTGGTTTC
>CAYYNM010000222.1:0-5053 GCA_964472945.1 uncultured Methylomarinum sp. | reverse complement strand
AAAGCTGTTATTAATGAGAATGTATTTGTTAAAGCTACAGATTTAACCCACTACCGTTTGACTTTCTAATCTTCAAATAAATTCAACATATCGGAATATACGAGAGTTCATGTGAGACACCGTAAAATCAATGGGTTAAGAGTGCACTTAAGCGAGTTTAAAAAAGTCAACATATTCAACTTTCGCCTGATATATATCAAATGGCTATTTTAATTCAATTGCTTACTTGAAAAAATGAACTCCGAAACTTTAGTTATTATTTAAAACGATAGAAATATCCTGATTAGGATTGTTTTGTTGCTCAAGATAATTATTAAAGCCATAAGTAAGGATTGCTAATAGTAGTAACCAGGCAATATAAATCATTCCTTGACCAATCTTAGAAGGTGAATCATCCTTTTGCATCAATCTTCTCTTGTACTAAAATCCATGGCTTAACAACAACAGCCCATACAGATGTGTTATTTTTAAACCATTGTAAAGCTTGTTGATCTGAAACAGGGCTGACTTTATTTTCTGTTATCCATTGTTCTACTTGAGTTGTATTATCCAAAGAAAATTGATAGGCAACGTCGATTAAATCAATAGCTGAATCTACTGATATAGCTAAACCACTCGCAAAAAATCGCTGTAATTCATGCCAGGGTATTTGAGAAGTTTCCAAGTTTAAGTCTTTTTTACTCATTGATAGATGATGTTCTTAAAGTGAACTGTTATTCTATAGCAATAAAAATAAAATAGACATTAAAGAGGAAATATCAATGGCATTGTTTGATGCATATACAAAAAAATCAACCTTAAACGCTGCAATTAAACAAACGGCTAACGCACGTAAGAATGAGGGAGCAAAAGCAGATCAATTATTTGCTAGTGCATACCAAGGGTTTGCTGATGTAGTCAAAGGTGACTTAATTAGAGGTGAGGCTCTATATAACTGGGGTTTTTCTTTACTGCATCAAGCAAAATCTAAAATTGAAGAAGAGGGTATTAAATTATATTTAAGCGCGATTACTAAATTTTCATTTTGTTTATTAGTTTCACCTAATCATTTGGGGGCTGCAATTGATGGGGGGGTTGCCTATATGGATTTGGCACGAATTCTAGAAGTGGATGCCGATGATGAGCTATATGATTTAGCGGGTGAATTTTTTGAAAATGCGGAAAGGATTCAGCGTGGAAGTGCTGCTTATAACTTAGCCTGTATTTATGCATTACGTGGACAAAAGGAAGCTTGTATTGAAGCCTTAGATCTATCAAAAGAATGTGGTAGCTTACCTAGTGCTGAAGAGATGAGTGGTGACCCTGATTTATCCAAGGTGAAAAAAATGCCCTGGTTTGTTGAGTTTATAGAAAAAGTAAAAGCTGGCCCCGACCCTAAAATAGTTGATGAAAATGCAATTATTTACGATGCTGAGGGTAATATTGCCAATAAAAAGAAAAAGAAAAAACAATTTGAATCTGAAGTTGATGGTGTTGTTTATGATGCTGAAGGTAATGTGATTAGAACTGTTGGAGCTGAAGAGCCTGTTAAGTCAGGTGGGGATAAAACAGAGGCAACAGTGGTAAAAACTGAAGATAAAGATAAAGATGAAGAGCAAAAATAGAATTACCTGCTTATTTATAGGCCTGTTTTTTGCTGGTGGGTTAAAGTTGTAGTTTTACCAAATATATTCTCATTAATAAAAGGCTTTTGGTGCGCAGGTTTTAACTTGCATTTTTTAAGTGTAAGAGCAGGCTAAAGCCTGCGCCCCTACAATTTTATCAATCGTTTCAAGCTTAGACTTACTCTATGGTTTTTAGTATTTTCTGAATTCAAGTTAAAAAAACAGGAACATCGAGTTAAACACATTAATTAAGGACTAAGATAAATGCCAGTGATTTCCTATTTTTTCGGCATATATATTCGAATGTATCATGATGATCATAACCCACCACATATTCATGTCGAATATCAGGGACACGAAGCATTAATGGGCATCAACGATGGGGAAGTTTTAGTCGGCAAGTTACCCAATAAAGCACGTAAAATAGTCCAAGAATGGATACAAACACATCAGTAAGAATTGCAGGATGATTGGCAACGTGCTGTTTCATTAGAACCATTACTACGCATACCAGGGGCTGATATTGATTAAAATTACGCAAGCAGAATATTTACAGGATAAAACCATACAAATCCATTTTTCTGATGGCAGTTGGGGGGATTATGATTTACAACCTTTAATTGATAAACAAAGCACGTTGACCAAAGAGATAGAGGGTCAAGTGAATTTTCAGCAATTCTATTTAGAAATGGGGGCATTATGTTGGCGTAACGGATTAGAGCTTAGTACTAACATCAGAATTACATTGATCTAATATTGGTGTAATATTTGCTTGATTTTCAAGGTATTTTAAATATTACAGAATTATAGTTAAACGGCTTTTTTAAATAATGTACTATCAATAAGGTTGCAAAGGAGAGATATTATGACATATCAATATATTCGTTTTTTTAATGAAATAGGTATAAATGACATTCCTTTAGTGGGCGGTAAAAATGCTTCCTTAGGGGAAATGGTACAAAAACTTGAACCTGAAGGGGTAAAGGTTCCCAATGGTTTTGCTGTGACAGCTCAGGCTTATCGTTATGTGTTGGATAGAGCTAATGCCTGGGATGCTTTGCGTGAAACGATGGTGGATATTGACCCACTTGATGTGACACATCTGGCAAAATCTGGAAAACGTGCTCGTGAAATTATCTATGCTGCCGGTTTACCAGATGACCTAAAAAGAGAAATTATTGCCGCCTATTATCAGCTTAAGGAACAATATGGTGGAGGTTTGAGCTTGGCTGTGCGTAGCTCGGCTACCGCGGAAGATTTGCCTACTGCCAGTTTTGCAGGTCAACAAGATACTTATTTGAATATATCTGGCGAAGAAATTTTGCTGGATGCCTGTCGCCGTTGTTTTGCCAGTCTGTTTACCGATAGAGCCATTCACTACCGTATAGACCAAGGGTTTGATCATTTTGATGTGGCTTTATCCATTGGTATTATGAAAATGGTACGTTCAGATCTGGCAAGCAGTGGTGTGATGTTTTCTTTAGATACAGAGTCAGGTTTTCGTGATGCTGTCTTTATTACCGGTGCTTATGGCTTGGGTGAGAATGTGGTGCAAGGTGCGGTGGAACCCGATGAATTTTATGTCCATAAGCCGACTTTTGCAGCAGGCTATCGTTGTGTCTTACGGCGAGTGCTAGGATCTAAAAAAATTAAAATGATTTATTCTGAAGGTCATACCCGGGAAGCAACGAAAAATATTACAACATCTCAAGTAGAGCGAGACAACTTTTGTTTATCTGATGAAGACGTTCTGAAACTTGCAGAATATGCTATTAAAGTAGAAAACTTATATAGTAAGCAGGTTGGTTATGATCGTCCTATGGATATGGAATGGGCTAAGGATGCATTGGATGGCGAACTATACATGGTACAAGCGCGACCTGAAACGGTAGTTTCACAAAAGCATGGAACCATACTTGAGGAATATCTGCTTAAAGGCGAAGGTGATGTGCTTATCAGTGGACATTCGGTGGGTGCAAAAATTGCAACTGGAAAAGTACATATTATCAATAGTACCAACCGTCTTGCCGATTTTCTTCCGGGGGAAGTACTGGTAGCAGATACCACTACACCCGATTGGGAGCCGATTATGAAGATTGCGGCTGCTATTGTTACTAATCGTGGTGGGCGTACTTGTCATGCGGCCATTATTGCACGTGAACTGGGTATTCCCGCTGTGGTTGGCTGTGATGAGGCAACTAATGCTCTACATAACGGGGAGGTAGTCACTGTTTCTTGCGCCCAGGGTGATATAGGTAAAATTTACCAAGGAGAAATTCCTTTTGAGGTTATTCAGACTGACCTTGCAACATTATCACGGCCAAAAACCAAAGTTATGCTTAATCTGGGTAATCCCGAACTGGCTTTTAAAAGTAGCTTCTTACCTAATGATGGGGTTGGTCTTGCTAGAATGGAATTTATTATCAATGAGTATATCAAGGTCCACCCGATGGCTTTATTGCATCCCGATAAAGTCTCAAGCCATAAAGAGCGAAAAACGATCAATCAGTTAATCAAAAACTATCCTTCAGCTGCCGATTATTTTGTTCAGCGATTGTCTGAAGGCGTTGGTACTATTGCCGCTGCTTTTTACCCTAAACCCGTTGTGGTACGGATGTCCGATTTTAAAAGCAATGAATATGCCTCATTATTAGGTGGCAGTGCTTTTGAAGCGGACGAGGCCAATCCAATGATAGGTTTCCGAGGCGCATCTCGTTATACTCATCCCGCCTATGAGCAAGGCTTTGCCTTAGAATGTGCGGCAATGAAACGGGTCCGTGAGGAGATGGGATTAAGCAATGTAATTTTAATGATTCCTTTTTGCAGGCGTATTGCTGAGGCTGAGAGGGTGCTGGCAAAAATGGCTGAACTGGGTTTAAAACAAGGTCAGCAAGGACTTGAAATTTATGTAATGTGTGAAATTCCTAATAATGTGATCCAAATTGATGCCTTTGCTAAATTGTTTGATGGTTTTTCTATTGGCTCTAATGATTTGACACAATTGACTCTGGGTGTTGACCGCGACTCTGAAATTATTGATTTTGATTTTGATGAGCGTGATGCAGGGGTAAAAGAAATGATTCGCCTTGCAATAGCAGGTGCCAAACGTAATAACAGGCATTCGGGAATTTGTGGTCAAGCACCTTCAGATTATCCAGAGATAGCTAAATTTTTGGTAGAACAAGGAATTGATTCCATTAGCCTGAACCCAGATACCGTGATTAAAACGACTTTACAAATATTGGAAGTTGAAAAAAGTATTGAAAGCTAACACCTTGCCGAGAAACTACTTCACTCTCATCTGAACGGCTAATTTGGCCAGCTTATAAAGTAATAATCGGCCATATTAGCCGAAATACACAGGACAATTGACAAGTTATCAGCTGAGGTTTATTAATACTCGATGTTCCAGTTTTTAATTGTTGCTTTTGTGAAGTGCTGAAAAATAG
>CAYYNM010000221.1:0-5055 GCA_964472945.1 uncultured Methylomarinum sp. | reverse complement strand
ATAAAATTAAGTTGATACAAACCTTCTCTAGCACTGGGACTTCTGTTTTATTTGGAATAAATCACTATATTGGTGAAAATGAAATATCAGACATATCATTTGGCGATATCAACTATCTTAGCGATGATAGCTCAAAAATAATAACCAGCACCTTGATTGAAGATGAAGAAGCGTTTATATCAGGCGTTCAAGTTATTGATGTGAAAACAGGAGAGCTGCGAAATAGTACACCTATTGTTACTCAAGATAAAAGCACCACTCCGCGGCTTGTAAAATATTCATTGAATCCAAGTGTATCGAAATTACTTTTAATTTATCAAAATAACAAACCCAATAACCCTTTGTCGTATTCCATTGATGTAATTGACTATCTTGATAAGTGAGTTATATGGGGTCTATTTCCGTCGGCTAACAATCAGGCAACTATGGTGTCATATGCTCATACTGAGTCTGCTCGCACCCATTTCTTGCTGTCTCGTAGCTCGCAGCATGCATTTATGATCACAATCACCTCCCGTCACAGGTGATTAGGACAAAATATGGCTTTCCATTGGTGGCTAGCTACTCATATTAAGCTTAAAAACTGGATTACATTGTATCGCGCCGATATTATTGCCATAAATATAACGGTGCGGATTGAATTAAGCCCCCACATATTTTGCGCTTTCCGTGATAGACACAGCCAAAAGCTGTACTGAAATACTTAGATGAAAATTATTCAGCCATTGCCACCCGAACTAGAACAGAAAGGGCGCAAATTCTTCGGGGAGATTAAACTGGTGTATCTAGTTTTGAGCATCACCCGCGAGTCTACGCAACCAAAGGTAAGTGCCTGTATTGGGACTTCTGCAGAGTAAGTGTGAACGTGTTAATTTATTTCAGCAGAGAGAAGCGCATGAAATGTAGAGTAATTTCATATCTGCATGCAATATAAGTTCAACTCAAAAATATGGTCTTCGTTCTAGGCATGAATATTAGAAATGAAGTTTGACTCTCTCTTTACTATAAATGTAAAAAAGCGCAAGTATGTTCGGTTTGAAATAAAAACAGCATGATAAAGAGCAATCCATTTAAATTGAGAATGTAAATATTAAAACGAGGGGACAACATCCGTACCTCATCAGAAACAAGGAAAGCCAGCCCTTCAAGTGAGCAACCAAAGCCACCTCCTCAGAAGTGGTTATATATTTATCGTCAGGGAAAAACAATACTAAACACCTGCCATATACACTTAAATATTATGTTGAAATTAGTTTTAACGTCTGTAAATATATAGAACTGAAATATCAAAGATGCTAAAATTAAAACTATTGAAAAGCATGAAGTAGTTTGTATGGAAGAAGAGGGATAGAATAATGAAACGACAAACAATAAAAATATTTATAATTATTTTCCATACGATTATTCTGAATGGTTGTGGAGCGACGCTTCTGGATTACAAACATACAGAGAATCCTAGCATATTGGATGCAATGAAAATAATTAGAAATAAAATAATAGATCAGCCTGAAGAAAAAGCCCCCATTCAAATCGAAGTATCGGAAAGCTTTATTAATATCACCGACTCAACAAAGAGTAAATTTATTTATTTTAAAGATATTTCTGAAGTACAATACCATACAAAACGAAATTGGTTTATGGTAAGTCTTGTAAATAGGGGCGGGGATGGTATTTTATTTAGATATTTTGCTCATTCAGAAACAGATGCGAAACAATTTATTGACAACATTCAAACCCTAATAAATCATAGATCATCCCAACACGCTTTAACACCAGACAGAATAAAAAAACTATTGGAGTCGCTTAATTCTTTTAAACTAAATCCAGATACTCAAAAATTCGACATTGTGGAATCCGATTTTTTAAGTGCTTTAAATAATATTGAACAATACTGGGGTGAAAATCATATTCATGTCGGTAGATTTACTAACAGCTTGGCTGAAGTTTATCAATTACTTGGTAAATATGAACAGGCAGAGCCTTTGTACCTTAGAAGTCTAGCAATTCAAAAAAAATATTATGAAAAAGACCGATATTTAGTAAAAGGTGATTTTTATAAAACAATAATCTTTGACAACCTAACAACGCTGTATGCGGAGCAAGGTCGTTTTCGAAAAGCTGAAAATTTTGCGTTAAAAAGCTTGGCAATTAAAGAACAAGGTAATAGTGAAAATATTTCTCTCGTAGTCAGTTTAGATAATTTATCTTCAATTCATCAAGCTCAAGGACGTTATGAACTAGCAGATAACTATAACCAACGGAGCCTAAAAATTCTGGAGAAAAATGTTAATCTCACATACCATAATGAATTAGGCTCCATTGCAAGCTCTCTTGCAGAAAACAAAATAACAAGCGCAACAAAAGAAACTTTAGGCTTTGTAAAGGGTTACAATACAGTAACAAATATTTTAAGTTTAGCGATAAGTGCTGCAGTTATGTCAGATTATATATTGGATTGGTTTGATGTTGGCATGATGGCGGGATCAAAAAGGGAAGTTAGAGTTATTTACTCTACGACCATGGCTGGTATTTATCAAGCACAAGGTAAATACACGCTTGCTGAATCAATGTTCAATGAAGTAATAAACATTTATACGAAACAATTTGGTGGTGACCATCCAATCGTTGCAAAAAATTTAAGCAGCCTCTCTAAAAATTATTATTTACAAGGTAAGTATAAAGAGTCTATTCCTTTGCTTCATCAAGCAATGGCAATTAATGAAAAAAAATTAGGTAAACAGCATCCTGCTTTTACCGAAAACTTAAATCTTTTGGCATTTGTGTATGCTGCGCAAAACCAACACACTCAAACAAAACTCTTACTACAAAAAAGCTTGAGAAGTACAAATATAATATTAAACCGTTGGTTATGGGGCGCCGGAGAAAAAACACGACTAGCATATTTACTGAAACAAGAAACAAATCGTGATATTTATCTCAGTTTTTACAATTTGACGAACGACCCCTACGAAGCGCTCTATTTTTCATTATCTCGAAAAGGTATATTATTAAGAGTTTCGTCTATAGCCAACAAACTAGCTAAGCGAAGCATTGATCCTGATATTAGAATGAAAACTCAAGAATTAAATGCCCTGAGAATACAATTATCAACCCTCTACTTAACCGAGAGAGCTGATCAGGTAGAAATTTATGCCTTAGCAGAAAAAATAAATACTGTTGAACTACAATTAAGTCAAATGATTGGTAGCATTAAACTTAAGAATGTAGATATTGCTCCCGCACAGGTTTTAAAAAATCTTAAGTCATCAGAAAGTATGGTTGATTTTTTGGTTTATAAAGTTTTCGATTTTAAAAATCGTAAATTTAAAGAGGAGCAAGTTATTGCCTTAGTTGCCAATACACACAACGGCGTTAATTTAGTTAATTTAGGAAATTTAGCACCTATTGCAGAAACAATTAAATCTTATCGGTTAAATATTTCAAAACTTAACCCTTTAAGCTCTTATTCTAAAACACTTTTCCAACAACTTTGGGCTCCTCTAGCTCCGTATTTACAAAACAGTGAAACCGTTTATGTCATACCCGATGGCCCATTGCATTTACTCCCTTTCACGGCATTACAAGATCAAGATGGTTTATATTTGACTGATAAATGGCATCTGATTACCCTGTACTCACCCCGTGATATTGTATTGACAAAAAAGTCTAATAAAACAAAAACTGCATCAGCTATTTTTGCGGCACCTGATTTTGGGGATATTAATGTACAATCAAAAATGGCTGGTTTAAATACTATTCATTTTAGCGAACTGCCTGGTACTCTCATAGAAGGACAACAAATTAAGCAATTATTCACTCAAAAAAAATCACAATCATCTGTCAAGCTATTCTTAAAGAAACAAGCTACTGAGCTTAAAATCTTGAATTTAACATCTCCAAAAATATTGCACATTGCCACCCATGGTTTTTTTCTGGAAGATATTGTAAAAGATGATAAAGCTTTGGAGAGAGGATTAGTAAAGCGATCTGGTCTAACGGTTACACCACTGTTTATCCAAAATCCTTTAGCACGTTCAGGCTTGGCGTTTTCTGGTGCTAATTCAGGTATTATTGGTAACACTCGAGCAGACAATACAGATGGCATTTTAACAGCGCTGGAAGCTTTAAATTTAAATTTAGATGGTACGGATTTGGTCGTACTATCAGCGTGTGAGACTGGTCTTGGCAACATCAAGATTGGCGAAGGTGTGTATAGCTTAAATCGTTCTTTTCAAGAAGCAGGCGCTAAAATGGTATTGTCCACTTTGTGGAGTGTGGCGGATGAAGCAACAGGAATATTCATGACAAAGTTTTATGATCGTTTTTTAGATGGAAAATCTGCACAAAAAGCCATACAAGAAACTCAAAATGAATTTAGGCATGACAAAAAATACAGCCATCCTTTTTATTGGGCAGGCTTTGTTGTGACAGGCAAGTAAAATCAATGGGGTGTGTGGCAAAGGAAGGTCGATAATTCCTACGGGTGAATAGGTATTACGATGACAGTTTACTAAATTAAGACCCAATGGGCCAACAGTTCTTAACCTACAGAAAACAGGGGACAGACCAGAATGGCACTTACTTAAGAATAAATTTCATTTAATTGAGCCTGTAAATAAAACTGTGTAACTAGCCATTCAAAGATAAGGAGCTAACTGCTCTTCAAATTCGATGATAAACCGATTCATTGCCAATTTCCAGTTGTGGATTGGCATTGCCCATTTTTTTGATGCAGCTTGCATGGCAAGAAAGACCACTTTCGTTGCCGCTTCATCATTGGGGAAGAGCTTACGTGTTTTAACCGATTTACGAATCACACTATTCAACGATTCAATCGCATTGGTGGTATAAATCGCCTTCCTGATATCCTCGGGATAGTCAAAAAAAGTGATGAGATTTGGCCAGAATCGACAGGGTCAGAGCAATTAATAAAGGGATTTCGTGCAAAGGGTTCCAACTCCTTTTCGCTCTTCCTACTGCTCATAGATGAGTTTTTTCAATTCATTAGATAATCTAAAATTGTTGGCCTCCACTTCATCTATAATTTCAATTGCC
>CAYYNM010000220.1:0-5079 GCA_964472945.1 uncultured Methylomarinum sp. | reverse complement strand
TCAAAAATTAGTTTGTATTATTTATTATATTTAGACTCAATAATCCCACCACCTAAACAAATATCACCGGTATAAAAAACCACTGATTGTCCTGGGGTAATAGCCCTTTGTGAATATTCAAAAACCACTTTACAGCGGTCATTTTCTAAAGGAATTAATTGACATGCCTGGTCACTCTGGCGATAACGTGTTTTGGCCTTACAATAAATAGCTTCTGTTAATGGTTTATTGTTACACCAGTCTAATTGATTGGCTTCTAAAGTATTATGAAGCATTAGAGGGTGATCGTGCCCTTGCCCCACAATCAAGATATTATTGTCCAAGTCTTTTTCTAAAACATACCAAGGTTCATCAGGAAAATTTTTAACCCCACCAATCCCAAGTCCTTGCCTTTGTCCAAAAGTGTAATACATCAAGCCTTGATGTTGGCCAATATATTGACCTTCTGGGGTACGCATCTCACCTGCTTGGGTAGGGAGGTAGCGCTGTAAAAACTCTGTAAATTTTCGTTCACCAATAAAACAGATACCGGTGCTGTCTTTCTTTTTATGATTATCAAACCCTGCCTTTTTGGCCATGGCTCTTAATTCAGGTTTATGCAGCTCGCCAATAGGAAATAAGGTTTTTGATAAGGCTTTTTGACCTAAAGTGTATAGGAAATAACTTTGTTCTTTGTTAGGATCCAAGCCTTTAAGTAATTGAAACTCGCCGTTGTGTTGTTGTACGCGAGCATAATGACCTGTTGCAATATAATCAGCTTTTAAATCTTCAATCGCATAGTTTAAAAAAGCTTTAAATTTAACGTGTTTATTACATAAAATATCAGGGTTAGGCGTACGTCCCGCTTTAAACTCTGATAAAAAGACTTCAAATACTTCGTCCCAGTATTCAGTTGCAAAATTAACAGTTTTTAATTCAATACCTAATTTATCGCTGACTTGTTGAGCATCAGCCAGATCTTCCATTGCGGTACAGTATTCTGTGCCATCATCTTCCTCCCAGTTTTTCATAAACAAACCAGTAACGTGGTGACCTTCTTCTAGCAATTTTAAGGCGGTAACTGATGAGTCTACACCACCCGACATACCAACAATTATATTTTTACTCATGCTCTAAATCTATATAAGATTTTAATAAAGATAATGGATAGTGCTCACCCTTTAGGTAGGCATCTATGGTATTCAAAACCAATGGACTTCGTAGTTGCGACTGTTTCCCTATTATTTGCTCGCGTGTTAGCCAGTGGGTTGCAATAATATCATTATCTAGTGGTTGTTCTGCATCGAATGAATGAACTTTTCCAGCAAAGCAAACTCTTAAAAAGCTAGGGGATTCTGGAGTTTTACGCCAAAGTTGAATGGCAGTAATGCTTTCAGGTTTAAATTGCCAAGCTGTTTCTTCATTTACTTCTCGTTTAACAGCGGTCAAAATAGATTCGCCATTTTCTAAATGCCCTGCAGGCTGGTTAAAAGCAATTCCATTATTTGTATGTTCTTCAACCAATAAAAATTTATTGTCCTGTTCAATAACAGCGGCAACCGTTACATGGGGTTTCCAAACCATGATTTTCTCAATTTTTCTAAAGCTTTATATTTTACTAGAATTGTTTTTTTAATGTGAAAAGATTGAAATTTTTAACATTAAGCACTATGTTACACTTTAAGGTTATTTAAATAAGAAAGTTTGAAGTATGTCAGATATTGATCCAAATCATGAGGATGATAGCGGTATAGCGGTACAAGAAGCTAAGCCAGAATTAAAGCGCCCCCCTTTATATAAAGTTGTTCTATTAAATGATGACTTCACACCAATGGATTTTGTGGTAGAAATATTAACAGATTACTTTAATATGGGTGAAGATAAGGCAACACAAGTTATGTTGCAGGTTCACACAAGTGGTGTAGGTGTTTGTGGCGTTTTTACTAAAGACGTAGCAGAAACAAAAGTACATATAGTTAACGAATACTCGCGTGAAAACCATCATCCACTATTGTGTGCGATGGAAGAAGCGTAGGATTTAAGGAATAAGCATGTTAAGTAAAGAACTGGAAGTTACATTAAATCAAGCGTTTACCAATGCACATAGTAAACGTCATGAATTTATTACCGTCGAGCATTTGCTTTTAGCACTGCTGGATAATGAAACGGTTAAACCTATTATACAAGCTTGTGGATGTGATTCCATGGCCCTGCGGGGAGAGTTAACTCAATTTATTGACGAAACTGTATCGCTTATTTCTGATAATTTACAGCGAGAAACCCAGCCAACACTGGGTTTTCAAAGAGTTCTGCAACGTGCTGTTTTTCACGTTCAGGCATCAGATAAAAAGGAAGTTACAGGGGCAAATTTATTTATTGCTCTATTTAGTGAGCAAGATTCCCATGCTGTCTATATCCTTAGTAAATATGAAATTAGCCGCTTAGATGTCGTTAATTACCTGGCTCATGGCATTACTAAAATTGAACAGGATTCTGAGCAAGATGATGAGCCTCTGACTGCAGAAAAGAATGGCACTGAACCTACAGACTCATCGCCGCTTGAAAAATATGCAACCAATTTAAATGAAGAAGCTAGACTTGGCAGAATTGACCCTTTAATCGGTAGAGAATCAGAGGTTGAGCGGACTATTCAAGTGCTTTGTAGAAGGCGTAAAAACAACCCTTTATTGGTAGGCGAGTCAGGTGTTGGTAAAACAGCTATCGCAGAAGGTTTGGCACGACGAATTATTGAAGAAAATGTACCTAATGTATTATTGGGTGATGTTATTTATTCTTTGGATTTAGGCGCATTAGTTGCAGGGACTAAATATCGTGGTGATTTTGAAAAACGTTTAAAAGCCTTGATTAATCAATTAAAAAGACAACCGGAATCTATTTTATTTATTGATGAAATTCACACTATTATTGGTGCTGGTTCTGCGTCTGGGGGGGTGATGGATGCTTCTAATTTGATTAAGCCGGTATTGGCATCGGGGCAATTACGTTGTATTGGTTCTACTACTTATCAAGAATATCGTGGGATTTTTGAAAAAGATCATGCTTTAGCAAGACGTTTCCAGAAAATTGATATTGTTGAGCCAACAGTAGAAGATACCATTAAAATTTTAACTGGATTGAGATCCCGTTTTGAAGAGCATCATGATTTAAAGTACACCAAAGAAGCCATTCGTTTAGCGGCTGAATTATCAGATAGATTTATTACCGATCGTTTTTTACCAGACAAAGCTATTGATGTTATTGATGAAGCAGGTGCTAGACAACGGCTATTTAAGGATAGTGAGCGTAAAGAGATTATTGATTCAGCTGAAATTGAAGAGATTATTGCTAAAATTGCTCGGGTTCCTGAAAAATCAGTGTCTAATAGTGATAAAGATAAACTTAAATTATTAGAAAAGAATTTAAAAATGCTGGTTTTTGGTCAAGATGAAGCTATTGCTGAATTGGCCTCTGCTATTAAATTATCACGGGCAGGCTTAAGAGATACCACTAAAACAATAGGGTCTTTTCTGTTTTCTGGGCCTACAGGTGTTGGTAAAACTGAAGTGACTAAGCAATTAGCTAAAGTTATGGGGGTGGAGTTGATTCGTTTGGATATGTCTGAATATATGGAGCGACACACGGTCTCCCGTCTGATTGGCGCGCCTCCTGGTTATGTGGGTTATGATCAGGGTGGATTGTTGACTGAAGCGGTTAATAAGCACCCTCATGCCGTTTTATTATTGGATGAGCTAGAAAAAGCACACCCCGATGTGTTTAATTTATTATTACAAGTTATGGACCACGGTTCTTTAACTGATAATAATGGTCGAAAAGTTGATTTTCGTAATATTATTTTAGTGATGACAACTAATGCTGGTGCAGAAGAGGGGAGTAGGGCATCAATAGGTTTTACACAGCAGGATCATGCTTCTGATAGTTTAAAAGTGATAGAAAGAAATTTTTCACCTGAGTTTAGAAACCGCCTAGATGCTATCGTACAATTTAAACCTTTAGATATATCAATCGTAGGGAGTGTTGTTGATAAGTTTATCTTTGAATTAGAGCATGTATTAACTGAAAAAAATGTGACTTTATCTTTAGATTCAGAAGCAAGGCTATGGCTAGCTGAAAATGGGTGTGATCCTAAAATGGGTGCTAGACCGATGGCAAGATTAATCCAGGAAAAAATTAAGAAGCCGCTGGCTAATGATTTGTTATTTGGAAAATTAGCACAAGGAGGGCATGTGAGAATTTATGTTGAAGATAAGGAGCTGGCTTTTTCAATAGAAAGTAAGCAGCTAATTGTCGCTGAAAGCGATTGAAACTTATGCTTCCCCCCCGCTGTCCAAGCTTTTAATGGCGTGGCTCAGTGGGAAATAAGCAGAGTTGCTGATCTTATTAACGCATACGAAAAGTGATACGACCTTTAGATAAATCATAAGGTGTCATTTCAACTTTAACTTTATCACCCGTTAGAATGCGAATGTAATGTTTACGCATTTTTCCAGATATATGAGCAGTAACAATATGACCATTTTCTAATTCTACGCGGAACATAGTATTAGGAAGTGTATCAATTACTTTCCCATCCATCTCAATTTGATCTTCTTTTGCCATTGTTTTTAAGTCTTGTATTCAAAGCCGGTTATCATAGCATAGGTTCATGGTGCTAGGGTATATTTTGATTTTATGTTGTCGATTATGGTGTCATATAACTGTAATGTACTCCTTGTAAACTAAAATGCAGTTTAAGGCTATGGTAGATAAATATCTATTCAGCCAGTGTATTTATTTTTTATTAAGGGGTTATTGCTGGATGCATGAGATTCATAAGTAGCTGAAAAATATAATTGAAAATCAATTGCTAACTTCGTTATTTCAACCGATCATTTCTCTTGGGAAAAATAAAATCCATGCTTATGAAGCGTTAATGCGCGGTCCTTCTGATAGCTCTCTTCATACCCCTTTGAAAAAGGGGGATTGAGGGGGAATTTATAAATAAATAAGGCATTGATATTAAAAGATTTATCTTTAAAATACCCCCCAGCCTAGGCTGTCGAAATATGGCTTTTTTCATTGTTTTTGATGACCTGGTTTATG
>CAYYNM010000219.1:0-5095 GCA_964472945.1 uncultured Methylomarinum sp. | reverse complement strand
CTTAGCCTGCTCTTGCTATGAAGAATGCTGGTTATTACGGACTGAAGTCCACCCTACAATTCATGATATGTGGCTTATTAATAGCCATATTTTTTTGTAGGATTAATTCCGCTCGACTACTTATAAGTTAAAATAAGGCTAATAAATTAATGAAATTTAACTTTACCTTTACCTTCTTTATCAGCCTTATTGTCTTAACGACTCTTTCTTCTTGTGATAATTACAATCCTTCCCACCTTGGATTCTCCAAATTAGAACAAATAAAATCTACTGGTACATTGACAGTTCTCACCCGTATAAGTCCAACGACTTACTTTGAAGGGAAAGATGGATCCACAGGCTTAGAGTACGACCTTATTAAACTGTTTGCGAAACACCTACAGGTCAAGGTTAAATTTATTATCCCTCCAACGTTTAATGACTTATTACAACAAATCACTAAGGGTTCAGCTGATATAGCCGCAGCAGGGATTACTATTACCCCAGAGCGACAAAAATTAATGCAATTTGCACCTCCCTACCAGAGTATTACAGAGCAGGTTGTTTATCGCTCTGGAAATAAAAGACCTAAACAGCTTAGTGATTTAAACAAAGGGATACTTGAAGTTATCAAAGGCAGTAGCTATATAGAAACTTTAAAAAAATTACGGTTAAAAACACCATCTCTTAGCTGGAATGTTAATACTCAACTTAATACGGATGGTTTATTATATTTAGTCAACAAGGGCTTAATTGATTACACCATTGCTGATTCTCACCAAGTTAGTACTATTAGACATTTTTACCCAAAACTCAATGTTGCTTTTGATATTACATCACCCCGTCAACTTGCCTGGGCTTTCCCTATATCAAAAGACCAAAGCCTTTATAATGAAGCTGTTATTTTTTTAAAAAAAATCAAAAAAGACAAAATACTTGACCACTTACTTGAAAAATATTATGGCAACTCTGATAACTTGAATTATGTGGGTAACTGTAAGTTTCGCTTACACATAGCAAATAGACTGCCAAACTATGAGGCTCTATTTAAAAAAGCAGGCAAAAAAAATAATATTGACTGGCGCTTATTAGCAGCGATTAGCTATCAAGAATCACATTGGAATCCTGATGCCACCTCACCAACCGGTGTAAAAGGGCTAATGATGCTAACGCAAGGAACCGCTAAACAGATTGGAGTAAAGGACAGAACAGACCCTGCACAAAGTATTTGGGGAGGGGCTTTATACTTTAAACAGCGCCTAAAAATAATTCCAAAAAGAATCAAAGACCCTGACCGTACCTGGTTTGCCCTTGCCTCATACAATGTAGGTTTTGGACACTTAGAGGATGCAAGAATTCTCACCCAAAAACATCATAAAAACCCTGACGAATGGCTAAATGTTAAACAATTCTTACCTTTACTCAGTAAAAAGAAATGGTATTCTCAAGTTAAACATGGCTACACCAGGGGAGGTGAACCCGTGCATTATGTAAAAAACATTAGAAGCTATTATGATTTATTAGTCTGGCTTACTGAAGAAAATCAGATCGAAAAAAACGTAATGGCTGTAAAACCAATACCTTTAACTAAACCCAAAAATAAAGCGCTTAATTTTGAACCACCATCCTTATAAAATATTAAGATGAGGTATGAGAAAAGGCCATATATTCTAACATTTGGAAGTGAGGCTTTAGCCTCGCATGGTGCAGACGAGGCTAAAGCCTTACTTCCAAAAATATTAACAAGGCTTAGGTTGTAGAGCGGACTTTAGTCTACTCTACAACTGACGAAAACTTAATTTATTCAATTAAAATTATTAGGATAATTTCAAACACTGATTTACATACAACTCATCAGACATAGTAACTAGTTGTCAGGTTCATTTGGTCAGTATTAATTTCCCCCCGTCTTCATCTACTTTAACAATATCCCCCGCCACAAAGTTACCCGCTAAAAGCTCATTGGCTAATGGATTTTCCAATTGATTTTGTATAGCTCGTTTCAAAGGTCTTGCACCATAAACAGGATCAAAACCTACTTCACCTAATAAATCCAAAGCTTGTTCACTAATTTCAAACCCCACATCTCTATCTTGTAGACGGTCTTTTAAGTAAACAATTTGGTTTTTAGCAATCTCTCTAATTTGCTCTTGCCCTAAAGGGTGAAATACAACCGACTCATCAATTCTATTAATAAACTCTGGCCTGAAATGGGTTGCAACAACCTCCATCACTGCGGATTTCATCACCTCATAATCTTCACCAACCAAGGCCTGAATTCGATCAGACCCCAAGTTTGAAGTCATCACAATAACAGTATTTCTAAAATCAACAGTACGCCCTTGTCCATCGGTTAAACGCCCATCATCTAATACTTGTAACAAGACATTAAATACATCAGCATGTGCTTTTTCTACTTCATCTAATAAAATAACTGAATAAGGTTTTCTTCTCACGGCTTCAGTTAAATACCCACCTTCTTCATAACCAACATAGCCAGGAGGCGCACCGATTAGACGTGCCACTGAGTGTTTCTCCATAAACTCTGACATATCTATTCGCACCATAGCTTCTTCAGTATCGAACATAAATTCAGCTAAAGCTTTACATAACTCTGTTTTCCCCACACCCGTTGGGCCTAAAAATAAAAATGAACCATTAGGCCTATTGGGATCAGATAATCCAGCTCTTGAACGACGAATAGCATTACTCACAGCTTTAAGCGCTTCCTGTTGGCCAATAACACGCTTAGCTAATTCACTTTCCATTCGTAACAGTTTATCTCGCTCACCCTCCATCATTTTAGAGACAGGGATTCCTGTCCATTTAGAAACCACTTCTGCAATTTCTTCTTCTGTTACTTTATTTCGCAATAAAGTCATCTCTTGCATTTCCGCTTGTGAGGCCAAGTCTAACTCTTTTTCCAATTTTGGAATTTCACCATACTGTAGCTCTGACATTTTGGCTAAATCATTAGCTCGACTCGCTGTCTCTAATTGAAAACGTGCCTGCTCTAACTTCTCTTTAATTGTAGCAGAACCTTGTAGTGCCGCTTTTTCTGCTTTCCATATCTCTTCTAAATCAGAGTATTCTTTTTCTAATTCTAAAATAGCGGCTTCCAAGGTTTTTAATCTTTTCTGCGAAGCTTTATCAGAATCCTTTTTCATCGCTTCACGTTCAATTTTCAGTTGAATTAAACGCCTTTCCAGCTTATCCATTACTTCAGGTTTAGAATCCATTTCCATACGAATACGACTGCCTGCCTCATCAATCAAATCAATTGCTTTATCGGGTAATTGCCTATCAGATATATAGCGATGCGATAAGGTTGCAGCTGCAACAATTGCAGGATCAGAAATATCCACACCATGATGCACCTCGTAACGTTCCTTTAAGCCTCTTAAAATAGCAATCGTATCTTCAACAGTAGGCTCATTAACCTGTACTTTTTGAAAACGACGTTCCAGAGCTGCATCTTTCTCTATATATTTCCGATACTCATCTAAAGTTGTTGCTCCCACACAATGTAATTCACCACGCGCTAACGCAGGCTTTAACATATTGCCTGCATCCATTGCACCTTCAGCTTTTCCCGCGCCAACCATAGTATGTAGCTCATCTATAAATAAGATAATCTGCCCTTCTTGTTTGGCAACATCATTTAATACGGCTTTTAGACGCTCTTCAAACTCACCTCTAAATTTTGCACCGGCAATTAAAGCCGCCATATCTAACGATAAAAGCTGCTTCCCTTTAATCCCCTCAGGTACTTCACCATTAACAATTCGTTGGGCTAAACCTTCAACAATTGCTGTTTTACCCACTCCTGGCTCACCGATTAATACCGGATTATTTTTGGTTCTACGTTGCAATACTTGAATAGTCCGACGAATCTCATCATCTCGACCAATCACAGGATCCAGCTTGCCCTGCTCAGCTCTTTCTGTCAGGTTAGTGGTATATTTATTTAAAGCTTGGCGTTGGTCTTCATCACTTGCATCATTTACAGCCTGCCCTCCCCGCATATTATCAATTGCTTGGGCTATTGCTTGCTTATTAACGCCATACTTATCTAATAAAGCTTTTAATGCACCTTTTGCTTCACAAGCGGCCAATAAAAACAACTCACTAGAAATAAAGTTATCTTTTCGTTGTTGGGCAAACTTATCTGTTAAATTAAGTATTCGCGATAAATCATTAGAAATCTGCACATCACCTCCTGTCCCTGATACAGTGGCTAATTTATCAATTTCTTGCACAATATCTGTCCGCAGTGCGTTAACATTGACCGCTGTTTGAATTAATAAAGGCTTAATGCTACCGCCCTCTTGATCCAGTAGCGCCAGCATAAGGTGCAAGGGATCAATAAATTGCTGATCTTTACCAACAGCCAAACTTTGTGCATCGTTTAATGCTTGCTGAAATTTACTGGTTAATTTATCCATTCGCATCGTGGTATTCCTCTTCAATAATTTTTTAGTTATCTACTGATATGGGGAAGGCAGTAGAGTTTTCAAGTTTGGCTAAATGATAGGAAGACTAATATTTATATCAGGAAATAGGCAAACTTATTTCCATTCAAAGATTTTCCATTGATTGATATTGCTACCTTTATCTAAATCACTTCCTCTCACATCCATATTTCCATCACCATCAGTATCTATTAAATAATACGCAGGCCCTACAGCTGGAATGATTTTCACCATATAAAGCTGGCCATTTTTTCGATACTCTTGAATCATTTTTTTACCTTTACGAATAATGGTAATATCTGGCTCCATTACTTCACCACTTTGCACTGGCATTGGTAATTCAGGTGGTTCTAGCTCGTCAGAAAAAGTAACACTGGAACAACAGATTAAACTTAAAGCAAAAATATAACGCATGATCTTACTTCCTACCCTCAATGAAGATTTCTATAATATTACAATTTGCTTAGTTTTACCTGTATAAAGCTTATTTTATCCATAATGCTACCCGTATTATTTATATGTTAGACTGAAGTTGTATTTTTTACTTGGTGAGGAGATATAAAAATGACTATTTCAACAGTATATTTTGCAACTAATCGTAAACCAAACAAAGCTAAACCCACTAATTTTGGTAAAGGTTTTTC
>CAYYNM010000218.1:0-5219 GCA_964472945.1 uncultured Methylomarinum sp. | reverse complement strand
GACTCGGGCTGTATCTCGGACACTACTTGCATTGATGGCCATTTCGACTATTTTTTCTGTCATTCCCGCCTCACAGGCTTTGTATTGGTACTTGAGCATAAATGTTTGAGTTTCACAGGCTATATTTTGACAAAAATAGCGCTGAGCACCGGTGCTACTTTTTCCTGATTTGATTATTTTTGGGCTGTCACAATAAGGACAATGTATTTTTTGATAACATGGCATAGAATCTCATTATATCAAAAACTACAAGTTCGACCCGCTACCTCTTTGTTATTGATGCCATATTTACTTATAATTAGTCCCCATAGAATTTATGGGGACATAGTGGGGACAATGAAAGAGATAATAACTGATTTAAGTAGTGAAAAACAAGCGAAAAGCAACGAAACACCTAGTCATAGGTTCTCTATCGCCCCTATGCTCGATTGGACGGATAAGCATTGTCGTTATTTTCATCGGCTATTAACAAAAAAGGCTCTTTTATATACTGAAATGGTGACCTCGGGTGCTATTTTGCATGGGGATTCTGAGCGTTTTTTGGCTTTTAATGCGGCTGAGTCGCCTGTTGCATTTCAGTTGGGCGGAAGTAATCCGGTTGATTTGGCTAGGTGTGCTCAGCTTGTTGAGCAATATGGCTATAGTGAGGTTAATCTTAATGTGGGGTGTCCAAGTGATCGGGTTCAAAATGGCCGGTTTGGTGCTTGCTTGATGGCCGAACCTGTGTTGGTGGCTGAATGTATTGCTGCTATGAAAGAGCTTGTTAGCATACCTGTAACTGTAAAGTCTCGCATTGGTATTGATGATCACGACTCTTATGCAGAGTTGGTGAGGTTTATCGCTACAGTTGCTGGTGGAGGTTGTCAAGATTTTATCATTCATGCTAGAAAGGCTTGGTTAAAAGGCTTGTCTCCAAAACAGAATAGAGAGGTGCCTCCCTTATGCTACGACATTGTTTATCAAATAAAACAAGATTTTCCTGAGTTAAATATTAGTTTAAATGGTGGAGTTACTTCCTTGGTGGCTGCAACTGATGTTTTACAGTATGTTGATGGTGTGATGGTTGGGCGTGAAGCCTATCATAATCCTTATTTATTAGCTCAAGTTGATAAGCAAATTTATGGTATATCGGGTGATATTAAAACGCGGCATCAAGTGGTGATGGAATTAATTCCTTATATTCAACAGCATATGTATGAAGGAGGGCGATTACATAATATTACGCGACATATTTTAGGGCTTTTTCATGGTGTGGCTGGTGCGCGGTTTTGGCGTAGATGTTTAAGTGAGAAAGGAACTAAAAAGGGTGCGAATGAGGCTGTTTTATTAGAGGCATTAAACAATATCCGACTATGATATAATTCTGCTTTATTACTGCTTGATATATAGACGGAGACGAAACGGTGGAAGATCTTTTTTCCAAAATTATTACAGAAATTGGTGAAGACGTAACCCGAGAGGGGTTGGTTGACACACCAAAACGTGCAGCTAAAGCTTTTAAGTTTTTAAATAATGGTTATGATAAAACACTGGAAGAAGTACTAAACGGTGCAATCTTTGAAGCAGATACTGAGGATATGGTTATCGTAAAAGATGTTGAGCTTTATTCACTGTGTGAACATCATTTACTGCCTTTTATTGGTAAATGCCATATTGCCTATATTCCTGATGGCAAAGTATTGGGCTTATCTAAATTGGCTCGTATTGTTGATATGTATGCCAGAAGACTGCAAATTCAGGAAAAGTTAACCAAACAAATTGCTGATGCAGTTGAATTATCAATTGGTGCAAAGGGTGTCGCCGTTGTTGTTGAGGCAAAGCATTTATGTATGATGATGCGAGGTGTTGAAAAACAAAACTCTGTTATGACTACATCGGTGATGTCGGGGATTTTTAGAGAGGACCGCAGTACTCGGATGGAATTTTTAAATTTAATTAATCGAAGTTCGAATTAATCAATTTTTATATAAGATGGTGTAATTTTTTTAAGAAAACAATATCATGTTAATTGTTTGGAGCCGATTTCGCTATTCTCCTAAAACTTGCTGAGTAACTCCTTCATTATCGTAATAAGTCACTCGACTTATGTAAATTTATATTTTTAAGTGTGTTGATTTTTTTTGAATCAGCACAGTTAAATTATCACCAAACTTAAATATTACCTTATTGAAATAACCGGAGTCTCAGATGAGAGAATATGATAGAAATAATTGTGCATTTTGTCGATTAATGCGTAGTCTCGCCTTTACCGGTGTTGGAATGGCAATTGGTAGTGGTTCTGCTTATTTGCTTGGAGCAAGCCAGGAAAATATTTATCTATCGGGTATTGTTGTTTCTACCATTATTGTTTTTGGGATGTTAGATAAAAATAAATATAAAAAGAAGTGAGGGGTCTGATGAAGCAGAATATTTTACAAAGTTGGGATAATAAGTGGCCTGAGGTTAAATCTACTAAACCCTTACCTACAGGCGAAGGTGTTGTTGACCAGGCGGGTTTTGATACGATTGAGGTGGGTAAGGTCTTTGATGTAGTCAACCAAGCCAGCACGATTACCGGACAATCAGTATTGTATCGTTCTTTAGCTCAGCCCTCTTGTTCACTGGATGAAATTAAGGCTAAACAACAAGCTGTTGAGGAAATCAAAAATAATCAGGCTGTTAGGGATAATGTAGAAAATATTGTTACCAGTTCAGCAGAAAAAGAACGGTCTTTGTATCTGTTATTGTTTGGTGAGTTTTTAGGTTCAATGGGAACTGCTCGAGAAGCTCAGCAAATTGAGGGTTATGGCTATCGGCAATACCGTCAAGGTGTACGTTTTATGTTGAATCTGAGCGAATCTATTTATTCTTCAGGAGAGCCGGAAAGCCCTTACCTTAAAGCTATCTTTAATAAAATCAATACATTTACTGAGAGTCGAGTTTATTGTTTGATGGCTGGGCCTGTTTACAATACAGAAAAAGGTTTTAAAACAAAAAAAGAGCGTAAAGGTTCGTTTGTTCCTGCGACCATATTTGTTCCTCAAATATTTAAACCATTACTTATCATACTGGTGTTAGCGGGAATTTGGATGTTTTCGCAATTTATAAGTTACAGCATTCCAGGGCTTTCTTTTGGTAGTGGTGCAATGTCTGGAGCTCTGTTTGCACCTGCTTTATTGATTTATTTTCCTGTTGTTGGAACCTATGACCGAGATAGTTGCATTATTCCCTTGCGAGAGGAGTTTAAAGAGTCCTTAGAGTTGGGTGATGCTTTGGATGCTTTGGGGCAGTTGGATGAATTATTAGCTTTTATTAAATTTTCAGAAAAATATGGGGGCGACCTTATTCTGCCTGTAATGAAAGAAAGTGAGTCTCATTCGATTAATCTTGTAAATGCTAAAAACCCAGTGCTGGGCATGCAAAATGAAAAATATGTGGGAAATGATTTTACCTTAGATAAAGAAAAACTGGTTTTTGTGACAGGGCCCAATAGTGGGGGTAAAACTGCTTTTTGCAAAACCATAACTCAGATTCAAGTTTTAGCACAAATTGGTTGTTATGTACCTGCGCAAGAGGCAGTATTAAGCGTTGCAGATAAAATATTTTATCAGGCACCTGAAATCAGCCATTTAGATGATGGGGAAGGGCGTTTTGGTACGGAGTTAAAACGAACTAAGGCTATTTTTCTTGCGACCACTGCAAAAAGCCTGGTTGTACTTGATGAGCTTTCTGAAGGCACTACCTTTGAGGAGAAAATGGAATCTTCATCTTATGTACTAGATGGTTTTTACCGTAAAGGAAATAGTACCATTTTAATCACTCACAATCATCAACTGGTGGATTTGTTCCTTGATAAGGGTGAAGGAGTTGCAATGCAGGTTGAGTTTAAAGATGACCTACCAAGCTATAAATTAGTTGCAGGAATTTCGCGTGTTAGTCATGCTGATAGAGTAGCTAAGAAAATTGGGTTTTCTAAAGAAGATATTGATAGTTATTTAGCGGATAAAAAGTAAAGGCCTATAATGAAAATTGGAACAGCACTAACAAAAAATTCAACCAAAGCGATGTTGTTGGGGAGTGGGGAGTTGGGTAAAGAGATTGCTATTTCTTTGCAGAGATATGGGGTTGAGGTGATTGCGGTGGATCGTTACCAGAATGCTCCTGCACAGCAGGTAGCCCACCGTGCTTATGTTATTGATATGACAGATGTTCAAGCGGTTAAGCAGCTTATAGACGCTGAAAAGCCCAATTTTATAATTCCTGAAATTGAAGCAATCGCAACAGCAGCTTTGGCTGAAATTGAGGCCGAAGGTATTTCTCAGGTTGTGCCCAATGCCAGGGCGGTGCAGTTAACCATGAACCGTGAAGGAATTCGAACCTTGGCGGCTGAAGAATTGGGTATTCCCACTTCTAGTTATGCTTTTGCAGAAACCTATGCTGAGTTAAAAACTGCTGTAGCAAATGGTATAGGCTATCCTTGTTTTATTAAGCCAACGATGTCTTCATCTGGAAAAGGCCAGTCAATGGTTAAATCAGAAGAGTCGCTTGAGCAAGCTTGGTTATATGCCAAGTCTGGTGGTCGGACGGATACAGGTAAAGTTATTGTAGAAGGTGCTGTTGATTTTGATTATGAGATTACGCTTTTAACGGTTAGAGCGCTAAATGAACGGGGTGTAATTGAAACACATTTTTGTCAGCCTATTGGGCATAGGCAAGAAAATGGTGATTATAGAGAGAGTTGGCAGCCTCAGGAAATGTCAGCTATTGCTATCGGAAAAGCGCAAGATATTGCTAAGAAAGTCACTTCCAATATTGGTGGTTTAGGTTTGTTTGGGGTTGAATTATTTGTTAAAGCTGATGATGTTTGGTTTAGTGAGGTTAGTCCGCGTCCTCATGATACAGGAATGGTGACAATGGTCACGCAGCGGCAAACTGAGTTTGATTTACATGTTAGAGCCATTTTAGGTTTGCCTGTTTCTACGGTATTGGATAAAAAAGGAGCTAGTGCTGTTATCTTGGGTGGAGTTGATGCTAAGGGAGTGGAATATAATGAACTTGACAAAGCCCTGGCTGATTCTGATGTTGATATTAGATTGTTTGCTAAACCTGAAGCATTTGTCGCTAGACGAATGGGGGTTGCACTGGCAACTGCTGAAAATGTGACCGAAGCCATAGAAAAAGCTGTTAAAGCAGCTAAGATTGTAAAAGTTACTTAAATATAGGTTCTTTTAATGAATGGT
>CAYYNM010000217.1:0-5234 GCA_964472945.1 uncultured Methylomarinum sp. | reverse complement strand
TCAAAAAGATACTTTAAAGAAATTATTGGCTAATAAAGTTGAAATAGATAAAAAACTCGAATCAGCAGAAGAGAATTGGATGGAAATGGAAGAGCTATTAGAACAAGAAGGGGGGGCAAGGTTAGTATAAACTGCTCAGAATGCTGTAGAGATAAGGTATATCTTGTTCCTACAGAAATGTAGAGATAAACATTCTAATTTCTGTTTCTTGTTTCTGAATAGCTTTACATAATTGAAATTGAGAGGATGCCCTGTCTAAATTTTGTTCGCTGGTATCTACTTTAAAATACTGATTACCCAGTAAATAATCAGTAAAAAATCTTAAGCCTAATTCAAAGGGGATTAATTCAATGGCTGGGTATAAATAATCGTAGTCATAGTGGGTGAAAACATCAGCCATTTCTTTTAAATAGCTACTTAAGATAACTTTGCACAGCTTAAGGTCAAAGGTATTTAATGCAGTATTATGACAACACGAGCGTATACAATCCGCAATATCATAATGGACAAGCCCCGGTTTAACAGTATCTAAGTCAATTAAACTAATAATTTCTTCAGTGTTTTTAGTAAACAAAAAATTATTAAGCTTAGGGTCTCCATGAGTAATGCGTTCAACTAATAAGCCTTGCTGTTTGGCCTTTTCAAGCACCTCAATTTTAACCGCAAATTGAGTAATAAAATCTTTACATTGCTGTATTTTTTGCTGATTTCCTTTTTTATCAATATTTTCTATTAACTGATATTGCTGAAAGTAGCTAGGCGTAATATGAAATCCAGGCAAGGTATCATGAAATAAAGCAGTATCTATATCACTCAGTAAATAATGAAAATGAGCTAAAGAATAACCAACTTGTTTGGCTTGTTTTTCGCTAGTCAGTAATTCGATACTTTCTGTATTGTTAATAAATTCTAGTGCACGCCAGAAATTATTTTGATTATCTATAAAATAAGGTTTTTCAGTGCTTGTTTTTAGAATGCGAGGAATTGTTAATTTTACTGTTGCTTTGTTTTTGTTTTGAATATGGCGGTTTAATTCCCCCAAGTTTTCCATAATCAATTTTGGTTGAGGGAAAACTTGTGTATTGATTCGCTGTAGAACAAAGGCTGATTGTTTGTTCTTGACTAGAAAAGTATCGTTGATTAAGCCATTACCTAAGGTTTGTATATCTTCAATAACAGCTTTGGTAAATTGTCTGGCAATTTGTTGTGTCTGTTTGTTCACATCTTATATATCTTTAAATAGCTGAGTCAAAATGCGTAATGCCTGCCCTCTGTGGCTGATTGCATTTTTTGCCTCTGCAGAAAGTTGTGCCGATGCTTGCTGATGTGTTGGAACCAAAAAAACAGGGTCATATCCAAAACCATTGTCACCCAATGATTGGTCTAGAATACTCCCTTCCCAAGCACCTTGAGCAATAAGGGGGAGTGGGTCATTTGCATGACGCATAAAAACCATTACACAAACAAAACGAGCAGTACGTTGTTCTGTAGGTACGCCCTCTAAATCTTTTAATAGTTTTAATAAGTTATCTTGGTCAGAGGCACCTTCACCTGCATAGCGGGCGGAAATAACACCTGGTGCCCCCTTCAAGGCATCAACAACTAAGCCTGAGTCATCTGCAATAGCGGCTGAGTTACAATGCAGTGCTGCATTACGAGCTTTGATAATGGCATTTTCTACAAAAGTAGACCCCGTTTCTTCAGCCTCTACTATATTAAATTGAGATTGCGGAATAATCGGGTGGTCTTTAAGAATAGCTTGTATTTCTTTTATTTTCCCTTGATTGCTACTGGCTAAAATAATTTGTTGGTGATTAGAAAAAGGCATATTAGTTTGGTTTATAAAAAAAATTTTCATGCTACCAATAATTGGTAGTGCAGAAGCATTAAGCCTACCTAAAAGTAGTTGAAGCCTGGCTGAGTGATTTGATTGGATATCTGGTTTATTTGCTGTTTTAAAGGGGATATTGCTATAGGCTGAGGTTAAAGAAGTATAAAATAAATAATACCTGTAGAGCGGACTGAAGTCCGCTCTACAGTCATATAATATATATTATTAGCTAACAGAATCCAATGCCTCCCTTTGCTTTTCTAATAATTGCTTAATACCATGCTCTGCTAATTCAAGCATTGAATTTAATTCATCTTTTTTGAAAGCATGACCTTCAGCTGTACCTTGTACTTCAATAAATGCAGCGGCATCATTCATTACTACGTTCATATCTGTTTCAGCATTACTATCTTCTGCATAATCTAAGTCCAGTACAGGTATGCCTTTATAAATACCAACTGAAACGGATGCAATTTGACCATATAAAGGATTTTTTTTGATCATTTTTTTAGACAACATATGTTGTATAGCAATAGATAGAGCGACAAAACCACCGGTAATAGAGGCTGTTCTTGTCCCTCCATCCGCTTGAATAACATCACAATCAAGAGTAATGGTATGTTCACCTAAAGCTTTTAAATCAATACACGCCCGTAGGGACCGGCCTATTAACCGTTGAATTTCCATGGTACGCCCCCCCTGTTTTCCCCTACTTGCTTCACGCCCCATTCGGTCATGAGTTGATCTTGGTAACATGCCATATTCAGCCGTAATCCAACCTTCCCCCTTACCTTTCAAAAAACGAGGAACACGTTTTTCAACACTGGCAGTACAGAGCACTCTAGTATCACCAAACTCAACCATAACAGAGCCTTCGGCATGTTTTGTAAAGTTGCAGATAAAATTAACTTCTCTTAGTTGCTCAGGGTTACGTCCGCTAGGTCTCATGCCATTACTCTTTTAAAAAACGGCACAGTATAACTGTTTTCTAAGCGACTCCCTAGTGCTTAAATAATAAAACATGACTATTAACGTATTGTAGGTAAGCTTAAAAAAGTATTTTTTTAAAGTCTTCTCCATCTTAAAGTTAAAAGCTTTTTTGGTTTTGTATTTTTGTAGGAGCGGCTTTAGCCGCGACATCGCGGCTAAAGCCGCTCCTACAAAAAAAATATTTTTAATTTAATGGTAGGAACCTCTGTATCGTATAGTCATGTAAATAAATTATACTTCACGAAGTATATGCTTATGGCGTTAAAGCATCCTGCAATGCTTTGACCGATTGTGGCCTATCCTTCGCTTCAACCTGCATTGCCCAGTCAATTGCTTTTAGTAAATATTCTGGAAAATTTCGTTTATAGGCTTTAACTGCTGGAATCATTGTTTCATTTTTAGCTCTATCTGGAGCAGGGATTAGTTTTTTTCCACCTAAACAACAACGCATACTCGCCCCTACAGCATAGAGGTCTGTCCAAGGGCCTAATGACCGGGATGAATATTGTTCTATAGGTGAAAAACCTGTTGTTAAAACTTTTGTTTGCTGGCTTTTTTTTGAATGAGGGTATTCTCTAATGGCACCAAAGTCGAGTAATAAAGGGTCAAAAGCAGGGCGAACTAAAATATTAGCCGGTTTAATGTCAAGGTGAAGCATTTTGTGTTGATGGATAAGCTCAATTCCTGTTAACAATTGTTTAAAAATTGAAATAAGTAATTTTTCGTCTTTCTGTATTTTAGTATTAGTAATTATTTTATCTAAAGTCACCCCATAGTCATAAGTCATCACCATATAAACAGTCTCATTTTGTTGAAAAAAGCTAATAACATTAACGATATTATGATGTTTTAAGGTAGCCAATACTTTTGCTTCTTCAAAAAATAAGGCCCGCCCTCTTAAAAACAATGATTTAGTCTCATCACTATGAGGCATAACAATATTATTCCATGTACGGTGAGCAAATTTTCGAGGCAAATATTCCTTAATGGCTACTTGAACCTGGTCCTTGAGTTGTCTGGCTAAGTAAACAGAGCTAAAGCCGCCATGCGCCAATTCCCTCTCGATCATATACTGGTCTATAATGGTTCCAGATTGCAGGTAATTCCATTTTTTTGGATAGGTTTCAGGGTCGTAATATTCAGGCATAAGTAATTTTAATATTACAGGTTAAAAAGGAAGGGACTCTTTGTTCCTAAGTATAGGTTAAATAATGATAAAAAGTATGACTGCTTTTGCCAATGGCGAAGTAGAAATTGATAACTTAACAGTTAATTGTGAGCTTCGCTCAGTAAATCATAGGTATTGTGATATTTCACTCAAAATATCAGAAAGGTTTCGTTTTGCAGAGGCAGATATTAGACCCCTTATTACAACTTCAGTTAAACGGGGAAAAGTGGAGTGTGTTTTAAACTATAAAAAATCAGGTGAGCAGAATCAAACCCTCTCTGTAAATGAAGAGGCTGTTAAAGCACTGCTACAGGCCACCTCAAAAATTGAAGATTTGATGCATAATGGCCGCCCTTTTACAGCATTTGATGTTTTAAATTATCCTGGAGTTCAACAGGAACCAGAATCCAATAAAGATGTGTTACTAAAAGGTATTAATACTTTAGTCACACAAACACTTGAGCAATTACTTATTGCCAGAGAAAGAGAAGGTACACAACTTGCTATGCACGTTGAGCAACGTTGCACTAAAGTTAAAACCTTAATTGAGGCGGCTAATAAAAAAATGCCTGCTGTATTAGAAGGTATTCGTACAAAAATTAAAGAACGTATAGCAGAACTTGTTGAAAACCCAGACATTGACAGGTTAGAACAAGAAATGGTTTTTTTGGCCCAAAAGCTTGATGTAGCAGAAGAGCTTGATCGCTTGGATACACATGTTAATGAAGTGGTTAATGTATTAACAAAACAAGAACCTATAGGTAGGCGACTTGATTTTTTAATGCAAGAAATGAATAGAGAAGCAAATACCCTGGGCTCTAAATCTGCAGATATAGAAATGACACAAATTTCAATTGATTTGAAAGTATTGATTGAACAAATGCGAGAGCAAATCCAGAATATAGAGTGATGTTTCATTCAGTCTCAAAGAGTCTCGCAACACCATTAAAGCCGCTACCTTAGCGGCTTTTTTTGTATCATGCGGTTGTATAATGTCTCACCCAGGGGCCCCAGTCTCATAATAAATGTGTACCAACTCGTGTACCACCTTTTAATTTGGTACATTTTTAGTGGTACACAGGAGAGCTTGTGGCAAAATTAAATGATTTACAAATAAAAAGTTGGATAAAAAATAATATTCGTTTTGAAGGTAAAGCTGATGGTGGTGGGCTTTATCTTAGTTATACTCGATGTTCCAGTTTTTAATTGTTGCTTTTGTAAAGTGCTGAAAAACAGGGGGATAGA
>CAYYNM010000216.1:0-5277 GCA_964472945.1 uncultured Methylomarinum sp. | reverse complement strand
GCATCTGTAGAAAAGGATTCTCTCTATCCCCCTATTTTTCAGCACTTTACAAAAGTAACAATTAAAAACTGGAACATCGAGTTATACATCAACAAACATCGGTAGCCTTTATAAGGGATTGGTTGGTGATGTATTCAAAAATTTTAAACACTTAAGAATAACAGGCCATACACACCCCCCCGTCGATGACGCAAAGGGTAATGCCGAGGCACTATTATTTATGCAAAACGAAATGGGGTTAAAGATAGGAATCCCCTGATTATTTTATTGATTTAGTCCCAATACAACACATTAAATCCAACAGCAATCAAATGATTCAGTTGAAACTATTCTTAAATGTAATAGAATCATATTCTATATATGATTTTTAAAGGGTTTAATGTGTTTGTCTAGTAGATTGCTAGACAGCAAAAAAACAAACATGGATGATACCACTCAAAAAAAACTAATTAAGTTCGGCTTTAAATTTGGCAAAAATGGAACTCATTCCAGCCGAACTATAATGTTTAAAGAAATTCAGGCATTATTTTCTAGTACTCAAGCAACTGCAACAATAGAACAATACCAATCTGAAGTTATTAACTATAATTGCTTAAATAAATCAACAGCAAATACCCGAAAACTGACTTTTAGGCACTTAAAAGATTTATATGCACTTGACGATCAGTTTCCACTATTTCGGGTGCTCAGAAAGCTATGGGAGATAGAACCAGATGCACAAGCAATTTTAGCACTTCAATTAGCATATGCTCGCGACCCTTTATTTCGAATGAGTAGCGATTGTATTTTGTCTCACAAGCCTGGTGAACAAGTTCATCGTGAAGAAATAGAAGAAATTTTAAAAAAGGATGATCCCGAGCGATTTTCACCCGCTTCATTAAAGTCGTTTGCACAAAATATTAATAGTAGCTGGACTCAAACAGGTTTTTTAAAAGGCAAAGGGCGTAAAATAAGACAAATACCGACTATTTCAGCTATTAATGTTATCTTTGCACTGTTTCAGGGCCATCTTTATGGGCTTAGTGGAGAACGATTATTCAATAGTCCATGGATCAAGGTTTTAAATACGCCTGTAGAGCGATTGCAGGAATTAGCATCAGCAGCTTCATATCGTGGCCTTATTGACTATAAACAATCGGGTGGAGTTGTTGATGTACGGTTTAATGATTTTCTTAAACCTGAAGAACAATTATTATTGGAATCCTGGAACCACGAATGAACACGGATAGACACAAATTTAACTATGCTTACGCTGACTGAAAAGCTCTTTATTCGAGTTCATTCGTGGTTAAATCTTAATTTTAAGTGAGTACAGTTGATGAGTAGCAGACTTAAGCGTTTATTACACAATTACCAGAACCATATTACAGTACCTTGGCAATCTGGCTTAGCGGGTATACAAAAAGTGATTTTTACTGTTTATGATAAAACAGACGAACTCAGGTTTAGGTCACAGTTAACGGAATTTGAGATAGCCACCACCAATGCTGAGCATAAATGGTGTGAAATTGATATTAGCAACGCCTTTCCTGAATGGATGTCAAAAATCGACTATAAAGAAGGATATTTTGAATCCCCCGAAGACATAGAAACAACACTAGATGATTTTCTGGATGATTTAGTCGATAAACTAAAACCCAAAATTGAAGCAATGGATGTTAATACAGTCGTTGCTATTATTGGAATTGGAACTTTATTTGGATATGCTAAAGCATCAGACTTAGTTAATAAAATTGCACCGTTTGTGGCGGGTAGATTATTGATTTTTTTTCCAGGGGAATTTGAAAACAATAACTATCGTTTACTTGATGCAAGAGATGGATGGAACTACCAGGCTGTACCCATTACAGCAGGTCAATAAAAATAGCAGAGACGCATAATGAAAAACCGTGACATATACCTGAAAGACCCCATAGCAAACCAATTGGCTAATAATGGTGTTGCTGAAGTTAAAGATGATTTATCTGATCAAGCATTAAAAACATTACGTTACGAGTTAGATACTTTTGTTTGTGACGGCGAGTATGAAAAAGGACTCGATAAAATCCTCAGTACCTTTTTAAGAAATTTAGACAGTGGAAATGAACAGCCAGGTGTATGGATAAGCGGGTTCTATGGATCAGGTAAATCACACCTAGCCAAAATGCTTCGCACATTGTGGGTTGATTACACCTTTTCTGACGGACTTTCATCAAGAAATATAGCTAAACTGCCCACAGAAATTAATGACCATTTTAAAGAAATAACTAATCAAGCTAAACGTTACGGTCGTTTACATGCGGCTTCTGGAACAATAGGAGCAGGCACAGAAAATGTGCGTTTGGCATTACTCGGGATTATATTCAAATCAGCAGGACTTCCAGAACAATACCACCTAGCACGCTTTGTGATGTGGTTAAAATCTGAAGGTCATTATGAGAAAGTTAAACAAGCAATAGAAAGCAAAGACAAACAGTTTCATAAAGAATTGTCACATCTTTACATGTCACCGATCATTGCTAATGTTCTATTAGACGCGATGCCTGAACTGGCTAATAATGAAAAAGAAGTTAAGCAGTTACTCAAAGCAGAATACCCAAAAGTCAATGATGTCACAAATGACCAGATGGTTGAAGCAATGACCGATGCCTTAACTAAAGACGGCAAGTTCCCCTTGACCTTAATTGTCTTAGACGAAGTGCAACAATATATAGATAAAGACTCAAGTAAAGCTTATCAAGTACAAGAAGTCACCGAAACATGCAGTAAACATTTCGAAGGAAAGTTACTTTTTGTAGCAACAGGCCAAAATGCCTTATCAGGTACGGCATCATTAAGTAAACTTATGGGACGTTTTCAGGTTCCCATACAGTTATCTGATGTAGATGTGGAATCAGTTATCCGCAAGATTATTCTACAAAAGAAAGAAACCACAAAATCAGATGTGCAAGATGTAATTTCTAAAAATCTAGGTGAAATATCAAGACACCTAGGCGGCACAAAAATAGAACATAACAAAGATGACGAAGCGGTTTTAGTTTCAGATTATCCCATACTGCCTGTGAGAAGGCGTTTTTGGGAAAAAGTGTTAAGAATCATTGATACCACGGGCACCGTTTCTCAACTCAGAAACCAACTAAAAGTCATACATGAAGCCACCAAAAAAAGTGCTGAAAAGCCACTAGGCCATGTGATCGGCGCTGATTTTATTTATGAACAAATAGCACCCAACCTGATACAAACAGGCATGGTGTCTAAAGAAATCAGTGAAATGATAGGAAAGCTCTCAGCAGGTAATGCTGGTGAGCAACTTCAATCAAGACTTTTAGCACTTATTTACTTAATAGGTAAACTACCAACGGATGCGATTGCTGACATTGGTGTGAGAGCAACAGAAGATATGTTAGCGGATTTACTATTGGAGGATTTAAATGCAGGTAGCAGTAGCTTAAGAAAGCAAATTCCCGCTTTATTACAACAACTGCAAGATCAAGGCACATTGATGTCCTTAAGCACAGCTAGTGGTGTTGAATATCGCTTACAGACACAGGAAAGTAGTCAATGGCACGACACCTATAGACAGCAAGAAGCCGAATTCTCTGGCAATATGCAGCGTATAGAAAATAAGCGCGAAGACCTGTTTCACCATCAGATTCAAGAAATAAGTAATACGGTTCGTATCACCCAGGGTAAAAGTAAAGAATCAAGAAATTTATTATTAAACTTTGATGCTGAGGTTCCTAAAGATGCCAATAAAAAAATTGTCATCTGGGTGCAAGATGGCTGGCAAACAGATGAAAAATCGTTATTAGCGGAAGCGCATAACGCTAATCAAGAATTCCCAACAATTTATGTCTATATACCTGCTAGAAATAAAACAGAATTACATCAAGCCATCATCACCAAAGAAGCAGCTCAAGCAACTTTAGATATACGAGGGATACCAACGACATCCGAAGGGAAAGATGCACGTACCGCCATGGAAACTCGCCTTAATGAAGCAACAAAGCATGTTGATATAATGCTTAAAGAAATCATGGAGGGCGTGCGAGTTTTTCAAGCAGGTGGCACAGAAATATTTGATAACGATTTAAAAGCTCAATTGGAACAAGCGGCTAAATCTTCAATTGTACGACTTTATCGGGATTTTGATAAAGCAGACCATACAGGTTGGGGAAAAGTTTATAACAGAGCAACAAAAGACGGTGCTGAGAATGCCTTAGAAGCAGTAGATCATAGTTCAGATGTTGAAAAACACCCCGTTTGTGCAGAACTATTAAAGTTTATAGGCGTTAGTAAAAAAGGCTCAGAAATCAGAGACAACTTTAAAGAGGCACCTTATGGCTGGTCACAAGATGCGATAGATGGTGGGCTTTATGCATTATTAGCATCGGGGGCTCTTAGAGCAACCGATGCAGCACGTAAACCAGTTGATAACAAATCCCTCGAAAGAAGTAAATTAACTCAAACGCATTTTAAAGTTGAATCAATCACTATAAAGACAGTACAACTTATTCAAGTCAGAAAACTGTTAACTGAAGTTGGCGTTGAATCTCGTTCAGGTGAAGAACTCTCTAAAATCCCAGAATTTATTGTAAAAGTAAGACAACTAGCTGAGAGTGCAGGAGGCGAGGCACCAAAACCAGAAAATCCTGATACGACCTTATTAAATAGCATTATTGACGAATCGGGTAACGCCCAATTGTTGGCATTATATAGCCATAAAGAAAAACTAAAACAACAGATTAACGATTGGCAGAAAAAATCAGAAAAACTAGATGAACGGACAGCTAATTGGAGTACCTTAAAACAATTATTACAGCTTAGTAAAGGTCTAGTCTTTTACCAAGAAGCCCAAGCTCAATACGATGCGATTATTGCTAACCGTAGTCTGTTAGATGATCCTGATCCAGTGGAAGCACAAGTAACACAGCTAACGGATAAACTGCGTAAAGCCATTACCTTTCATGCGGATGGTTTTGTTCAAGAATATCAGCAACAAAAACAGCAACTGGAAAATAATAGCAACTGGGAAAAACTAACAGAACAACAGCAACAACAAATTTTAAATAATCGTGACCTAAACGAACCAGAAACTATTGCAGTTAATACTGTAGATGAAGTTATTGATAGCCTAGAGTCTTGCTCCATAGAACGATGGAATGACAGAACACAAGCGCAAAGCAGTAAGTTTGATGCAAGCCGTTTAGAGGCCGCTAAACTATTAGAACCTAAGGTGCAGCAAGTTAAACTACCTCACCGTACTTTAAAATCTGAAGAAGAAATTAAAGCATGGTT
>CAYYNM010000215.1:0-5317 GCA_964472945.1 uncultured Methylomarinum sp. | reverse complement strand
TGGTTTTTAGTATTTTCTGAATTCAAGTTAAAAAAACTGGAACATCGAGTATAAGTCTCAGCCAATACTTAATCTACAAAAATCTTGCTTTTAGCCCCCAGCAAGGGAGGGCTAAGAGAAAAAGTCGTATTCCTTCTGAATTTAGCTGAGACTTATGGATAATCAGGAAATATTATGGAATGAGAAAATGCAGAGATAAGTACCTAGGTAGGATTAATTTAACTAATTTTTACGCAGGATTTTTTATCATATTCAACGAACACATAAATGTGTGTAGCTAAAGTAATGTAGGAGAAATTACAGCCAACCCGTGATTCCATTTTATTTCATCACGGCTACAAAAATATCTTGTTATTTGATGGCTGCCTCTCGCCAAAATTTTGTAGAGACAAGGCATGCCTTGTCTCTACATTTACAAGATAAATTAAGCTAATGCCGCACTATCAATATAAATATCGACACCTGCTACAGGTGCAATAGATGCAACGGGTAAATCAGTACCTTGCTTCCATTGTTTAACCGCATCAACTTTTGAGTTCCCTGTAACAATAAATATACATTGGCGTGTATTTGCTAATGTTTTTGCACTTAAAGAGATTCTATCTGAGGGTGGCTTGGGTGAATTATAAACTTCATGCACCGTTTCTTCGCTAGCATTCACATGCCCAGGAAATAAACTGGCGGTATGCCCATCTTCCCCCATTCCTAATAAAACCAAATCGAACTGCTCTACATCAGCAATAGCTTCTCGATACTTTTTGGCAGCATCTACTGCACCTAATTCAGTCGGCATGGTAAAAAGACTGGCCTCAGGAATAGCAACTTTAGATAATAAAGCATTGCTAGCCATGATACTGTTTCTCTCTTTATCATCAGCTGGCAAGCAACGCTCATCGCCATAATATATTCTCCATTTTGACCAATCTGTTTTAGCATTAACCAATTTCTGGTAGATTTTTTCGGGTGTACTGCCACCCGCTAAAACAAGTTTAAAACAACCTCTTTCAGCAATAGCACTTTCTGCACTTTGTATAATTTGTTCAAGCACCGCATCAGCCACTTGCTCTGCGGTACTAAATTGATGCCATTGATTAATTTTTTGCATAGTTACTCACATTTGGGTGTCAATTTATGTCGCCAATATTGTTTTTCTTTATCAAACAATCGCTTACACTCCTCTGGCCCCCAGGAACCGGCAGGATAAGTGGCAATATAATCTCGCTCTTCTGACCACTTTTGTAAAATAGGGTCAACAATTTTCCAGGCATATTCAACCTCATCTTTACGCAAAAATAAAGACCGGTCACCTTCAAGAACATCTAACAATAAATCCTCATAAGCGTCAGTCATATGTTCATTTTCATTTCTATAACTGGCATCTAAACTGGTCAAACGAGTATTCATTTCCAGACCAGGTTCTTTAACCGTCATTTCTATACGAATACACTCTTCTGGCTGAATTCCCATTAATAACCAGTTGGGGCTAGAACACTTTACCTGTGTTCCACGAAAAAACTGTAAAGGCGGTTCTTTAAAACAAATAGAAATAGAAGATTGTGCTTTTGCCATACGCTTACCTGTTCGAAGGTAAATAGGGACATCTTTCCAGCGCCAATTATCAATATAGACCTTTAAAGCGGCATAAGTTTCCGTCACACTATCAGCAGGTACATTTTCTTCTTGTAAATACCCTTTAACCTTTTCACCATTAATATTACCTGCGGAGTATTGGGCACGAAAAGCATGAGCATTAACGGCTTCTTTAGGAATAGGGCGAATAGATTTTAATACTTTAACCTTTTCATCACGTAGTGCTTCTGCATGCATTGAAGCAGGTGGCTCCATCGCTACTAAAGTCAGGAGTTGTAATAAATGACTTTGTAACATATCACGAGTGGCACCTGAAGTATCATAATACTGTGCTCTTGAACCAATACCCATCTCCTCTGAATGAGTGATTTGAATATGGTCAATATAATTACGATTCCATAGTGGTTCAAGCATGGTATTGGCAAAACGGAAGACTAATAGGTTTTGTACCGTCCCTTTACCTAAATAGTGGTCAATACGATAAATCTGGTTTTCTCTTAAGTATTTTCCAATACAACGCTGTAATGACTGAGCACTTTGCAGGTCATAACCAAAGGGTTTTTCAATAACTACTCGACTCCAGCCTGCATCTTCATTTAATAAATCTGCTTCACTCAATAACTTAACAATGCTACCAAAATCAGACGGACTCACTGATAAATAAAAGGCTTTATTTTGTGGAAAATCTTTAGCATTAATGACGGTGGCTAACTTTGCATAGCTTTCGGCCTGCTTAATATCCCCTTTATGGTAATACATGCGCTCACAAAAACGTTTAAAGATGGCCTCATCCAATCCATTACGTGCTTTTACCTCTAGCATATCTCGGACTTCTGATTGCCATTTTTGTTGGTCCCAGTCTCTTCGACCCAAAGCAACAATTTTAGTCCCTTCTGGCAATAAATTCTCAGCATCCAAATGATACAAAGCGGGCATTAGTTTTATCCGCGACAAATTACCCGTTGCGCCATAAATAACATAAGTACAAGCTTCAGCTTTCATAATTAACCTTTATACGTTGTATGTGGATGAAGAAATATTTCCACCATGCCCAGTCCAATCAGTATGAAAAAATTCACCACGCGGCTTATCTATACGCTCATAAGTGTGCGCTCCGAAGTAATCGCGCTGTGCTTGTAACAAGTTCGCTGGTAATCTTGCTGTACGGTAACCATCAAAATAAGCTAATGCTGAGGAGAATGTTGGTGTAGGTACATTTAGTTCAATACTCAAAATAACTGCTTTGCGCCAGCCTTCATCCGCTTTAACCATAGCAGCTGAAAAGAAATCAGCTAATAATAAATTTTCTAGTTCAGGGTTGTTTTCATAAGCTTTTTTAATATCACCCAGGAACTGGCTACGGATAATACACCCTCCACGCCACATCAAAGCAATTTCACCATAATTAAGTTTCCAGCCATATTCTTTAGCTGCTTCGCGTATTAATTGAAAACCTTGAGCATACGAAATAATTTTAGAAGCGTATAAGGCATCATGAATGGCTTGAATCATTTCTTCTTTATCAGCAGAAAAAGTAGCAGGGTTTTTAGGTAATTCTGCAGCCGCTTTAACACGCTGATCTTTTTGTGCCGATAAACAACGGGCAAATACAGATTCCGCAATTAAGGTTAAAGGAATCCCCATATCCAAGGCATTAATTCCTGTCCACTTCCCTGTCCCTTTTTGCCCCGCTGTATCTAAAATTGAATCAATTAATGGTTCACCATTTTTATCTTTATAAGCCAAAATATTGGTTGTTATTTCAACTAAATATGAATCTAACACCCCTGTATTCCATTTAGCAAAAATAGCTTGAATTTCATCAACAGATAAGCCTAAACCTTCACGTAAAAGCTGATAAGCTTCACAAATAAGTTGCATATCACCATATTCAATGCCATTATGCACCATCTTGACATAGTGACCAGCGCCATTTTCACCCACCCATTCACAGCATGGTTCACCATCAACTTTAGCACTAATTGCTTGAAAAATAGGTTTAACAGCTTCCCATGCCTGTTTATTTCCACCTGGCATAATCGAAGGCCCATGCCTTGCGCCTTCTTCACCACCGGAAACGCCGGTACCAATAAATAACAATCCCTTCTCTGTTAGAGAATCTGTACGCCGGTTTGAATCCGTATAAAGAGAGTTACCCCCATCAATAATAATATCGCCTTCAGACAACAAAGGAATCAACTTTTCAATCCATAGGTCAACCACCTCTCCAGCTTTAACCATTAACATAACTTTACGAGGGGCTTCTAAACTATCAACTAACTCTTCAAGAGAATGTGTACCAACAATATCAGTGCCTTTAGCTGGCCCTGCCAGGAAGTCATCAACTTTACTCGTCGTACGATTAAAAATGGCAACTTTGTAGCCATTGTCATTCATATTAAGGACCAGATTTTGCCCCATTACAGCAAGACCGATTAATCCAATATTTGCTTTCATTTTGCTCTCTTGATTGATGGTTTAGAAAGGTCTAATTTTAACATGCAAAACAAAGCGGAACTTTATTTTAGTTAAAATTTCAAGTAATTATTAAAATGCACCAAAACAGCAATAAAAACGTTCAATAATAGTGCTTTTTCTACCAATATAAAAAATAGATGCTATTTTTCTAGCGACTGGGGTATAGAATACCACCTCTAACTTAAGGTGTTTTTTTACCTGCTCTGAATTGCTTAGACTTAATATTTAGAATATCCTTAGCAATACCGTGAAATAATAAATCGAAAAGTATTTTTATATGTCCTCTAAAATTAATAATTTATTTTCAGAAGTCAACAATGTCCCTCAAATTGCGGAAGTTATTCGTATTATTATCAACCAATTAAGTGACCCTGATATTGATTTAAAAGATGTTGCTAAAAATGTTGAGAAAGAACAGCTTGTTTCGGCAAAAGTATTACGCCTGGTTAACTCTGCACATTTTGGCTTAGCTAAAAAAATATCTTCCATCGAAGAAGCGGTTATTTTATTAGGCATGATAAAGTTAAAAACACTGGTGATTGCTTCAGGGATTGTGAGTTCAGTTCCTAAAATTAAAAATTTTGATATAAAGCAATTTTGGCTAGATAGCTTTTCTACTGCAACTTATGCAAGATGGCTAGCTAATGCCAGTGGTAGTAATGCTGATATAGCCTTTACGGTTGGACTACTCAGTAGTTTAGGCACTATCTTAATTCATTTAGGCTATCCGCAAGATGCCGTAGAAATTGAACAATTAATTAAACAAGGTGATCATTCTCGGGCTTTTTTAGAAAATATGCGTTTTGGCTTTACCAGTCAAGAAGTCACAACTGAGCTCTGTAAGTTATGGCAGTTTTCTGATGATTTAATTATTCCTATTTCGCAGTGTGGAAATCCATTACTTGCTGACCCGGCATCAAAAATTGCATGTTCGGTATTTATTGCCAAACAAATTTGTTTTTGTAATGCCGCGAAGATGACAGAAGAGGAAACGCTTGCCCTTCTGCCGCCAGAAATAATTCATTTATTAGGTTTTCCAGAGCCATTTTTTAAGGAAAAACTAGGGGATATCATGGCTTTAGAATCTGGGCTTGATGGCTTGCTTGATTAACTCCATATGACTATTAACGTATTGCAGGTAAGCTAAAAAAGTGATTTTTTGCTCACCTGCCTTTAAGTTAAGAGGTTTTATATCTAGGTAGGAGCGGCTTTAGCCGCGACATCGCGGCTAAAGCCGCTCCTACAAAAA
>CAYYNM010000214.1:0-5335 GCA_964472945.1 uncultured Methylomarinum sp. | reverse complement strand
ATCATTACCCCATAAATCTAGCATCTGTAGAAAAGGATTCTCTCTATCCCCCCTGTTTTTCAGCACTTTACAAAAGTAACAATTAAAAACTGGAACATCGAGTATGTATGCTTTACCTGCAATAAGTGGTGGAGGATAAATTTGTATAGTTTTAACAAATATATCCTCATGAGTAACGGTCTTTTGGGGTGCTGGTTTTAAGCTACATTCTTTATAGTAAGAGCAGGCTAAAGCCTGCGCCCCAATAATGAACAAGTTTATTTGTTGCTAGTTGCCTAAAATATCTGAAATCAAGAAAGGCTTAAGGTAACTCATTAGCAACAGCTAATTTCATAAAATTGTCATATTTATTTCAGATAATAAGTTTTTAAACATTATTACGGGCATAAAATGAAAAAATATGATGATGAAAACATTGGTTTTGAAACAGTATTACCTAATGAAATTATTGAATTATTACATACTCAGCAAGCTGTTATTAAAGAATCCAAAAGTCTTGTTGATTCACCTTTAGATGAACATGAATTAGCGATGGCTGCATAATCTAGCGAATATAAATTAAGTTATTTCCGCTTAATCTGAAATATTTTATTTTTATATTCCAAAACAAGGCTGTTAATGCGAATTTCTTTTAGTGTTATGCCTGGTGCAATTTCTTGCTCTGGCTGATATTTTTTCATATTAACCATAATAAACCGGTCTTGCTGCTTTTTAGCATAAACATAAACGTTAATATCAATATTAGGGACTTTTCGGCTAAACTCATAATCTAATTCTGATAAAAAAGGAAAATCACTCTTTTGTTTCGCAGTAACTACTTTATGAGCAATAGTTTTCTTTACTGTTAAAGTCTGCAACTGTTGTTTAGGTTTTATTTCCCTTGTTATATCCAGTTTCGGTTTAGCTAATTTTTGCTGGTTTTGAACACGCCTAACTTTTACTTTATTATTTTTAAGCTGTTCTGCAATAGATAAGGCTTGGATTGCTTCCGGTGTATCAGAAATAGCTGAGATCACATTTTTTTCTGGTTTTACCTTTATAGATAGTTGTTTTTTGGAGGGCACAGTTTTAACTTTTTCCCCATGATCTTTTTCTTGAGTAAAAGACCAGCTAAAATAAAGTAGAAAGCAAAGGTTAATAATAATTAAAGCAACAACACCTATCAAAAGTGGATTGGCTCCACTATCTTGCTTATCTTGAATTCTATTTTCAAGGGTTTCAGTATTCTGCTGTTGCCTTTCTTCTTCTGATTTTCTAAGTGCATTTAAAATATAAGACATTAATCAGCCCTCTTAAGCTTGGGGGACATATCAAGTGGGTCATTATTTTTTAAATGAATAAAGGTTCTTGGTCCAACAATCCCATCAGGCACTAAACCTTTTTGTTTTTGAAAGGTTATCACAGCATTCTTTAAAGTTTGGTCAAATAAATTAGCATTTTTTTCAGCCAAAACATTTCCTAAATGCCGCCTAACCCATAGTATATTATCTGAAGTTTTATAAGGGTAGACGGTTGTCATATTTGGGATAGGGGCTTGCCATATCATCAAATAAAAACCATTCCATTGTTTTAAAACTTGCTGCAAAGGAAAACGCGTTGCTTTATCAAACAAAAAAACCGGATTATTCTGCTCTATTGCCACTAATAAAGCATAGCCTTTTTTTGCTGCTGAAAGTGTAAACTCCATAATAACCGGACGGTTTAGGGCTTTTAATGCTACCCACTCTGTTTTATCAAACAAACAAGATAAACCAGTTTTCTCAACATTTTCACAACCTTCTGCTTGGGTAATATTTTTGCCCCATAATTTTGCCAGCTGTGGGATTGCAGTGGCTAATAATAATTTATGTTTCTCTATGGCTACGCTAAAACTAAGTTTTTTAACTCCAGCAATTAGGTCTGGTTGTTTTATAACAAATTGATGAGTTGGCACGGGTCTTTCAAATGAACCCGATAAAATCAAATGTGTTTTGTTAGCGGTTTTAGGCCAAAGAAAATAAGCAGTGATCATTAAAGCGACGATTAAAAAACTAAGAAGCCATAAAGGGCTTGTTGGTTTTTTTTCTGCCGTAAAAATTTCAGTTGCCGCTTTATTAATAATTTTTACCGTAACCGTATGCGTATGCGTCGCATAGGCTCCTAACAAGGAGCGATCAGATAAAATATTAATTAGCCGAGGAATACCTTTTGTCAATAAATATATTCTTTTAACGGCTCTACGACTAAAAATACCTAGTTCACCTCCACTCAGTTTTAGTCGGTGTTTAATGTATTTTTGTGTATCAGGGTAAGATAATGCTGTCAGATGATAACGCGCGGTAATTCGTTGATTAAGCGGTCTTAATGCCGGTTTTTCTAATAACTGCTTTAATTCAGGCTGACCTAAAAGAATAATCTGTAATAATTTTGTGGTACTGGTTTCTAAATTAGTTAACAGCCGTATTTGCTCTAATACATCCAAACTCAGGTTCTGGGCTTCATCAATCACCAGTACCATTCTTTTGCCACGAGCATGCGTGGCAAGCAAATACGTATTTAATTTATCAATCAAGCCCTTGAGTGTTTGCTTATCTTGTGCATAATTAATATGTAACTCATCACAAATTGTTGCGAGTAATTCAATAGCATTAAGCTTGGGATTTAAAACCAATGCAATTTCCACATTATCGGGTAATTGCTGCAATAAACAGTGGCATAAGGTCGTTTTTCCTGTCCCGACCTCACCCGTTAAGGCAATAAAGCCACCACCCTGATTAATACCATACAATAAATGCGCTAGCCCTTCCTGATGGTGCTCACTCATATAAATAAAATGAGGGTCAGGAGCAATAGAAAACGGAGCTGTGTTAAAATTAAAAAACTGTTGATACAACAAAATAACCCTTAATTTATTATGACTGATAACACCTCAGACTCTGCTACCAAGAAAGTTAAATATATTGCCTCTATTATTTATCTATTGATATTTACTTTTATTGTAGGGGGGACTTATATTAACCAACAAATATCCCCTGAAAAACAACAGGTAAAACACTTAGAAACAAAATAGCTAGTTAAATATTTTACCCAAAAGACTATGGTCAGTATTTAAATATTCTATCCGCTGCTTTGCACATTGACCTACTTTACTTTCTGGCTCTCTATCAACAATCTGCTGCAATACAGTAAGGCTTTGTTTTTTCAATTGTTTTATTGCCTGCTCTCTCACCGAGTCATAAAAGGCATTCAGTGCGGCTAGCTCTGTTAGGTAAGCACTTGCTTCTTTTAATTGTTTTAATATCACTTTTTCCGGGTCACTGGTAAACAAGTCTCGTACTAAATTGCCATGTAACTCCTGAATTCGAGCAACATCAGTCCGATTAATTTTTACCGGTTCGGTTGGATCATCACAGCATCCCATATCATTCCCCCCTCTCTTAATGTTTTTGTTCTATCATACCCTTACTAAAAGTAGACTTAAACAGATTAGTCAATGTTCATCTTACACAGCTCAAATAAAACAGAAAACCTGTTCCTTCACTTAACCACGGTGATTAATAGTGCCAAGTTATCTAACCCTTTAGATAAAGAAATTTTTCTTATTCAAAGTCTAGGCATGGAGCGTTGGCTATCTCAACAGTTAGCGGATCAATTTTCTGTGTGGGGTAATTATGAGTTTTTTTTCCCTGGCAAGTTTTTTAGTCATATTGCTAAAAAGGTTGATCAACAATTAAATGATGAAGTTTTTGATAGAGACCTCATGTTGTGGCGGTTTGAACAGCTACTACGTCACTTGGATGATGACTGCTTTAGCTCACTGCAGCATTATATTCAAGGTGAAAACCAAGCATTAAAACGCTTTCAACTGGCACAGAAACTGGCACAAATCTTTGATCAATACCAAATGATGCGCCCAGATATGCTGGCACTCTGGCAACAAAATCAATACCTCTACCAAACAGACAGTGAGCGTTGGCAACAGGCCTTATGGCACAAAATTACGGCACAACTGGGACATAATCACCGTGGCTTATTATGGCAACAGCTTATTAAGCAGTTTAAACAGTCGGCTGATTTATCCAAACACTTACCTGAAAGAATATTTGTTTTTGGTTTAAATACTATGCCGCCTTTATTTTTAGATTATCTTCAGGGCTTATCTTTACATTGTGATGTGCATTTATTTTTACTTAACCCCTCACAGGTTTATTGGGCTGATTTAGCTAGCAAAAAACAGTTGCAATCATCAGCAAATGACCACCCTTTACTTGCTGCTTTAGGCCAGCAAGGTAGAGAGTTTCAACAAATGCTATTTGATCAGGCTAGCTTCGCGTTTGAACCTGAAAGTTTTGAGCCGCTTGAAATTACCAATAATTTACAACAACTTCAAAATGATATTTTAAATAATCAACTTGAAACGCTTCAATTGCTTAAAGATCATTCCATCAGCATCCATGCCTGTCATTCCAGAATGCGAGAAGTGGAAGTATTAAAGAACCAGTTATTACTGTCTTTAGAGCAAGATAGGCACTTGGAGTTGCGTGAAATTGTAGTAATGGCACCAGATATTCAATTATATGCCCCCTTTATATCAGCCGTATTCAGTGATATTCAACATGCTATTGCAGACAAAAGTTTGCGTTTAAGTAATACTTTATTGGACACCTTTATCCGTTTTTTAAAACTAAGCCAAGGACGTTTTGGTTGGCAGGCTGTAATGGATTTGCTTGAACAGCCCACTGTTTATGTAAATTTTGATTTAACCGAAACTGATATAGAACTAATTAAGCATTGGATAGCTGAAACACATGTCCGTTGGGGTAAATCGGCTTCTCATAAAAAAGAGCTTGGTTTACCTGAACTTAGTGAAAATACTTGGCAAGCAAGCTTGGATCGTTTATTTATGGGCTATGCTGTGGGTAGCGAAGAAAATTTTGTAGATAATATTTTGCCTTACCGTGATATAGAAGGATCATCAGCCTTAATTTTAGGTGGTTTTAATGATTTTATTCAGTATTTATTTAAGGCCAGTAAAGAGTTAAGTCGTGCAACTTCACTAGAATCCTGGGCTAGCCGCCTTTATTATTTTGCCGACCAATTATTATCCAGCAAAACAGCAAATGAACAATTAGAACGTCAGCAACTGAATGAGATATTAGCAGACCTTGGCGATAAAATATCCACTATTCATAGTGAAGAGATTTCAATTGAGGTTATTGTCGCCTGGTTAGAAAGCCGTGTATCTGAACAAAAATCATCCAATGGTTTCTTGCGAGGACAACTCACCTTTTGTTCTATGTTACCGATGCGCTCAATTCCCTTTAAAGTAATTGCTTTATTAGGGTTAAACGAAGGT
>CAYYNM010000213.1:0-5364 GCA_964472945.1 uncultured Methylomarinum sp. | reverse complement strand
CCAAAATGATGGTCACCTTCGTATCCCAGTGCGAAAAAAAAGCACTCAACCGAACAAGGCGGGTACTGGACAGCTTTGCTAATCGTATTGGTGACAACACATGGCAAACCGTAATTACCAATGAGGGGCTGGGCGCAGTAAAAAAATTGCTGAGGAAAACTGCATCAAAGAATACAGCGGTGAGTTGTTTTTGGATAAGAAGCAGGTCAAGGTCTGAACTGGTTTGGGTGGTAGGAAATAGAGATAAATTTAATAGTGAGGGTGTTGTGCCGGTGAATAGAACAGAGAAAGAGGTTCCAATGGATATATCAAGCGATAAGCCTATAAAAGGCGTTATATATGCAAATACACAACTACAACGACTGGATCAGCATTTGTTTGCTGTAGCGTATGTTGCGCGGCAGCTTTATTCTCGATTTTACCCTGATAAACCAACTCAATTAAACGCCGTATTTATAGCAGGTTGCTTACATGATATTGGTAAAATAGACCCCAGCTTTCAAGATTGGGTAACAAAAGATAAAAACAAATCCTATATACCAGAAGACGGCCAGCACATAGATGGAATAAAAAAATTCAGCTTTGAAAAACATCCAAGGCATAATGAAATATCAGTCTTACTTTATCAATTATTAGATAATGTGAATTTAAAAGCTCTTAGTCAGAATAAAAAAGTAGTAAGGCATGCCGTTTATTGGCATCACGCAAAACCTTATCGTCCTAATGGTGGTTTTGAAACATTAGGAGAGATTTATAAAAAAATTGATTCCGTATCCAAAGGAAATGCTTGGACTTTGGTTGTTCTAAAATCTGTTGAGTTACTCAATAAAGTCTGTGGAATAGACCAAACATATCATGTAAGCAATGAAAGCTTTTTATCTAAATGCTATCTCAAAGATCCCGATATAGATGTAATTGATGACGTTGAACCTATTACTCTACCAAAATATAAAACTTACGAGCCAAAAGAAAAGTTGAATGATTTTTTTAATGATGTATCTATTAATGCAACCAACAACGAGATAAGAGCCTGTTTAATTACCGCAGACAGATGGGTTTCGTCTATGTATGCACATGAACTCGCTTCATCTATTAAGCATAAAACACTCACCGAATTCATTGAAGAAAAAATTGAAAGCAGCCAAATAATAACAGAAAGTAATTTAGTTTCTGATATAGCTGAATGTATTAAATCATTTCCCGATAGCGAGCGCACAAAAAAGCAAGCCGATGTTGCTAAACAATTGTCAGAAGACATTAACGATGTTGGCGTACTCGCAGGAGCAGCGGGGTGTGGTAAAACAAAAATCGCATTGGAATGGGCGCAATTACGTAATGCTCAGCAGATTATTTGGGTTTGCCCACGGGTTCAAATTTGCCAAGGTTTGTTTACTGAGTTGCGAAATAGCGACACCCCGTACTTACCTAATACAACCATAGAACTCTATACAGGCGAATTTAAATGCACAAATACATACGGGAATACCACCAAAGAAGCAGATCATTTTACAGGCGATATAGTGATAACGACTATAGATCAAATGCTCAGTCGTGTTATCAGTCATACTAAAGCCGATAGGCTATTAAACTATTTATCTGCTCATGTGGTTTTTGATGAGTATCACGAATACATTAACATGCCCGCTTTCAACCTCTTATTTGCAGAACTTATAACCTCGAAAAAAGAAATTAAAGGTGGAGGTAATACATTGCTCGTTTCAGCAACACCACATTATCATTATTTAGAAAATATTCTCAAATTAGATAAAACTTATGATGTTATTGAAATGCCAACCTTTAATCAAACTCGTTATCAGTTCGAATTTTTACCCTATGATGAAAATCGCTATGATGATAGTAACCCACTCTATAAACCACAAAAAGCAATCACCTTTGTTATAAGTAACACCGCAACAACAGCGCAAAAAAGCTTTATAAAAAACCAACATGACGAAAACGCGATCTTATTACACTCCAAATATAAAAAAAGTGATAAACAAAAATTATTTAATAGTGTGTTTGAAAGTTTCAAACGCAATGGCGATGGAATATTTGAACTTTTAAGAAGTGGCCCGATAGTACAAGCCTCACTCAATATTAGTTGCGAATATATGATTTCAGAAATCACTCATGCAGAAAATTGTTTGCAACGGCTTGGACGTTTAGATCGTTTCGGCTTAAATAGCACAGGTATCAATAAATATACATTAGTCGTCCCAACAACATTACACGAGGGTAAAGGTACGGGAGCCTTAGCTCTCTTTTTATCAAGAACAAATAGCTTAGCATCAACAAAAGCATGGTATGAGTTTTTACGTGAAGCAACAAATGATGGAGAAAAAATACTAACACTGATGAATATTTATGCTATTTATAAACAATTTTATGAAAACTCCAGCGCAGTAAAATTTATTGGAAGCGATTTGTTAGCCTCAATGAAAAAAAGTTCAAAGCTAATCGCTGCAAAAGTAACTGAACCGCAAACCATTTTAAAACCAAAGAAAGAAAGTAAGCAACGAGCCAAAATTAGTAGTAACTCTCTACGTGGAGATAGTCGTTTTGTGCAAATGGCTGTGTGTGATGTATCGAAACCTAATAGCCCTGTTATTAAAGATGAGTATGCCTATCAAATACCTGTTTCTGAAAAAGATAATGTCGACAACCTAACAGATTCTTTAGAACATCTTAGAAACACAGGATTACTAGATTATGTTGCGCAAAAACATGGTCGCATGGAAGAGGCTCATCCTGTAGCAAAAATCCCTTCTAATAAAATAACAATACGAAAAACTTTATTAGAGAACTATGCAAAAGATGCAGAATATCCAATTTATATAAGTTACGCACCAATGGATATGGATCAAAAGCTAGGAGAAAGCATAGCGCATGATGAAGCCATTTACTATGCGACCTGTGAAAAACAACCCATAGGTGCAATTTCATATAAACAATTATTAAACCAAGAGGACTAAATAATGGAAAAAGTAACAGGAATTAAAAGTGTCGATTTTAAAATAACGGCATTAGGTCATGGCGTAGTGAATTGGAATGGACCAACCACTTTAACCGGTGATGGAGGTAAAACTGTTGATAATCATACGCTACCTAAATTAAGGGGTTATACAAACCTTACTGGGAAAGTTAAAGAAGAAACAGGATATAAATACAAAAAAGAAGCAACCGATATTGATTTTAAAGAGACGCCATTATACATCAGCCAAAACTGTATTCGACATCATCTATTTAGAGATCAGGCATTTGATATTCATTATGCCGCAGAAAAAAGCCTTCAAGGTGTTTTAGCTTCAATTACAGGATTAGTTCGAGGTTTTGTCGTGCCTTCTAGCCAATGCAAGCGCACAAGCCCATTACTAATGGAAGATTTTGTTGATGAATTAGGTAACGGAAACTTTGAGCAGTTTGGGCAAGCTGGAGAGCGCGATAGTTCTTCTTTCTTCTCAAAAACAACCTTTGGTGATACGAAATACACATCTTATGGCTCAATCAGTATCGAGCAGTTACAGTTCATTTCATTAGATAAAAAGTTTGATCGTTGCGCTATGGTTATTAAAGAAGGTCAAGGTGAAGAAGTAGCACAATCTATTCAAGAATTTATTCAATCACTTAATCCTAACTTAAAACCACAAGCAGTGTTTCATCAAAATTATGTTCGAGGTGGAACTATCTTTGAAGAAGGTGAAAATGGCATTTTACTTAATGATGATGCTATAAAAGCATTGGTCGAGCATACTTTAGAAATGATAAGTGAGTTATCTATACGTCAAGCAAAATCGTATATGTATGTTGATGAAATATTAATAGATTACAACGACAGTAATAAAATGATGCGCATTAAACGCAGTGAGGGTGATATATCTGAGCAGCCAAATTCTGATTATGCCGTTTATTTTTACGCCAAATAAAGGAGCGGTTTATGAAAATCATCATAGATTATGAATCTTCATGGCGAAACTCATTTTTAGATGGCAGCAATAATGAGCCGTTACCTAAAAAAGGTAATAAGGTGGTGGGGCGTAAGTTTATTGCCTCACTAAAAACTTTAAATGATAGAAAACACCCTGAAAACTTTATTAAACGGAATATCACAATTGATACTGTAATGGGACTGCTAAATAGAATCATTGGAGATCAACGCAAACTTTATCAAGCAAGAGAAGATGATGATTATTTCTTTAAAAATATTGATTATATAGACAGTAACAAAGTGCAGTTTAAGGATAACGCAATTGAAACAAATGAAATGACTTACATTAGAAACATCTCCGGCAGCACTGACCCTAACTCATTTACGGGAACAATAAATATTAGACATCCTTTACTTACTTCTGACTATTCACCCCAATTATGGGGAGTATTAGATTTAACTTTAGCGGAGCTTATGCAATTTATATTAAACAAAAATAAGAACACTCCAAAAACAGATGAAATAAATCCATTACAAATTGGCAACAAGATCAGTGCTTTCAAGAATTTAAAAATTAATGGGGGTTTAGAGAAAGAAAATATTAATAATGTTGATGCTATGGAAGCTATCGAATATTTAAAAAATGATGCCTCAATTAACTCTAAGTTGAAAATCCAGTTCCCCAACCTTCAAAAAGTGTTTTCAGATATTGAGTATATTAAAGATGAAAAAATTGTAGTGCGTGCATTGTATTGCTCATCCATGTATTTGCAAGCAATAAGGCTATCGAAAAAATATAATATGGATGCTGTTGTTTTAAAAGGTTTTTCAGTTAATGGGTTTACACCAAAAGATTTTATGAGCTTATTTACAGGAGGTAAGAAAAAAATCTATGGCAATCCTTATATTTATGAAGAATTTATAACAGGTGAAGGCAAGGTTAAACATTTAATGACTAAAGCCAGCGGAAAACTAGAAATCGAAATTGACGTAGATAAAAATAAAGCCAAAGAAATTGAAAGTATGATCAATTGTGCAGGTGTATCAAGTTTTTATCTTGGTAAAAAAGGTTTGGCTTATGTTTCGGATATTGACACTCGCCCAAGGAGAAACTAATGAAATATTTTATTGATATAAAAATTAATCCCGATGCTGAAATGCGCATAAATGTTTTACTTAATAAAGTTTACAGCAAACTACATAAAGCACTCTTTACATTAAAAACATCTGACATTGGTGTTAGCTTTCCTCGTTACAAAATCATGCTAGGTGATGTTATTAGAATACACAGTTCTGATACTCGACTTAAAGAATTACAGGCGATGAACTGGCTTGGTGCTTTATCGGGCTATTGCTCTGTTAGTTCTATACAAAAAATTCCTGCGGAAGTGTCTCACAGAAACATCTCTCGCATACAAGCGAATATGACCGAAGCAAAA
>CAYYNM010000212.1:0-5372 GCA_964472945.1 uncultured Methylomarinum sp. | reverse complement strand
ACAAATACTTTTTTACCGTTTAATGCAAGCCCCGCTGCAAGACCAATCATATTTTGTTCGCCAATACCAACATTGTAATATTGGTCAGGGAAACGATTTTCAAATTCCTCAAACACCCCAAATCCCAAGTCACCTGTTAGTAAAATAAGGTTAGGATTATTTTCAGCCAATTCCAGTAGTTTGGCTAACATAGCATCTCTCATTAGCCTTTTTCCAGCTCTTTAATTGCAATGTTTAATTGTTCTGAGTCCGGGTATTTGTAATGCCATTCAACACGATTTTCCATAAATGATACCCCTTTTCCTTTGATTGTTTTAGCAACAATAACAAGGGGTTTTGACTGTGTTTTTTGGTTGAGAACACTTGTTAGTTGTTGGTGATTATGTCCATCAACACTTTCAACAGCCCAATTAAATGCTTCAAATTTAGCTTTAATTGGTTCAAGGCCAATGGTGTGTTCTGTGGTTCCCATGCTTTGTAGGTTGTTGCGATCAATAATTACAATCAGGTTGTTTAGTTTATGATGGGCTGCGAAAAAGATGGCCTCCCAGTTGGCTCCTTCCACTAATTCCCCATCGCCAAGTAGAACAAATGCTCGGCTGGATCGATTATCCAATTTTGCTGATAATGCCATTCCTGTTGCGACAGGAAGTCCGTGGCCTAGTGATCCGGTTGAAAACTCAACACCTGGGATATTTTTATGTGATACGTGACCGCTAAATCGAGAACCATTGGCGTAATGCTGCTTCAGTTCTTCATTTGAAAAAAAACCATGAGCAGCCAATGTCGCATAAACACCAGCACCAGCATGCCCCTTGCTTAATATGAAACGATCTCGATTATTCCACTCGGGATCTTCAGATCTGTAATTCATAATATTTGAATACAGTACTGCCAAAATATCTACGCACGAGAGCACCGCTCCAATATGCGAGCTTCTTCCGCGACTAACCATTTTGACGGCATTAATGCGTATTTTTCTAGCTTGATCTATACTGCTGATACTCTTCATTTTGAAGCGGAAGCAATAAAGCCTTGTAAAGAATCCGCAACAAAATCAAGCGCTTCCTCACTCAACCCTGGATATACACCAAGCCAAAAAGTCTGATTCATAATAATATCGGTGTTTTTTAATTCGCCACTAATACGATAGTTGATATCTTTAAAATATGGTTGACGCGTAAGATTGCCAGCAAATAGCAATCTGCTTCCCACTTTTTTCTTATCCAGAAAATTGAGCAGATCAACCCGAGTGAACTGTGCATTTTCCTTAATTGTGATTGGAAAACCAAACCAAGAGGGGTCAGAGTTGTCAGTGGCTTTGGGTAAAATTAACTGATCATCCAAGGAAGATAGCGCAGCTGTTAAATACTTGAAGTTATGCTTGCGCGCAGCAATGAAATTATTTAAATTATCCATTTGAGCCAAACCACAAGCGGCTTGCATATCAGTTATTTTCAGATTGTAACCAAGATGTGAATATGTATATTTATGATCGTAACCCATAGGCAGACCACCAATTTTTCGGCAGAAACGCTTATTACACGTATTATCTTTGCCAGGAGGGCAAAAGCAATCTCGCCCCCAATCACGATAAGATTCTATGATTGCCCGTAATTTTGCCGATTTTGTGACAATTGCTCCACCTTCACCCATAGTAATATGGTGAGCAGGATAAAAGCTATATGTAGATACATCTGCAAGTGTCCCCACTAACTGACCATCATATGTCGAGCCTAGCGCATCACAGCAGTCCTCTACTAGCCAAAGATTGTATTTATCTGCAATTCGTTTAATTTCTTTTAGGTCATATGGATTACCCAGCGTGTGAGCGATCATAATCGCTTTTGTTTTACTGGTAACGGCAGCCTCAACCAATGAAACATCAATGTTATATGTAGGTATTTCAACGTCAACAAAGACAGGAATCATTTGATTTTGAATAATAGGATTAACTGTAGTTGGAAATCCTGCGGCTACTGTAATAACTTCATCTCCTGCTTTTAATGCTCTTTCTCCTAATCGGTGTGAAGTAAGTGCTGTTAGCGCTAAGAGATTTGCTGATGAACCTGATGTCGTTGTTAACACATATTGCCCATCAAGAAACTCAGAGAAACGTTTCTCAAACATGCTATTAAAACGCCCAGTCGTCAACCAGCCATCAAGTGATGCCTCCACCAGTAACTGGTATTCCTTCTCACCAATTACTTTTCCCGAAGGGGGGATGATTGATTCTCCAGCTATAAATTCTGATTTCAAAGTCTTTATATCAGAATATTTTTTTACCAAGGCTAAGATTTCTTGCCTGATCGCCTCAGCTGATTCCATAATTACCTCTTTGCTCCATATAGCTTTGTATTTCTTGGGTACATATTTTTTTCATGTCACTTCCGTATAACCAGGCTTTATGCCAATTGACTACAGAAGACAATGCTTGTTCTAGATTCCATATTGGTTTCCACTCAAGTTCAGACTGCGCCTTTGAACAGTCTAATTTCAAATAAGCTGCTTCATGCGGTTGATGCGAATCATCGATGATCCATTGACTTGATTTGTAATTTGAATCCAACCAGTTAACAATCCATTCTACCGATTTTACATCCTGTAGGGCTGGCCCAAAATTCCATGCACCACTATATTTCGCACTATTCAAAGATAATTTTTCTGCAAGCATCAAATAACCAGATAATGGCTCCAATACATGCTGCCAAGGACGAATCGCATCAGGGTTTCTGATTGTTAGTTTTTGATTGTTAGTCGATGCGTTTAAGATATCAGGAATCAAACGATCTTTCGCCCAATCGCCTCCGCCAATTACATTTCCAGCTCTGGCAGTAGCAATTGCACACAATTGTTGTTTTGTATTTTCTGAATTAAAAAAAGATGAACGATATGCTGCTGTTAGTAATTCTGAGCATCCCTTGCTGTTACTGTAAGGGTCATAGCCACCAATCGCATCACTTTCTCGATATCCCCAGTGCCATTCTTTGTTCTCGTAACATTTATCACTGGTAACATTAACTAAAGCCTCAATCCCATCTATTTGGCGTATACATTCGAGTAAATGAACAGTCCCCATAACGTTGGTGGCATAGGTTTCAACTGGTTTTTCATATGACACTCTTACTAGCGATTGCGCTGCCAGATGAAAAACGATTTGAGGTTGAAACGAAGACATTGATTCATAAAGCTGTTCATAATTACGCACATCACCAAGAATAGAGCGCATGTTTTTTTCGACATTGGCAATCGTGAATAAACAATGATCAGTTGAAACATCTAGCGAATATCCGCATACTTCGGCTCCTAATGTCTGAAGCCAAATAGACAACCAGCTCCCCTTAAAACCTGTATGACCGGTAATAAATACGCGCTTTCCTTTCCAAAATTCTGTGTTCATGGTTTTAACTCCATGTTTTCCATTCAGCTTTTCCTGTATCCCATAATGCTTGTAATTGCCGAAGTTCATGTAAAGTATCGACGCATTGCCAAAAACCAGTATGATGATATGCCATCATTTCACCTTCACGAACAAGTCGCTCACAAGGTTCACGTTCCCACGCTGTATCATCACCATCAATGTAATCAATCACCTCCGGTTCAAGCACAAAAAAACCGCCATTAATAAGTTCTTTACTGTAATCAGGCTTTTCAGCAAACGAACGAACCTGATTGTCATTGGTTAATCGTAATAGACCAAAGCGACTGACAGGTTTCACTGCTGTAACAGTTGCTAATTTGCCGTGCGAGCAATGAAAATCAACTAATTTATTGATATCAATATTTGACAGCCCATCACCATATGTAAAGATGAATCTGCCTTTTATTTTGTCTTTAAGGCGAAGTAATCGACCCCCCGTCATGCTATCAGGGCCGGTATCGACTAGGGCTATTTTCCAATCTTCTTGATGATTTTTTTCGGTATCAACTGTTCCTTTGGAAAGATTTATTTCAAGATTAGAGTGTAATTCCGAAAAATGTAGGAAATACCGTTTAATGACATCACTTTTGTACCCAAGTGCGACAATAAAATTATTGTAATTGTGTGTGGAAAAGCCATGCATTAAATGCCATAAAAGGGGGCGACCACCGATTTCTATCATCGGTTTTGGCACAACATTGGTTTCTTCGGAAAGCCTAGTACCAAAGCCTCCGGCTAGTATAATAACTTGCATAAGGTTATGTTGAATGGATTGATATGTATAGATTGGGTTAAAACAAGTCTAATTTAAATTAAAAAACATATATGTTTAAGTAATAGGTGGGTTGGTGTGAAAACTATAGAAAATAAATTATTGGTATATGCGACAATAAACATAAGTTATCTCAGGTCTGGGTAAGAGGGTTGTGATGTAAATTGAAAGGCTCAACGAGCCAGTAATATTATAATAATATTACTATATATGACTATATTTTATCTATATAACTTTACTACATGCGTCTGCTCTTCAAGAAATGACCCTGTTCTACAAGAAGGACACACTAAAGTGTAGTCGCTGGCACGGTATTGTCAACTAATTAAACACTTTTTCATTCATTGTGTATATAAAGTGAATTGTTTCAAATTAAAATGTTGATGCGGTGAACACGATTTGCCTGTAGTAGAATGATAGGTTTTCTAAATTACTCTACTTTGAGTATAAATGTCATGAAATCTGTTGTTGCAGTTAAAATATTATAAATCAACAAGTTAAAATGTTGGTGTTGTTTAAATATTTACATCTAAGCTAGACAAGAACGGACGGGTGTTATCATTGAAAAGTTGGCTGTCTAGACCCAATATAAGATTGCAGTTTTTGAACGATTATTCATACTGTGCTGAGAGCTGGTTTTTGCGCTAGCATGAAATGTTTCAGTGTTACTCGATAGTTCTTCTCATCCGTATAAATGCCCTTGAAATCGCGCATAATAAATATCAGAAATATGTATCTGGGTGCGGAACATCAGCTCTTGATATTAGCAAATACCACAGCATTTTTATAACCATGTCTTTTATGAGAGCGGAAGGAATGTCCTGAGTTTAATGATGGCGTTTTTATTGAAGCTCAAGTGCGCCGATTATGTTGCCCGCAGATTTTTAAGAAATTAATTTAGAATTTTTGCTATTCTAGCAATGAAGTCGGAATAGTCATAAAAACTGTTATTGGCAACTTGTTTTGCTTTTGTAAATGTTGCAATAGCATGATCATATTGCTTGTATTCATATAGCCACTCTACCATTAAAAAGAGTGGAATAGGATTACTGATGTCGTTAGCAAAGCTCTGTTCCAGTGCGATGATTGCATTATCATGTTCCTCAAGCAGGTAATAGTAGTGGGCAATGTAAATAAAAATCTTTTGTGCATCTGCATTTTTTAATGCTGATGATTTAG
>CAYYNM010000211.1:0-5393 GCA_964472945.1 uncultured Methylomarinum sp. | reverse complement strand
ATAAACCAGGTCATCAAAAACAATGAAAAAAGCCATATTTCGACAGCCTAGGACACGCCCCCTATTTCAAGGAGGCAACTGGTGTACCACGGGTGAGTTTGGTTAACCCGGAATTTAAAACATGGGCAGATATTCGTGTACGTAATGATGGTCTTGAGGTTTTAGACGGTGTATTTGAAGTTTATGGATCTTTAGAGCTAAATGGTATTTTCAATGACGGTTTAGCATTCTCAGCCAGTCTTGTAGATGTGGGTTGGGATGACTACACCATTGCATTTAAAATGGAATCAGACCAACAGGGTTATTTATGTGACTTGGGTTTTTGTTCTTTTAACAACGAACTGTTGTCATTCAACCTGACAGACGGCATATTTGATGGAGATTTCACCAAAAACCTATCGTTGAATGCTCAAACAGTCGCCACTGTTCCGGTTCCACCGGCAGTTTGGATGTTTGGAACGGGTTTGCTAGGTTTGGTGGTAAGAAGACCAACTACGTGACTGGTAAAGCTATTTTAAAAACCTACCCATTATTGGAGCGCAGGATTTAGCCTGTTCTCGCTATGAAGAATGCAGGTTAAAACCTGCGCTCCAAAAGACGGTTATTAATGAGGGTATATTTGGTAAAACTACAACTTTAACCCACCACCAAGAAGTGATCCAAAATTATTTGGAATATCACTTTGAGCCCAAAGGTGATGATAATTTTAACACAGAACCATAACGAGTCTTATAACCCGTATCCGGACTTTTAGTCCATTATAAGAGAACCCACCAGTTGTTGTTGAGTCCTCCCACAAATCAACAAACTATGGACTAAAATCCATAGTTTGACTTATGACTGAACAGTATATGGGCAGGGGTTAGAGTTAATTTATATGCTAATTTTGTATGAAAATCATGTCTCATCGATAGCTATAATAAGCAAGAAGATTCAGTAATTTGCCTTTAATGATAAGGTCAATGTAATATTAAAACACTTTTTTGTTGTTATGTTTCCCCTGTTTTCAGCTGATTTTTCTTCAAAATACTAGCGATCTGTTTACAACCCTGAACATAATTTACCAAATACTTTCTAGATTCATCATTTACTTTGAACGAGTATCCTTGATTTGAGAAGCCGCTTAACGCTCGCAAGGTTCAGGCGAGGCTAAAGCCTCACGTCCAAATGTTAGAATAAAGCAGCCTATCCGGTTAGCACAGGTTTATTTGACCACTGCAATTCTGGTCGATGGTAACTTTCGACAGCGTGCTGAGAATCGCCGCCCGAGTGTAGGCGCAGCCCGCAGGGACATGTGCGGAAATGCGTGGGCACATTAAAATCCCGTGAGATCTAAAGAACCTGTGTTAACCGGATAGGCATGGAATAAAGATTGTCTGAGGGGGGCACGTATTTATATGCCATAATAAACCTTACGTTTTGGATCGGTAAAGTTTTAGCGTAACTGATCATAACCTTATATTCTAAACAGTTGATCCTACAAATTCCATTGACCCTACGGTACTCATTATTTGAATTACAAAATAAATGCCACAGCGGTATGATCCTCTCAATGGCTATTGAACGATTTACCAGTTTTCACCCAATAATTCAAAATAGGCCTGTGGGTGAAGGCATGCGGGACATACATTAGGCGCTTCTTCAGCCTCGTGAATATAACCGCAATTTTTACAACGCCAAGTAACCTTGCCGTTTCTTTTAAATACTTTCCCAGATTTGAGATTTTTTTCTAAATCCCGATAACGCTTTCCATGCTGTTTTTCCGCAATAGAAATTGCCTCAAATGCTGATGCAATGACATTAAATCCCTCTTCTCTCGCTATTTTAGCAAAAGCTGGATACATTTCCTCCCACTCATGCTCTTCACCTTCGGCTGCAGACGTTAAATTTTCTAGTGTACTTTCAATTTTCCCCGCTGGAAATTTCTCTATAATTTCAACCTCACCACCCTCAAGAAACTTAAAGAATCTTTTTGCGTGTTCCTTTTCTTGATTTGCTGTCTCTTCAAATATCTCTGCTATTTGTATCAGTCCTTCCTTTTTAGCTTTACTAGCATAATAGGTATATCTATTTCTAGCCTGTGACTCACCAGCAAATGCAATTAATAGGTTCTTTTCAGTTTGAGTGCCTTTAATACTTTTAGACATTGATTACTCCTCTGTAATTTTAGTATTCGTCTAACGTTTGTATCAGCTAGCCCCTAGAAAGGTCTAGCTGAATATGTTTGTTTAGTTTTATTGAGTGCTAATATCAAAGCGGTCTAGTCTCATCACTTTCACCCATGCCTTAATAAAATCATTGACAAATTTTTCTTTAGCATCAGCTGATGCATAAACTTCGGCTATAGCACGTAGTTCGGCATTAGACCCAAATATCAAGTCTACAGATGTTGCTTTCCATTTAGTTTTACCTGTTTTGCGGTCAACACCTTCATAAACACCTTCAGTTTTACTGGATTTATGCCACTTGGTCGACATATCCAACAAATTGACAAAGAAATCATTACTCAATCGACCAATCTGATGCGTTAATACGCCGTAAGAAGAACCTTCAACATTAGTATTTAATACTCGCATACCACTGACCAGAACAGTCATTTCAGGGACTGTTAAGTTTAGAAACCTAGCTTTATCAACAAGCATTTCTGTTGGTGACGAAGGGCTTTTTGTATTGTAATAATTACGAAAGCCATCTGCCATTGGCTCCAGCACAGCGAAAGAATTTATATCTGTTTCCGCTTGTGTCACATCTACACGCCCGGGCGTGAATGGAACAGTCACATCATAACCGCTCTCTTTTGCAGCCTTTTCAATAGCAGCTGCGCCACCTAATACAATAAGGTCGGCCAAGGAAACTTGTTTGTTAGCTGAATCAGCATTGATAAAGCTAAACTGAGAACCTTTATTTGAATCTTCATTAAATTCTTTTTGAATAGTTTCCAGTGTAGTCAATACTTTAACCAACTCTGCTGGCTTATTCACTAGCCAATCTTTTTGTGGGGCTAGGCGAATACGCGCACCGTTAGCACCTCCACGCATATCAGTTCCTCGGAAACTAGAAGCCGATGCCCAGGCAGTTCTAACTAATTGAGGTACAGTTAAACCAGAATCCAGGATTCTATCTTTCAATATTGCCACATCATCTGTGGTTATCATATCGTAGTCAACTGCTGGAATGGGGTCTTGCCAAATAAAAGTTTCTTTAGGCACTAAAGATCCAAGATACCGGGAGCTTGGCCCCATATCACGGTGTGTTAATTTGAACCAGGCTTTAGCAAAAGCTTGATCAAATTCAGAGGGATTATCCAGAAAACGCTGGGCAATTTTTTTATAGCTAGGATCAAATTTTAATGCCAAGTCAGTTGTAAACATCATAGGAGCATGCCGCTTGGATGAATCATGGGCATCAGGTACAAATTTAACTTCATGCGCATTCTTAGGTGTCCATTGTATTGCTCCTGCTGGGCTTTTAGTTTTTACCCACTCCATACCAAATAAATTTTGTAAATAATTCATACTCCAGGCTGTTGGAGTAATAGTCCAGGCACCTTCCAAGCCACTAGAAACTGTATCAGTGCCCTTACCTGTACCACATTTATTTTTCCAACCAAAGCCTTGCACTTCAATCCCCGCTTTAGCAGGTGCAGGTCCTAGACATTTATCAGCTTTGTGAGCACCGTGTGCCTTACCTAATGTATGACCACCTGCAATCAAAGCGACCGTTTCTTCATCATTCATTGCCATTCGACCAAAGGCTACGCGAATATCATGGGCCGCTAGGAGAGGTTCTGGATCTCCTCCAGGACCTTCAGGATTCACATAAATCAGTCCCATTTGTGTGGCCGCAAGTGGCTTATTAAGTTTCCTATTTCCGTGATAGCGTTTTGCATCCGATAGAAACTTTTTTTCTTCACCCCAGTTGACCACTTCAGGTTCCCAATCATCTTTTCGGCCTCCAGCAAATCCTAAGGTCTTGAACCCCATTGATTCAAGCGCAACATTACCCGACAAAACCATTAGGTCACCCCACGAAATATTGCGTCCGTATTTTTGTTTTACAGGCCATAGCAATCGACGAGCTTTGTCCAGGTTAACATTATCAGGCCAGCTATTGAGCGGAGTGAATCGTTGCTGACCTCCTGATTCGCCACCTCGTCCATCAAAAATACGATAAGTACCAGCGCTATGCCAGGCCATACGAATAAAAAAAGGCCCATAGTTTCCATAGTCAGCAGGCCACCATTCTTGAGATGTTGTTAGTACTTTCTTAATGTCTTTCTTGACCTCAGTCAGGTCGAGTTTGTTAAATTCTTCTGCATAATTAAAGTTTTTACCCATGGGGCTGGACTCAGATGTATGCTGTCGAAGTGGGCTAAGATTTAATTGTTCTGGCCACCAGAATTTTGGTGATTTCAATTGATTATCTGCCAATGCTGCACTTGAAGATAAAGCAATAATTATTGCAGCAGCCATTTTTGATGTGGATTTTTTAAACATGGTATTCCCTCCAAAGAGATTAATGAGGTTTGCTATTGAAACGAATTAAAGTTTAATCCTGACAGTTTAATAAGTATATTTGAATAAATAGAAGTTTATGTTCGATTATTTTGATTACTGCCCTAATTGTTCTTTACAAATAGTGATTAAAGTTTCAATACTTGATAGGCGAGTAAAGTTTGGGCGTACAATAAAAGCAAGTTGTCTATGTGGACCGGGTTCATCCAGATGAACAACTGAAAGAGGTTTATGTTGTGCTGTCAGCTGTTCTATCGCCATTTCAGGGATCAAAGTAGTTCCTATATTTCCTAATACCATTTGGATAAGGGTGTTAAGGCTAGTCGCACTCACATTTTGATTGGCTATTTGTGCTGTCATTTTGCATGCACTCAGAATATGGTCTTTAAGGCAGTGCCCTTCTTTTAGTAGTAACAAGTTACAGTGCTTAAGCTTATCACTGGAAATTTCTTGTTGTTGTGAATATTTATTTCCTTTTAAAGTTACCCAGTAAAAATCTTCATCCCAAAATTTCAAGCTAAGTAATCCATCACAAGGAAAAGGCATTGCCAGTATTGCCGTATCCAGATCACCTTGCCTGACCTTCTCAACTAAAATATGGGATTGACTCTCCACAATATTCAATTGTGCATCTGGATAACGCTGATTTAAAACAGGCAATAATTTAGGTAAAATATAAGGCGCAACGGTCGGTATCAGACCAATATTTAATGGGTAGCTGAGAGGTGCTTTTTGAGTTTCAGCAAAATGTTGCAGATCTTCTACTTGTAATAAAATGGAGCGTGCTTGCTGTAAAACTTGTTTTCCGATAGGGGTAACTAAAACTTTTTTATTATCCCGCTCAAAAATTTGCAGCCCGAGTTGCCTTTCTAACTCATT
>CAYYNM010000210.1:2980-5405 GCA_964472945.1 uncultured Methylomarinum sp. | reverse complement strand
CCTCTAGTTTTTAGTGTTTTCTGAGTTCAAGTTAAAAAAACTGGAACATCGAGTTTAAAAAGCCCTCAATACTGAACACTTGTATTGTGCCAATAAATTTTTTATTTTTTTGAAATTTCAATTTATTAAAGTCAAATATCTAAAAACGAACTATTTGTGATTTTCAAGAAAAAACATAAGAGAAATAGACTGAGTACTACTCAGCAATAATCGAAGAGGAAAGATAAAATGAACAAAATATTTTTTTTAGTCTTACTGTTTTTAACTGCTTGTACAACGTATCAGCCAGAATCCGCAAATCTCACATCAACTGCAGAAATTAACAATGCGAATGGTTTTAGTACTTATCAGCAAAACTGTGCCGCCTGTCACGGCAATGACGGCACCGGAGCGTTGGCTAGTGTACCAGATTTAACCAAAATTGCAGGTTTTAAGGGTAATTCCGCAGAGCATACTGAATTATCCCTACACTTTGAGCATGTCAAAAATGGGTTAAAGAGACCAGGAGACCCCATGGCCATGCCTGCAAAAGGAGGGAACCCCAATTTAACCGACCAAGATATAAGAGAGGTTTTAAAATATATGCATGAAAAATTTTCAAATGAATAGCCTATTGTAAGAGTTGCTTATAGTCTAATTTATTTAAAATAATCATGTGGTTATCGTAAAATCATTATCGAGGTACATTATGAAAAAATTACCGATATTGGGTATTATCGGTTTTAGTCTTATTTTTTCTACTGCAGAAAAAATAGCCTATGCCGCAGAGACCCCAAATAATGGTCAATATGTTTCAAAAAAACAATATGATCAATTAAAAGATGAAATGAACATACTTAAAGAGCAGGTTCAACTTCTTCTGCAACAACGCTCACAACAAGGAACAGGTAGTCAATCTTTTCAGCAAGCTAAAACTGAGAAAGACATTGCTGAAATTCAAAACGAGGTAAAAACACTTAAGGCACAAAATGAGGCATTGGATGATGGAACAACAGGATTTTTATTAACAGGCTATGGCTTTGCGGGTTATACGGATTCTGAAACCTCTAATTCGTCTTTTAATGCAGGATTTAACCCGATTTTCCTGTGGCGACTTCAAGATGATCTATTGTTTGAAGGAGAATTTGAGCTTGAGCTTGATGGTAACACTACAAATGTAGGACTTGAATATGCTCAACTTTCCTATTTGCTGAATGACTATATCACCTTTGGTGCAGGTAAGTTCCTTAACCCTTCGAACTATTTTATCGAACGCTTACACCCAGCATGGATCAATAAACTTGCCGATAAACCGATTACCATGGTTGGAACCAACCGTCTCCAGGCCTCCTCACAACTTGGATTACAAGTTAGAGGAGGGGTTCCTATTAGGTCAATGCGGGGTGAATATGCTTTTTATGTCTCGAATGGCCCTTCAATGCGTAATGACGGAAGCCTGAACTTTAAAGACTTTACCGATACTAACAATAACAAAGCGGTTGGGGGGCGGATTGGATGGCTACCTGTTTCCGGTTTAGAATTAGGCTATGGATTTGAAATCGCTGGCGTTGCCGACCCTGCCAATGGTAATACGCTTGATGTTATTACCCATGTAGTTGATATAAACTATCTGCAGACGAGTAAATACTTATTAGGTAGTATTGATTTACGTGGACAATACGCTGATCGCCAGATCGATCGCTCTAGCAGCCCGACACTGGCATTCGATAATAGCAGCTCAGGAGGTTATGGACAAATGGCTTATCGCCCCAGTTTAACCTCAATCCCCTATCTAAGAGATGTAGAAAGCGTTTTACGTTATGACTGGATCAATCTCCCCAATGCTACAAATTTTAATGATGAACAACGCTGGACAGTCGGGCTTAATTATTATTTAGCTGCCAGTACACTGCTTAAATTTGCCTACCAGTTTGATAATAAGCAAGGAACAACAAATGACAATGCTCTATTGTTTCAAGTAACCAGCGGTTTTTGAGGAGGCATTATGTTTAGAAATAATAACTTTACTGTCAAAGCAAGTTTATCAGCATTACTTTTATTGATTAGTGCTAGTAGTTTTGCAACACCCAGTAATCAACCACAAGTAATTAAAAAATCAGGTGTTAAATTATGGGCTGATAATTGTGCACGGTGTCACAATATGCGATCGCCAGATTCATACAGTGATGCTCAATGGGAAGTAGCCGTTTTGCATATGCGTGTCAGAGCAAATCTGGCAGCAGATGATGCAAGGGCAATTGTAAAATACCTGAAATCAGCTAATTAATTCCATTTTATACGAAATAGATGACATTCATTAAATGGGTGTCATCTGAAATTTAGCCCCCTCTTTAAGCCAAAAAATATAATGCCATATAAAAAAAAGCAAACCAAGAGTTTCATTGATTGCAGTCTAAGTGAAAAGCTTTTATTTACCTGTTATTTA
>CAYYNM010000210.1:0-2880 GCA_964472945.1 uncultured Methylomarinum sp. | reverse complement strand
CAAGAGTTTCATTGATTGCAGTCTAAGTGAAAAGCTTTTATTTACCTGTTATTTACTATTAATAGGTTCGGCTTATCTTATGGCAATGTATTACCTTTATACCTCACACCAGGGACATGATGGGAAACCAGGGGTGTCCATCGAAGATGTTGCCGATACATACTATGGTAACCGCAGTGGTTCTAGGCTGGAAGCTGCAATTCGCGGACCGATGGCGGCCTACATACAGACAGACAGAAGATAGGCATATTATTGTAGAATGGCTTAAAAACGGTGCGCCTAAAAAAGATTATTCATCACTTATTCACCCCATTCTCACAAAAACCTGCTTGCAATGCCATACCCCTGCATCAGGTCTAAATATTCCTAATTTATCCAGCTATTCTGGAATACAAGAAGTTGCCAAGGTCGATACCGGTGAATCCATACATACTTTAGTCAAGCTTTCTCATATTCATTTGTTTGGCATCGGATTGGTTTTATTTGTTCTGGGCTATATTTTTATACACTCCGTATTACCCAACTGGATTAAATATGCGTTGATAGTTATGCCTTTTATGGCTATATTCACCGATATACTCTCCTGGTTTTTAACCAAATGGGACCCTATATATGCTTATACAGTTGTTATTGCTGGTGGCTTATTAGGACTTTCGTTAAGCTTACAGATTCTGATTTCTTTATATCAAATTTGGTTTTTACGACCTGACACTATCGGCACTAATAGAGAAATCAAACCGGAAAATAACTGCAGCAACAGTATTTTAAAAACCTATCAAGTGGTTATAGGTGTTTGCCTGGTTGGTTCCTTTTTAGTATCAATCGCTGCGGTAAAATTAAACCCCAGGCAAAAAGAAAATCAACGACTGGGAAAAATCAGAAATATTTTACTGGTTGCTGATTTATATACTGAAAATGCCAATATTGATACCATTTACCAGCAAAATATCAAAACTCAATGGCTCAACTTAAAAACAGCAACATACCTAAATAAAAATACATTCAAGCTTGAAAAGTTAAGTTTTAATGCTTTGGCTAAAGGTCAAGAGTATGGAGAAAAAATCCCCGCAAAGTTAGATATAGCTGGTATCAAGCGGCGGCCTAAATACATGCCTATTTATTTTGTTAAAAAAGGCAATACCATACAAAAAATTATTTTACCCATTTATGGTAAAGGCTTATGGTCAACCTTATATGGCTTTCTGGCTCTGGAAAATGATGCTAAAACCATCGCAGGCATTACCTTCTATCAACAGGGAGAGACCCCCGGGCTGGGCGGTGAAATCACCAACCCTCACTGGCAAAAGCTTTGGCAAGGTAAACAGGCTTTTGATGCCAATGGCAAGGTCGCTATTCAGGTTATTAAAGGCGAAGTGGTACCAAACTCACCAAAAGCAATATATCAGGTTGATGGGCTTTCCGGTGCTACATTAACCAGTCGCGGAGTCAACAATCTGGTACATTATTGGTTAGGTAGCGATGGTTATGGTTCTTTTTTACATAAATTGGGGAGACAAGGCCATGAATGAACAGGAAGTCGTTATTTTAGGTATATTTGTATTTACCGGTATAGTATTGGTACTGGTATCTATCATTTTAATTGCCCGTTCAAAACTGGTGGCAGGCGGTCAGGTTCATATTCTGATTAACCAGAATCCCGAGCTTACGCTACAAGTCCCGGTAGGGAATAAATTAATGCAAGTACTGTCTGAAAAAAATATATATTTGCCATCTGCATGTGGTGGTTGCGGTACCTGTGGACAGTGTCGCGTTATAGTAACTGAAGGTGGCGGTAGTGTTTTGGCTACCGAGAAAGCAAAACTCAGCCATAGCCAAATACGCGCTCATTATCGACTGGGTTGTCAGGTTGCTGTTAAAGAAAACATGGAAATACAACTGCCTGCATCCTTATTGACCGTCAATAAATGGCAGTGTACTGTTCTCTCTAATCGGTGTGTGGCAACTTTTATCAAAGAATTAATTTTGCAAATGCCTGTTGATAAACAGCTTAATTTTCGTGCTGGGGGATACATTTTACTGGAAGCACCACCCTACTCAAACTCTTATTCTGATTTCGATATTGATGAACAATACCGACCAACCTGGGATCAATTTAAGCTATGGCAATTTCACTCGCAATCGGACACCACCATTACGCGAGCCTATTCTATGGCCAATTATCCAGATGAAAAAGAGATTATTATGCTCAATGTACGTATTGCATCGCCTCCACCCCGACAATCGGATCTGCCTCCTGGTATCGTGTCCTCTTTTATTTATAACCTGAAGCCGGGAGATAAGGTTGGCATATATGGGGCTTATGGTGATTTTTTTGCCCGTGAAACAGAAAATGAAATGATTTTTATTGGGGGTGGCTCGGGTATGGCACCTATGCGTTCACATATTTTCGACCAATTAAAACGCTTGCAGAGTCATCGTAAAATATCTTTTTGGTATGGTGCCAGAAGTCTGGGTGAGGTTTTTTATATTGAGGATTTTGATTCACTTGTTCAAGAGTTTGACAATTTTGATTGGACTATAGGTTTATCCGAACCATTGCCAGAAGATAACTGGCAGGGTGAAACCGGTTTTATTCACCAGATTCTGTACGATAAATATCTGAAGCATCACGTCGCACCAGAAGATTGCGAATATTATTTATGTGGTCCACCAATGATGATTTCCGCTGTGCAAAATTTGTTATCTGACCTTGGCGTGGACTCAGAAAACATCCTATTTGATAAGTTTGGAGCTTAGTGCTAGGCTGCCGAAATTGTAGTTCAAAAACACCTTCATTAAGTTAAGGAGTTTTGTTGTTTTTTATCTATGTAGGAGCGGCTTTAGCCGCGACATCGCGGCTAAAGCCGCTCCTACATAGAT
>CAYYNM010000209.1:0-5411 GCA_964472945.1 uncultured Methylomarinum sp. | reverse complement strand
CTGCTGGAGAAGGTTGGGATGACTGCATGGACAGATATTTTCTCCTGCAATATCTGCATTCACTACATCCATGTAGCTTAGGCAGGAGGTAGAGCAATGCTTGGAGCAGCGAAGCGGTGTGCTAAGAGGGAGAAATAAAAAAAGCTATTTTTCCTTAACTTAAGGATATTGATCATTACCCCATAAATCTAGCATCTGTAGAAAAGGATTCTCTCTATCCACCTGTTTTTCAGCACTTTACGAAAGCAACAATTAAAAACTGGAACATAGAGTATAAATAAATAGGCATAAATCAATTTGTTAAATTTAGATGTTTTTATGGAATACCGTTAATGAGTTGGATGTTAATATGTCAGATAAACTAACAGTACTTTAATACTGGACGGTAAAAAATTTTGGCTGAGAAAAATACCATGAAAAATAGCCTTCCTTTAATCACCCTATTACTCAGCACTATACTGGTGGCTTGTAGCACACAGGAAACAATCTCTCCTTTAATAGCAGCAGGTACTAAGAGTATAGAAATAAATAAAAACCAAATTAACCCCGTTAACGGCGTGGCTATTACTGATTGGAAAGAATTAAACACACAGTATCTCAATATTTACCAAGCAGGCCATTATTCCTCAGCAGAAAATGTAGCAAAGCAAGCACTCGCTGTTGCAGAGCAAGAGTTTGGAGGCAAATCAGTCTATACCTTAACGAGTATGCATAATCTAGCTAACTTATATAAAGCACAGGGGCACTTAAAAAAAGCAAAATCACTTTTTGTAGAAACTTTAACCTTAATGGAAGAGCTTTTAGGTAAACAAGACCCTTTGACTTTAAGCTGTATGAATGACTTGGGGCAACTGTATCATGAGCAAGGCAATTATGATAAAGCAGAGTCATTACTTTTTGAGACCGTTACCTTAAGAAAAAAAAATCTAGGCAAACAACACCCAGATACCTTAGTCAGTGTAAATAATTTAGCAGAGATATATAGACAACAAGGGTATTTAAAAAAAGCAGAGCCACAACTACTAGAAACCATATCCTTAATGACCAAGCTTTTAGGCAAAAAAAATCCTAAGACTTTACACGCCATAAACAACCTGGCTCTGCTGTATTTTTCTCAAGGACTCTATAATAAAGCAGAACAACTATTTGTTGAGGTTTTAACGTTAAGAAAAGATGTTCTAGGGAAGCGACATCCTGACACTTTAAAAAGTGTGGTCAGTGTCGCTACAATGTACCAAGTTCGAGGTGAGTTAAGTAAAGCAGAACATTTATTTCTTAAAATCTTACCTTTAATGAAAGATGTTTTAGGGAATCAGCACCCTGATACTTTAAGCAGTATGAGTAATTTAGCTAATTTATATCTAGCCCAAGGTCATTTTCATAAAGCTGAGAAACTTGCTGTTGAGGTTTTGGTTTTAAAAAAAGAGCATCTAGGAAAGCGACACCCAAATACCTTAGTCAGTATGAACAGTCTTGCTAATTTGTACCTAAATAAAGGTCAATTTAGTAAAGCCGAACCACTCCTCATCGAAACCCTTGCCCTAAGAAAAGATATTTTGGGGACACGGCATACGCAGACTCTGATCAGTATGAATAATTTGGCTAATTTGTATCTAGCACAGGGGCACTTTAACAAAGCAGAGCCACTTTATGTTGAACTCTTGCCTCTAATAAAAGATGTTCTGGGAAATCAGCATCCAACTACTTTAACCGTTATGAGTAATTTGGCTAATGTATATCAAGATCAAGGTCGATTTGATAAAGCTGAGCCACTTTATGTTGAAAACTTAACTCTAAGCAAAGGCATTCTAGGAAAACGGCACCCAAGTACTTTAAGTGCTATAAGTAATTTGGCTAGATTGTACCAAGTTCAAGGTCGCTTTGATAAAGCTGAACCACTCTATATTGAACTTTTGCCTCTAATGAAAAATGTTCTGGGAAAGCGGCATCCGACTACTTTAACCGCTATGGAAAATCTGGCTAATCTCTATCGAGCTCAAGGTTACTTGGATAAAGCTGAACCACTTTATGTTGAAGCCTTGACTCTAACCAAAGATGCTTTGGGAAAACAACACCCGGCAACTTCAACTGCTATGAATAATTTGGCTGGTTTGTATCGCGCTCAAGGCCATTTAGATAAAGCTGAACTTCTTTATGTTGAAGCCCTTACTTTAAGTAAATCTACTCTGGGTAAGCAACACCCTTCCACTCTAACCCAAATGAATAACCTTGCGACATTATACCTTACACAAGGTCACTTTGATAAAGGTATTCCACTTCTTTACAAAACCTTATCTTTAAGTACAGCCATTTTAGGTGAGCAACATCCTAATACTTTATCTTACCTAATAAATCTAGCCTTTTTAAATCAAAAATATCAACAATGGAAGTCTGCAAAGGTTTTCTACGACAAGTACCTATTCCATAGTAATCAATTTTTACAGCAAGTCCTGTGGGGAGCTGGTGAAAAAACTCGTTTATCTTATTTGCAACAACAAAAATATAGAGAAAATAACTATCTTAGCTTTTATAGTCATTTAATCAGTAATGTTGCCAAGAAATCAAAAGAACCTTGGAACAGCCCTTCTGTATTGGCACGACAGGCATGGAAGTTACCCGTTAGCCGAAAAGGCCTATTGCTGCGTATCGCTTCAGAAGCAAGCAAGCTCAGTAAACTGCATCACAGTAAAAATCCACAGCTGGCAACTTTAAGTCAGAATATTAAGGATACAAGAAGCCAGATAGCCAGCTTAACTTTTTCTAATATACCTAATGCTAAGCATCTAGCAGAACTGACTGACCAGCTTAATACTCTACAACGCAAACTCAGTAATAAAGTAAGTAACTTTAGGGACAAATCTGAACGCATTCAACCAAAACAGATATTATCTGCGCTATCTAAACAGCAAGCATTAGTTGATTTTTTAATTTACAAACAGGTAGATTTAAAGACAGGACGCTACAAAACAGAGCAACTCATTGCTTTTGTTGCCACCCCAGACACCGGCGTACATTTTATTAAATTGGGTGAGTTATCACCTATCACACGGTTAATTCAAACTTACCGCGAAGCCATTGAACCTAATGATAACAATGATTTGTGGTTTAGCAGTAAAGAACGTCAGCAAAGCCTTATTCAAACTAGTCAAGCATTGTATAAAAAACTTTGGCAGCCTTTAAGCTATGCACTCAACGATAAAAAACAAGTATTTATTATCCCTGATGGAATATTACATTTATTGCCCTTTAAAGCCTTACAAAATTCACAAGGACAATATTTAGATCAGCAAATACAGTTAACTCACTTAGGTTCTGCTCGGGATATTGTTTTTCCCAAGCAGTCCACACATAATAAAAAAGCAATAATTTTAGCAAATCCCCTTTTTTCAGCTAATAAAGACTCAGCTACAAAGCAAAATAAAATGATAAGCCGTTCCATTCGCAGCTTGAATTTTGTCCCTTTACCCGGCACTCAAACAGAAAGTGAGCATATTCAAACAATCTTGCAACAACTAAACTACCCTGTAGACCTTTATACTCAGGATCAAGCCAGTGAAGCCACTATTAACAAAGTGACCTCGCCTAAAATTTTACACCTTGCTACCCACGGTTTTTTTCTGGAAAAACTGGAGGTAACCGAAGACAAAAAACCAGCAAGAGGCATACTATGGAATAAACAAGAAAAATTGGCAAGAGCTCATATAGAAAACCCACTAGCTCGTTCTGGCTTAGCCTTTAGTTATGCTAATCAAGGCATTAAAGGTGAAAAACAAACAGATGGTACGGATGGTATTTTAACCGCTTTAGAGGTATTAAACTTGAATTTAGAAGGTACTGAGCTCGTCACTTTATCTGCATGTGAAACCAGTGTCGGAGAAATTAGTATCGGTGAGGGTGTTTATAGTTTAAACAGAGCTTTTCAAGAGGCAGGAGCAAAAGCCGTATTATCTACGCTATGGAGTATTTCGGATAAAGCAACGTCTCTGTTTATGCAAAAATTTTATCAACGGTTTTTAAACGAACATTCTGCACAACAAGCATTACAAGAAACTCAAGATGAATTTAAAAAGGGGCAGCAATGGAATGATCCTTTTTTCTGGGCTGGTTTTGTAGTTATTGGGCAAGACTACTGACTACTCGATGAAAAGTTTGAACCACTGAGTCGTGTTAAAAAGTAAGTTTAAAAAAATGGGGGGAACAGAAAAAACTTAGTTTTCAGGTGTAACTCTGTTCCCTTTTATTAAACTCACATATTAATAACAAAATATTCCTAGAAAAATCAATGCCTAAATTTTTAGCACTCTCAATTAATTTTTCTAAAATCAAGATTAATGGGTATTAAACCTTAAATTAAATAAGGTTATAGTTTATTATAAAGCCTCCTATGCACCCACCCTTTTTTTGTCAATATTAGATCCGCCTTACTGCTGATAGGTTTTTTTATTGATTTAATATTTTGAAAAAGAAGTGATCTATTTAAAATAGATGCGTTATTTTTTGCCCAATCAGCAAAATTTTCAACTGTATAAGTAAATTTAACGGATGTAAATGTTCTTCCAGCAAAACTAGCGGGTTCAGTGAAATTTGTAATAGCAACAATCTTGGGTTCTCCATAACAAAAAGCAACATTCGAATTTCTAGTAATGAGTCCCGTTGAATATAAATAGGACTTTTCAAATGTTTTTAATGCTTGTTTACCCTTTTCAGTTACTGAAATAGTTATCTCTTTTTTTTCAGGATCATCAATACGCAGTAAACCAATTGAAAGAAGTTCATTTATATTTGTGTAGTATGTTAAATCAGACTTTTTTATTTTCAATGGTAAATTAGGGACTTCAAAACAGGCTCTCTTTGTTGAAGAAAGGTAGTTTTGTATGGCCTGCTTAAAATTTTCCTCATTGGGTGCTTGTGGGTCTGAACAGGCAAAATTCGTCAGTGCTAATCCAATGATTAGTATTCTTTTTATATTGTTTCTAAATAGATTCATATCTACTCCTTATTTTAAATTTTATATAGACGCTAATTAAACAGTTTAAGCCTACAGGTGAATACATAAAGAAGCCGGTAAAACAGTAATAACTCCCCCAGAATGAACTGTCCAAGCATAGTTTCCGTCCTTTTATTGACCACCTTGCAACTTTACCTTTCAAGATGAAAATTTGGTTTTATAACAAGCACCTCTGAAAGTGTGTTGGTGTTTTTTGGCCTAGGTCGATTTCACTTAGGAATGCGCATGGAATAACTTGTGCAACTGACGCAGGATTTTTGTTCGTATTCAACTAACACAGGGATGTGTGTAGGTAGAACAACGCAGGAGCAGTTGTCGAGGCGTATAAATAAGCGCATAGCAAGCTACGCAACTATTTATACAACGCGGAAGACGGACAAAAAGACAAGTTAGTTGCTCAAGT
>CAYYNM010000208.1:0-5425 GCA_964472945.1 uncultured Methylomarinum sp. | reverse complement strand
AAGGGCAACCACAAGGGATTGCCCCTACAAAAGGGTGTTGATTTTAAATAATGTATAATCTCTAAATTATTGATTTTGTTATTATTATATTTTTTAAATTATGATTTTTAAATAATTATAAATCATAAAAGTAAAGTAAAGAGCTCTTCAAGTGAAAATTAGAGAGTATTTATGTTTATGTTTAGTTTACATTGTGCCGAATCAGCATCCTCCTCACCCAACCCTCTCCAGCAGGAGAGGGCTTTAGAGCAGTAATCTTAATGATATTGGAGTAAGGATAACTAGCCTTCCACCTATAGTTTTTAGTGTTTTCTGAATTCAAGTTAAAAAAACTGGAACATCAAGATATAGCCATGTAGTTTTTATAGAAAGTCAAGAAATATTAGGTAGCAACTTTGTTTTCTGAAACATATATCTATTGATCTTACAGAGAAGAGAGAGGGTACAAATGAATTGAGGTAGAAGATAATTGATTGTACTATAAGAAATCACTGGGGTGAACGACGGGGTTCGAACCCGCGACAACCGGAATCACAATCCGGGACTCTACCAACTGAGCTACGCTCACCATAATGATATATTCTGACAAGAACATGGTGCGCTTGACAGGAGTCGAACCTGTGACCCTCGGCTTAGAAGGCCGATGCTCTATCCAGCTGAGCTACAAGCGCAAATCTTGGTCGGGGTAGAGGGATTCGAACCCCCGACATCCTGCTCCCAAAGCAGGCGCGCTACCAAACTGCGCTATACCCCGAACTAAACTTTCTTACTTTGAAGCCCCCTGTAGATAAGGACTCGCTGTGAAGAAATAGAATTATACTGTGCCTCTAATACACCGTCAACCCTAAATTTAACTTTTTTTATAATTTGCCTTTAACAATTTGATAAACCTCCTCTGCCTCAATAGCAGATTTTTTAAGCACACTCTCAAGTTCTTGTAACTTTTCTTCAGCAAACACCTTATCCTTAATACTTCCTGCATTAATATATACATTCAATGCCGCACTTTTTAATCCACTGTATGCAGACATAGCTGCAACACCGGCATCGCTAATCACTCCCAGATTACCTTTTTCTGCAGCTATATGGCTCAATTTTATTGCTTGTGCACATGCCTCCGCACAAGCCAATGGAACTAAAGTTGCTTGTTTTAAAACAGCTTGTATTTGACTGCTTCTAGCCGATTTTTCTTGTTCTGTATTTTTTGGCAAGCCGTAGCACGCCATTAATTTATCAAAAACATCGACATCCGCTTTAATCATGGCGGTTAAATTCTCCCTTAATGCTTCTGATTGTTTTAACAAAGCCTGCATTTCACCTTCAACTTCAATATATTTTGGTTTACCAATCGTTAAATTACAAACCATTGATATTAATGCCGCTGATTGAGCCCCCATCACGGCCGCTGCACTTCCTCCCCCTGGCGTTGCTTGTTTGCTGGCTAATTCTTCTAGAAATATTTCAATTGATTTATCTTTAATTTCGGTCACTGACAATTTACTCTTAAAAATTATTCTTTAATTATAGGCAACAAGTTGGTTTACACATTTTCTCTACGCCAACTACTTTTACCACCTGCAATATCTTCCACTATCACGCCTTGCGCTTTTAGTTGATCTCTTATCTCATCTGCTTTTGCCCAGTCTTTATTGTTTTTTGCTTCTATTCTAGCCTGGACTTGCTGGTTAATATCCTCTTCAGAAAAACCACCTTCAGCATCCCCTCCTTTTAAAAAGTTATCAGGCTCATCTTGTAAAACACCCAATACTCCAGCCAGTGTTTTTAAAGTACTCGCTAATACTCCAGCTCTGGAAGTATCTGATTTAACTTTATTAAGCTCTCTGGCCAAATCAAATAATACAGCAATAGCGACAGCGGTATTAAAATCATCATCCATTGCTTGTTCAAATCTTATTTTATATTCAGGGTCACAAGAATTTTCAGTGATTTCCACCCCTCTAAGTGCAGTATATAGTCGCGTTAAAGCAGTCCCAGCATCTTCTAACTGTTCATCAGAATAGTTTAGCGGGCTCCGATATTGACTGGATAAAACGAAAAACCTAATGACCTCAGGCCGGTAATTTTTTAACACCTCTCTAACTGTGAAAAAATTACCCAATGATTTTGACATTTTTTCTTCATCAACTCTAACAAAACCATTATGCATCCATAAATTAACAAACTTTTCGCCTGTTGCCCCTTCGGACTGGGCAATTTCATTTTCATGATGCGGGAATTGCAAGTCCATCCCACCCCCATGAATATCAAAATGATTACCCAGGCAACATGTTGACATTGCAGAGCACTCAATATGCCATCCTGGCCGGCCTTTTCCCCATACTGAATCCCAAGATGGCTCGCCAGGTTTTGCCATTTTCCATAACACAAAATCCATAGGATCTTTTTTAGCTTTATCTATATCGACTCGCTCACCTGCTTGCAAATCTGCTATATTTTTACCTGATAATTTCCCATAGCCTTCAAACTTACTAACAGAATAAAACACATCACCATTCTTTCCCACATAAGCCAAACCTTTCTCAACCAACGTTTCAATCATTTTAATAATATCAGCCATTGATTGAGTTGCTTTCGGTTCAATATCGGGTGGCAAAACAGACAATGCTGCTTCATCTTCGTGCATTGCATCAATAAAACGTTCTGTTAAAGCCAGAAAATCCTCTCCATTTTCATTAGCCCGCTTTATAATTTTATCGTCTATATCGGTAATATTACGTACATAGGTTAAATCATAACCAGAATACCTAAAATACCTTGCAACTGTATCAAACACAACCATGACCCGTGCATGACCAATATGACAGTAATCGTAAACTGTCATTCCACAGACATAGAGCCCAACTTTCCCCTCTACTCGTGGTTTAAAAGTTTCTTTGCTTCGCGTTAAAGTATTATATATTTTGAGCATTTTTATATTAAGGTTAGTGAGATCAGTTATACACTTCGATAAAAAACTCTCCAATTTACCAAGATTAAGGCTTCTCTTTCAAGAAAAAAACGCATAAAATTCACCTTTCGCATCAACCTTAGAGAAGAAACATGTACAAATTTATTCTTAGCCTGGTGCTATTTCTATCTATAACCCTTTCATTTGCTTCGGAAAATAAAATGTCAGACACACAAAATAAAGTAAAATTAACAACCTCTTTAGGCGAAATTACTATTCAACTTAACTCAGAAAAAGCGCCTATTACGTCTGAAAATTTTATTAAGTACGTTAAAGAAGGCTTTTATAACGGTACAATTTTTCATCGCATTATTCCTGGCTTTATGGCACAAGGTGGCGGCTTTGATACTGACTTTAACCAAAAATCAGTTCATACAGCTATACAAAACGAAGCAGATAACGGTTTAAAAAATAGCCGTGGAACTTTAGCAATGGCGCGTACAGGCGACCCACACTCAGCAACTGCACAATTTTTTATTAACTATAAAGATAATTCTTTTTTAGACTATACAGCATCAAACTCACAAGGCTGGGGTTATGCTGTTTTTGCAGAGGTCGTTGAAGGTATGGATGTTGTTGATGCAATGGCTGATGTTGCAACAGCTACTCGTAATGGACACCAAGATGTACCTAAAGAAAATATCGTTATTGAAAAAGCTGAAATGGTAGATTAAAGAGCAGGCGAAAGACTCAGGGCTCAAGACAAAAAAAGAGCAAGCTCGGGACTTTCTTTCGTCTTTCGTCTTTCGTCTTTCGTCTTTCGTCTTCCCTTCCCTACTAAATAAACAGCATTGTGAAACAAGACATCATATTTATCTCAGACCTACACATTTCCCTTGAAAAAACTGAAATCACACGTCGGTTTATTTCCTTTCTGCAAAAGCAAGCTGTTACAGCATCAGCAGTCTATATTCTTGGCGACCTTTTTGATACATGGGTGGGTGACGATGACAATACCCCACCCAATAAAAAGATAAAACAACAGTTAAAACGGTTAACAGATTCAGGAACTCAAGTTTATCTTCAGCAAGGTAATAGAGATTTTTTGCTTGGACAACAGTTTTGCGATGAAACAGGCATAAGCTTACTTGATGAATATACCGTTATTGATTTATTTGGCGTTAAAACACTGCTAACACATGGAGATTTGCTTTGTACTGATGATATTGCCTACCAAGAGTTTCGTCAAAAATCTCATACGACCGAATGGAAGCAAAATGTTTTAACAAAACCCTTGTTACTCCGTTTATTAGTTGCTCGCTGGTATCGTTTTCGCAGTTTTTTTCATAAACGTAAAAAGACTCAAGATATTATGGATGTCAATCAACAAAGCATCACCCACATCATGCAGCAATATGGTTGTTTTCGCCTGATTCATGGACATACTCATCGCCCCGCTTTGCACAACTTTGAGATTAACAACACCCCCGCACAACGCTTTGTTCTTGCCGAGTGGAAAAAAGATTCTGCAGAATTATTATGCTGGAACCTAAAAGGCTTTAACAAAGAGACCTTAACTTAAGGGTACTCGCCATAAGTCAAATGATATTAACTAATATGACTCTTACACAAACCACAGCTTAATAGTTGTAGAGTAGACTTCAGCCCGTTCTAAAAAACCTTAGCCTCTATTTTTAATCAAGCTATCGCTTGTATGAAGCAAGTGTTTAAAATTACTTTGTACAAATTGAAATTTTTCATAAAAAAAAGGCAACAATTACCGCTAAAAATAGCAAAAAAGATGTTATGAATAAAACTTCATAACAATGGAATTAACCCCATTCCTCTTTCATCATTATCTTTTTTTAACAAACCTAATTTATTAAGTAATTTACTTTAATTAAATAATAATTCCATTAGATACATTCAGGAGCCTTGATTTTTCATACACTTACCTTTAACAATTAAACCCCAGCAAGCAATCATATAGTTCCAACAGCTAAATCAATCTACATTAACAGTTGACTTTTAAAGCAAAATCATTCAATTTAACCAACTGGTATAGCTATTCCTATCAAATTCTTGTTAAGCATAAAAAGAATAAAAAAGAAAGCCATCCAAACTAATATTAGTCTTAAATAACATAAACCGTAATCTGTATAGCTACAGACTACATTGGAGGAAACATATGAAGAAGCCTTTAAAAAGCTTGCTGATTGCTTCAACTGTTGTTGCATTGATCTCTGCGCCTGCAGTTTCATCTGCAAACAGCGAAGTTGAAAGCTTAACTAAAAACCCAGCCAACTGGGCAAGCTGGGGCGGTGATTACGCAGGTACTCGCTACAGTAAATTAGATCAAATTAACACTAAAAACGTTAAAACCTTGCAACCAGCTTGGTCTTTTTCTACAGGTGTACTTCGTGGACACGAAGGTGGCCCCTTAGTTATCAATGATGTTATCTACATCCACACGCCCTTCCCTAATGCTGTTTACGCACTGGATCAAGCAACTCAATC
>CAYYNM010000207.1:2311-5462 GCA_964472945.1 uncultured Methylomarinum sp. | reverse complement strand
ACATTGATCATTACCCCATAAATCTAGCATCTGTAGAAAAGGATACTCTCTATCCTCCCGTTTTTCAGCACTTTACAAAAGCAACAATTAAAAACGGGAACATAGAGTAATAGACAAGTATTACACATACTGTCCAGCACACCACCCTGATGCCCAGGCCCATTGAAAATTATAGCCGCCCAGCCAACCTGTTACATCCAGCACTTCACCCACAAAATATAAACCAGTTACCATTTGGCTTTGCATGGTTTTTGATGAAATTTCAGCGCAGTCCACACCACCTAAAGTCACTTCTGCTGTCCGATAGCCTTCTGTTCCATTGGGTTTCATCTTCCAACAAATTATATTTTGTACGACTTCATTTAATTGTTTGTTAGAAATATCTTGTAAAGATAAAAGCAATAATTTTTGCTCAATTAATACTTCAACTAAACGTTTAGGTAAATAGTTTGCCAAAATAGTTTTTAATTGCATTTTGATTTTATTATTTCTTTTTGCCATTAAAACTTCAGCTAAATCTAATTCGGGTAAGAAATTTACATAAAGAGTATCGCCTGCTTCCCAATAGGATGAGATTTGTAAAATGGCTGGACCACTTAACCCCCGATGGGTAAATAAAATATTCTCGGTAAAACTTTGCTGTTGATTACTGACTGCACATGGGACGGCTATACCGGATAATGGTGAATATTTTTCTTTATCATCAGGCTGTAGGGTAAAAGGAACTAAAGCCGCACGAACGGGGAGTACATTAACATTAAACTGTTCTGCTAATTGGTAACCAAATGCTGTGGCTCCCATTTTAGGGATTGATAAGCCACCTGTTGCAACAACAACAGATTGACAGCTATACTCCCCTTTATCTGTTATGAGTATAAATTTATCAACAGATAGTTTATTAATTTTTTTGATTTTGCAATTAAGCTGAATACCTACCTTAACTTTTTTACACTCTGCCAACAGCATATTTAAAATATCTTTTGCACTGTCATCACAAAATAGCTGGCCATGACTACGCTCATGAAATGAAATTTTATATTGCTCAATCATAGACAAGAAATCCCATTGGGTAAACCGGCTTAAGGCAGACTTACAAAAATGTGTATTCTGAGAAATATAGTTTTCTGCCTCAATAGAATAATTTGTAAAATTACAACGCCCACCACCTGACATAAGAATTTTCTTGCCTGCTTTATTGGCATGATCAATTACCAGGGCATTTCGCCCTCGCTTTCCAGCCTCAATTGCACACATTAAGCCTGATGCTCCTGCACCAATAACAATTACATCAATATTTTTCACTGCTCACACTCACAAATTAGTAAATTTAAATAACAGAGTGTTATATTGCTAGACTAAAATGATATTCATATCACTTATAACTTTCTCAAGCCAAACCAAGGTTCTAATAAAAAATGGATGCAACAAGCCCTAATTATTTGATGGATATTTTAGCATTGTTACTGGCAACAGTCGTTGTAGTCCCAGTTTTTCATGCTATACGCCTTGGTGCTATTTTAGGGTATTTAACGGCGGGTGCAATTCTTGGTCCGTGGGGCTTAAGTGTTATCACTGAAATTGAAGAAATTCGGCACTTGGCTGAGTACGGCGTTATATTCTTGCTGTTTGTTTTAGGTATTGAACTAAAACCAGAAAAGTTATGGCAAATGCGCAAACTTGTCTTAGGCCTAGGACTAAGCCAACTACTGATCACCGCCTTTATTCTTTATGGTATCTCAATTTCACTAGGTACTTCTCAACATAGTGCGATTATCATTGGCTTTGGTTTAGCCTTATCTTCTACTGCATTTTGCTTAAATCTGCTCGCTGAACGTGGAGGAATTGCTACAGTGATGGGTAAAATGTCTTTCTCTGTCCTGTTATTACAGGATATAGCAGTCGTACCCTTACTGGCTTTAGTCTCATTACTTGCTGGTGGTGCCGCTATTAGTCTATCTGAGTCTGGTATGGAGATACTTTATGCCATAACAGCCATTATTACTTTACTCTTAGTCGGTCGCTATTTATTAAACCCTATTTTAGAAAAGATAGTTGCCAGTCAAGACCCTGAAGTCTTTGTTGCCGTTGCCGTGTTATTAGTTCTTGGTGTTGCCTGGATAATGGATTTAGTTGGCTTATCAATGGCTTTAGGTGCTTTTCTTGCCGGTCTCATGTTGGCTGAATCCCATTATCGACATCAAATTGAAGCAGATATTTCACCCTTTCGTGGCATATTACTGGGTTTGTTTTTTATGACGATAGGGATGGGTATTGAGTTCGGCTTATTGTGGGAAAACTTTATAAATATTGTTGGATTAACAATACTTTTAATGCTGGTAAAAGCTTGCATAATTTATACCCTTGTACGACGAAGTGGTGTTCGTCGTGATATTGCAATTCAAACGGGAGTATTGCTTTCTCAAAGTGGAGAGTTTGGCTTTGTTATGTTTGGTTTTGCTTCGGAAGCTGGTATTTTAGATTCTCAAACTAGCCAAATATTAACACTTATTATTGCCTTAAGTATGGTATTCACCCCTTTTGTAGTCAAATTTTCTAACGCTTTACTATTAAAATTTTATACCCCAGAAATAACTGACTCGCATCACGATGAGTTTATTGAGGACTCTCAAGGGCATATAATTTTAGCTGGGTTTGGCAGAGTTGGGGCAAGAATTGGAGCTATTTTAAATTCGGCAAATGTTAATTATATTGCTATTGACTTGGATCAAAAACGGATAAAGAAAGCACGGGCTCAAGGATTTCCTGTGTTTTTTGGTGATGCTTGTAATGTAAAGGTGCTGCACTCAGCAGGTGCTGAACATGCAAAAATGATTGTTATTGCTTTAGATAACCCTAAAAAAATTGATCATATGATTCCTCTTATCAGACAACATTACCCAAACCTACCTATTCATTCTCGTGCAATAGATAGACACCATTGTGCTAGCTTAATTAATCAAGGTGTAACAACTACCGTATCAGAAACTTTAGAGGTTGGGCTAAGATTAACAGAAGAAGTATTATTAGGAAGCGGCTTAAACCATAAGGCAATTGACCTGGTTATTCAAGAGTTTAGAGATGATTATTACCAGGATGTGGTAAAAAAAGTAGCTGAAAATAAGGTTGTTATGGGAGAGTTAAGGCATTAACT
>CAYYNM010000207.1:0-2211 GCA_964472945.1 uncultured Methylomarinum sp. | reverse complement strand
TCCTTCTGCTTTTAAATACACATTATCACGATATTTAAACTGCATACCTTGCAAAAAATATCGCAAAATTTGATCTTTACACAAGCGATAGTTTTTATGTCCTTTTTTACGAAAAAAAGCACTCAACTCATGCTGACTTATTTCAAAATTGGCAAAACCCATAATTTCTAATACATCATCATTTTTTAAATTAAGTGCAATTTTTAATTTTTTAAAAATATCATTATTAGTCATGCGTTTTTCAGGGATAGGTTGCTCCCCTTCTTTTTTACCGCGCTTATCATTAATTAAACCATTTAAAAAAGTGGCTAATTCTTCATCACTGCATTCTTGAAAATCAGCATCATCATCTTTTTTTAGCCAATTGCTAATTTGTTCGCGTGTGACGGTACATTCTGCCAAGCCAAAAATTGAGATCATTTTAGAATCATCAAAATCAAAGGTGTAGCGTATACGACGTAAAACATCGTTATTAGTCATTTATTTTCCTAAATTTATCGAGTATTAGCAGGTGGGCTTCCAGTGGCAACTGAAAGTCCCTCTTTTTTTATGGTTATTAACAATCCACAGCTGATAATTGTAAAGCGGACTTCAGTCCGCAATAGTCAATACAATTAGGGAGCTGGAAATAAATAATCATCCATTATTGCACAGGATTGGATGATTATTTGTTTCCATCTCCCTTAGTCTCTATAACGGACTAAAGTCCACTTTACAAAGTTTTAGTCTTTATTTTTTATCAAACTGTGGTTTGTATATAGCTACCTGATTACCTATAAGCTTCAGCTAAGTTATAAACTAATTGCATTATTTTTCTGATGAGCTGTAAGTAGGATAAACAGCTTTTGCTTATAGTCCTTAGTGGGTTGGGGTTCTATTATTAAGTTAAGAAATCATTTGTAGGAGCGGCTTTAGCCGCGACATCGCGGCTAAAGCCGCTCCTACATAAGATACAAAACATCTTAACTTTATACCTGTTGATATTTATCAATTTTATCGAAGTTTAAATATCGATATGTATCATCTGCTGTGGCATTAATTTGTTCAAAATAAGCCATATACTCTGCAAATGATGGGATTTTACCTAAAATTGAACAAACTGCTGCTAATTCAGCCGAACTTAGATAAACATTAGCATCATTCCCTAACCGGTTAGGGAAGTTACGGGTTGAAGTTGACACTACTGTTGCATTATCAGCGACTCTTGCCTGATTACCCATACATAATGAACAGCCTGGCATTTCCAGCCTAGCCCCTGATTTACCAAAAGTATCGTAATAGCCCTCTTCAGTAAGCTTGTCTTTATCCATTTTAGTCGGTGGAGAAACCCAAAGTTGAGTAGGTAAATCACCTTGATATTTTTCTAGTAATTTACCCGCCGCACGAAAATGACCTATATTAGTCATACATGAACCCAAGAAAACCTCATCAATTTTTGTTCCAGCCACATCAGATAATGTTTTTACATCATCAGGGTCATTCGGGCAGGCCATAATAGGTTCTTTAATTGTACTCAGGTCAATTTCTATTACTTCAAAATATTCAGCATCCGCGTCTGGCTCCATTAATTCTGGCTTGGCTAACCATGCTTGCATTTGTTCAATTCGACGATTAATAGTACGTGCATCACCATAATCTTCAGCTAACATCCATTTCAATAGGGTAATGTTCGAATTTATGTATTCACGAATGGGTGCTTCATTTAAACGTATAGTACACCCTGCTGCTGATCTTTCCGCTGATGCATCTGATAATTCAAAAGCCTGTTCAACTTTTAAATCAGGCAAACCTTCAATCTCTAGGATACGCCCTGAAAAAACATTTTTCTTACCCTTTTTTTCAACCGTTAACAATCCTTTTTCAATCGCTTTTAAAGGAATTGCATTAACCAAATCACGTAAAGTAATACCTGCTTGCATTTCACCTTTAAACCGAACTAATACAGATTCAGGCATATCTAAAGGCATTACGCCTGTTGCTGCAGCAAATGCAACTAAACCAGAACCTGCTGGAAATGAAATTCCCATTGGAAACCGTGTATGTGAATCACCACCCGTACCTACTGTATCTGGTAATAACATACGGTTTAACCATGAATGAATAATGCCATCTCCAGGACGTAATGCTACCCCACCCCGATTCATAATAAAATCGGGTAATGTATGTTGCATTTCAACATCAATAGGTTTTGGATATGCCGCTGTATGGCAA
>CAYYNM010000206.1:0-5568 GCA_964472945.1 uncultured Methylomarinum sp. | reverse complement strand
AACACTTCACAAAAGTAACCATTAAAAACTGGAATATCAAGTAATACACTATGGTATAAGAATGCCAATAGGTTGAGAGTCAGCAAGGTCATGGGCTATACTGCCGTAAGCTCACAACTTAACGGTGATATAGCCAAAAATATGATTCTTAGAGTGGCTTGTTGTTGGAATTTTGGTTCCTAATCATCATTCAAAGTATGAATCTTGTTGTGGATACGTCTGACGGCTAGAGCAACGATAAATAATACAACAGGGATAGATAGTCCTGTTATGAGCGTAGGGTTTAAGTCAATCTGCTCTGAAGTGTTAGCGGCTTCAGTCACTGTTCCAATAAGGCTGACAATGTAACTGGTAATAGCAACAATAGAGAGGCCTTCTACTGTTTCTTGCAAACGTAATTGCATTTTTGCGCGTAAATCCATGGAGGTCAGCAGGGCCTGGTTTTGGCGCTCAATAATCATATCAACACGGGTACGGAGTAGTTGACCTGCATTATTGATACGTTTTGATAATGAATTAAAACGGTTAGAGGTTGATGTACATGTATTAATAGCGGGTGCTAAACGTTTATTCATAAACTCACCAATAGTTTGTAAGCCTTGAATACGCGTTTCGCGTAAATCTTCAATACGTTGTTCAACCAATTTGTAGTATGCGCTTGCCGCATCAAAACGGTATTGATGGGTTGATATATTGTTTTCAGTTTGGGCTGCTAAGGTAGTTAATTCATCTAACAAGTCATTATCATTGCCTTTTGAATGTGCCATCGCAGAAGTAATAGTAAGTAACTGCTGGTTAACATTATTGAGTTCGGGTGCTAGTTGCTTGGCTATTGGAAAAGCCAGTAATGCCATCACTCTATAAACTTCAATTTCAAATAAACGCTGTAATAATCGGCCTGCTTGCCCTGGTTTTAATTGCGAATCCAGGATTAGAAAACGACTAAAGCCATCGGCATGTATTTTAAAGTCGGTAAAAGCACGAGCAGCACCGCCCGATACTTCAGAACCAACGACAGAATTACCCGAAAAAAATTTAGCGATAGACTTGATATTTGATACTGATGGCATATCGGCATTTATGATAGATGCGTGGGCTGCAACCATTGTTTTTCCAGGTAATTGGTTTAGCCAATCAATAGGAACTTGTGCTAAAGCGACCTTTGAAAAAGGTTCGTCGGTATTATTTAGATCATAAAAGGAATAGGTGCTAAATTCAGCATGTTGTTCCCAGCTCATTTTGAAAGAGTCTAAGGTGGCACGAAAATGGGCCGAACCTTCTTTGGGGCCAGAGATATTATATCTATCGCATAATTTTTTAAGATGAATTCTCTCAAGTTTTCTTTCTTCACTGGTAAGTGATAAAGCTATAAATGAACTGGTAACAGGGAGTTTTAAAGTAATAGGAGCACGGGCATGAACCTCATTGTGTAAATTGAAACGTTCGTTATGGTTCTCTGGGATTGGGAATAATATTGTCACTAGTTTGGGGGGGATTGGGAATTACATGTAATAGGACATAAAAGATCTAATATTTTTTACCATAGAGAACGCTGAGAACACAGAGTTTGTTGAGTGCTAAGCCTCCGTGATCTCGGTATTCTCTATGGTTATTTTGAATATTTCTTTATATTACTTTTTGTTAAAATAATTTTGAACGACTACTTAGCAAACTGGCTATAGACTAGATGAGTGTAGCCAGTCATAATAAACTACTGGGTTTGTATACAAGCTATATGACTTTAGGCTTTGAGAAAAGGAGCTAAATTATATTAAATGTAGCTCCTTAATAAATTATGATTTTTCTAAAGTGTTTTTGTCCATCGCTGAATATGCAGGGCAAACCTGGGTGTAACCCGTAGCAATTAAGACTAATCCAGCAAGCAGAAGAATAATTTTTGCTGTGAAAATTGAAATTAATAATAAGATTGAGCCAGAAATCAGGCGCATTTTCTTATCTTTTTCTCCGACATTAATTTTACGGTCTATTAAACGTTTATAATCAAAACTCATTGTATCCACCTCTATTTTATTCTTTTTGATGATGCCCTTATTGGGGACTCTTTAACTCAGCCAATATACACAGCTTGTAAAAATGTGCAAGTGATAAACGATGGAAAAACAAAACTCTTTAATTGATTCATTAAATGAGGCACAGCAATTAGCCGTGTCAGCACCAAGTCAATCCATGCTAATTTTAGCGGGGGCAGGCAGTGGAAAAACGCGTGTTTTAGTGCATAGAATAGGCTGGCAGGTACAAGTAGAAGGCTTGTCTATTCATAATATTTTAGCCGTTACCTTTACTAATAAAGCGGCAAAAGAAATGCGGGGGCGTATTGAAGATTTGTTAAATGTATCTGCTCATTCTATGTGGATAGGAACCTTTCATGGTATTGCTCATCGATTATTAAGGCGACATGCCAAGCAGGCAAAATTACCAGAAACTTTTCAAGTTATTGACTCTGATGATCAACTCAGAATCATTAAACGCCTGGTCAGAAGTTTAAATATAGACGATAAAAAATGGCCACCCAAGCAAATGATGTGGTTTATTAATGCGCAAAAGGATGAAGGTATTCGTGCCAGGCATATGTCTGAACCTAACGATATTTTTCTACGTACACAATTACAGATTTACAAAGCTTACGAAGAAATCTGTGATCGTTCAGGGTTGGTGGATTTTGCTGAGTTGCTACTTAGAGCACATGAATTATTGCGTGATAATGAAGATGTTTTAGAGTTTTACCAAGACAGGTTTAAACAAGTTCATGTGGATGAGTTTCAAGATACTAATACTATTCAATATGCCTGGTTACGGTTATTAACGGAGGGTAAAGATAATCTGTTTGTAGTGGGTGATGATGACCAGTCTATTTATGGTTGGCGCGGTGCAAAAATAGAAAATTTATATAATTTTCAATCTCATTATCCTAATCATCAAGTGATTAAGCTGGAGCAAAATTACCGATCAACAGGGAATATTCTTAAATCAGCCAATGCTTTAATTTCACAAAATGAAGAGCGTATGGGAAAAGAATTATGGACTGACGCAGGTGATGGTGAATTGATCTCTGAATACACCGCATTTAATGAGCAGGACGAAGCTTATTTTGTGGTTGAGAAAATTAGAAAATGGGTGAATGATGGTGGATTAAGAAGCGATGTGGCTATTTTATATCGTTCAAATGCACAATCCAGACAATTTGAAGAAAAGTTGATGACAACCGGCACGCCTTATAGAGTTTACGGTGGATTGCGCTTTTTTGAACGCATGGAAATTAAAAATGCCTTGGCATATTTACGCATTATGTCAAACCATAATGATGATGCTTCTTTTGAGCGTGTTATTAACACGCCTACCAGAGGAATAGGTACCAAATTAATTGAAGATATTCGGCTTTTAGCGAGAACCAATGAAATACCATTATGGAAAGCGGCTGTAGAATTACTTACACAAAACCAGCTTACTGCCAGAGCAACAAATGCATTAAAAGGTTTTTTAGATTTAATTAAACGATTGGAAAATGAGGCCGAAGGTAAAGAACTATTTGATAAGGTTAAATTAATTGTTGAAAAAAGTGGTCTTATTGAAGCTTATAAAAAAGAAAAAGGCGAGAAAGGTGAAGCAAGAATAGAAAACCTGGAGGAACTTGCAAATGCTGCCCGTTTATTCGACTACGAAGAAGATAACGAAGAAAACTTAAATGAGCTTGATATGTTTTTAGCTCATGCGGCGTTAGAGTCTGGTGATTCACAAGGCGATGATTATGAAGATTGTGTGCAGCTAATGACTTTACATTCAGCCAAAGGTTTAGAGTTTAAGCTGGTCTTTATGGTTGGGCTTGAAGAGGGTTTGTTTCCATCGCAACAATCAACAGATGATGCTGGTCGGCTGGAAGAAGAACGCAGGCTTTGCTATGTGGGAATAACCAGAGCTATGGAGCAACTATTTATTACGCATGCAGAATCTAGGCGGCTTTATGGTAAAGAAACATATCCTAGGCCATCACGTTTTTTAAAAGAAATTCCTGCTGAATGTATTCAGGAAATTAGGATTAGAGCTAATGTTACCAGGCCGGGAACCGCCGTTAAGAAAAAGTCATCGCCTATGCAGCAAGTGGGGACTTATAAAATGGGACAAAGAGTTCGTCATACCAAATTTGGAGAAGGTGTGGTGTTACAAATGGAGGGTGAAGGTGCGCAGGAGCGAGTGCAGATTAATTTCCAGGGAATGGGGTTAAAGTGGCTGATGTTGTCTTATGCTAAGCTGGATGTTTTATAACTAAAGCTTGTTTACGTATAAAAAATTAACTTATGCATTGCTCATTATCTTGGCAGTGAGGGTTGCTGTGGTCAAGAAGCTAAAGAAAGCAGTGGAGTATAGTGGGTCTCGATATTTTAAAATCCTAATTCTATAAAAGTATTATTATCCTCAACAGCTGATGCGGCGCGTTTAATTAGTGTTTTATTAGCCGCTAAATCCATCATATCTCCTACTGCAAGTGTAACTAGCATGGCTTCAAGAGGATAAATAAGATGGGCTCGGTATCTTTGGTGTATCTGTTTAGGGTTTAAATTGGCAATACCTTTTTTTGAGAGCTCTTTAATATAGTGGTTGATAAGCTGATATTCATTGGCTTTTCGTGTGTTGCACTCTAAAGATGTGGCTAGAAAATAAGCTATATCACTAATACCTTCTCCCGTTCTAACCATTTGCCAGTCTAATAGGCCAGGTTTTTTGTTCTGCCAAAAAAGGTTTCCTGGGTGGCAATCATGATGAACAATAGTTTGAGTCCCTTGGGCTAAAAAGTGCATTGTTTTTCTACGTTGGCGTGCATATTGAATAGCGGGCTGGTGTAATGTTGGTTTTACTATATCACCCGCTTTATTTAAGCCTCGTTTCATTAGCGGAACAGCAAGAGCAGAGCCTAAAAGGTCTTCCAATTGTCTAACGGGGCCAGAAAGCCAATTATATTTGGGGTTATTATCAGTTTTACCCCAAAACTGAGCATGTAAGCCTGCGAGTTGCTCAATAATCAGTTGGGCTTGTTCGGCTGTTAATGTATCACTTGCATGACCTGGAATCCCTCCTTGTTCGGCAATATCGTTGAGTACTAAAGTTGAACCTTTAAAAAGTTTGCTGCTAGCAAATAATGCGGTAGGTTTAGTGACGGGAGTGCTGCCTGCTAACTCATTGTAAAAACGCGTCTCAGTATGTAGAAGTCTTGGTAAAGCAGTAATTGCACGTGCTCGCCAGCTAAGAGATGGGATTTTGATAAACCAGTAGCTTGGTAAAGTTGCAGGACTGCTGTGGACAACTTTTATACGAATGCGCGTGGTTGTTCCTATGTCGATAGAGCTTATTTTAACTTTCCTGACAATAATATTTTTATCGTGTTGATTTACAAGTTGTTGTGCCCAATTTGTGGTTAAATTATCAGGGTGACGAACTATAAGAGGGTGAGAAAGAAAGTTTTTCATAGTATTCTGAGAGAACTTTTTATCTAAATAAAAGGTAACTACTCGCCCCCATCAAGCTTTTCACCAGCAAGAGCCATTTGAATAGCAA
>CAYYNM010000205.1:0-5769 GCA_964472945.1 uncultured Methylomarinum sp. | reverse complement strand
AGTTAGTTGATCAAGGGTTTGAAATTATAGCTATTAATGTTGATGAAGAGCCAGATGCCCTTCACCTTTTTTTAAAGAAATATCCGGTGGACTATCAGGTTGCAATGGATGCTACTGGGCAATGCCCCAAAATATATAATGTTAAAGCTATGCCATCCGCTTATCTTATTGATCGAAAAGGAGTGATTAGATATATTCATTTGGGTTTTCGAGAAGGTGATAAAGGTGAAATTCGCAGTAAGGTGATGGAACTATTGTCAGAGCAGTTTGAAGGTTAAGTTAATGATATTTATCAGAATTTTTATTGCTTGTTTGTTTGTTAGCTGCTCTGCATGTAGTGTGGCACCCTGGGAGCGAGGTAATTTGGCAAAACAGCAAATGTTAATTACTCCCAATCCATCACTTACAGCATTAAGAGCTCATGTGTTTGATAGTAAGGAAGCTTCTTCTGGCGGTACAGGTGGAGCCGGAGGTGGTTGTGGCTGTAACTAAAATCTGTAAAAAAGGGAATGCAACATTGTTGGCACTGAGTAGTGCCGCACTGACTTTACCGGGTGTTGCAGTCCAGGCAGGGATACCTGTTGCAGAACCACAGTTGACTACTCAGTACGGTCATTATGTAGAGAAGGGGGAGCGAATGAAGGTTGATGTTTATCATGGTGATTTTGTTGTGCCGGTAAAGGATAATTTTGAGTTAACTTTTAGTTTTGACCAAGATACTTACGTGGGTGCATCACCTCATTTTAGTACGCCTTATGGTTCATCTGATGCAATATCTGCAGCCTCTGATATAGATCCTTTTAGTTTGTCTGTTATAGTAATTGATGCGCATAGTGATGTGAAACAAGGTGTCTTGAATGATATTAGAGGGCGTATTATCCCTCCTACAAATGCAAATATTGAAACCTTTAGGCGCCTTATTGATGCAAAAACTATTGACTATACAGCTAGACCTAATGTTACATTGGCTCCTCACCCTTTGGAAACACGTAATATGCCAGTATTAGGTGCCAATTTTTATTGGGGGCCTGTTACATTAGGCATTTCTAGCGGTTTTTCTATAGAGCCAGATTTTGAATCGACATTCGGTTCAGAAACAGTGAGTTGGGAACTTAATAATAAACTCACTACGCTAACTGTCGGTTCTAGCTTCTCTAATAATAATATTATAAGAGAAGCAGTGTCTTTAGGTGGGCCTCATGATCATAGTACGGGTAATGTCCCTGACTTTAAAGCTAGTAATAGATTTCGTACATTTAATTTGGGTTTATCTCAAATTCTAACAAAAAATACTTTGCTTCACTTGAATGGTAGTTATACTCGTCAGAGGGGGTATCTTTCTAATCCGTATAAACTGGTTAATATTAAAGGGGAGATAACTCCAGAAGAATATAACTGTGCTGGGTTTGGTGGGGCATTTTGTGCAGGGCTTGGGGGGGAGGGTTCAACGTGGGATCAGTTTACTGACCTTGAAGTAGCTGGTTTTGAGCTGTTCCGTGAAATAAGACCAGAAAAACGAGATCAGTGGGTCGTCTCAACCGGAATAAATCAATATATTCCTACCCTTGATGCCAGTGTACATTTTGATTATCGTTTCTTTTTTGATAATTGGGGTATTAATTCACATACTTTTGAACTTGCCTGGTATCAAAGTCTACCTTTCGGTATTACTGTAACACCTAATATTCGCTATTATTCACAATCTGGTGCTGATTTTTTCGCACCTTTTTTTCGAGCACCACGACAAGATGGACATTATTCCAGTGATTATCGTTTGTCCTCCTATGGCGTATTAAGTGGTGGTTTATCTGCTGGTATCGAGTTTGCCAAAGGGGTTAAATTGGATACCAGCTTTGAGTATTCAACGCATAGAGGTTCTTTAAAATTAGGAGGAGGTGGGGTTGGTGACTATGCTGATTTAGACTCTTATCTAATTAGTGCTTCTTTACAGGTGGATATGTCAAGTTTAGGTCGGGCAATAGGTGGGGGTCGCGGCCATAAAATGCAGATGAGTCATGCTGGTCATATAGGGCATCCGCCTGCAGGCGTGATGTTTGGACATATGTTGGGACAGGCTGGTGATATGATGGTGGGGTATAGTTATAAGTACAGTGACTGGTCGACGGGGATGCAGCAGAGGACTAGAACTGGAATTTCTGATCAGGAGTTGATTGATAACGCTTGTAAAGGTGGGGTGTGTGAATTTAAAGCTGATGGAATGGCTATGCATATGCATATGATTAATTTTATGTATGCGCCAACAGATTGGTTAAATCTGGTGCTTATGCCTCAATTTGCTTATAAAAAAATGGATATGCAACCATTACCTAACTCAACTGTGACAGTTGGTGGTTTTCATGAGAATAATGGTCTGGGTGATACTTTATTTGGTGGGTTAATAAAGATTTTTAATTCAGAAAACCAGCATATACACCTGGGGATAGTCGGTAGCGCACCAACTGGGCGTATTGATGTAACCTTTGATAGTTTTATTAATGATAAGAGCCAATTACAAAGTTTTGGCATGCAGTTGGGAAGCGGTACTTGGGATCTTAAGCCAAGCTTGACCTATACTGGAAAATCGGGGAATTGGTACTGGGGTGTTCAGGCGACAGGAACTAAGCGATTGCAACACCGGAATAGATTTGGTTATATTTTAGGTGATGAAATTGAAGGTTCATTATGGGGAGGTTATCGAGCACTGGATTGGATGTCTTTTTCAGTACGAAATATCTATAAAGCACAAGGTTCAATTAGAGGTGATGTTAATAGAATAATCCCTGTTCCTTTAGGGCAAACAGCGCAGTTAACCCCTCTGGAAAACCCAGCTAATAAGGGGGGGCAATTCTGGGATATTGGTGTGGGCGCGACTCTTTCTGTCCCAAGAGGGGAGTATGCCGGTCATAGTTTAAGTGTTGAATGGCTGCAGCCAGTGATTCATGATCTTAATGGTTATCAGCTGGAACGTGATGGTACTCTGGCTGTTCGCTGGGGTTATGCTTTTTAATGAACGTCACTTAACTGACTTACTATATTGTTATAGTGCGTGATTATTGCTGAAATACTTTGTAATACAGCTGTAGGGGCTCACTACCGCTTTCCCCACCTTAAAATTGTCGAAGTATTTCATGTTCATTCTTTATTGCTTTTAGCCCTCTCCAGCGGGAGAGGGTTGGGTGAGGGGGACATAAAATCATTCTTTATCTTTTTAAAGAGAGCCTCTTGCAAAACTAATTAATATCCAATTTAGCACTATATGTTGTGTTATATTTTTTTAAAAAACACTACATATAGATATAAATCAAAAAATTGATCAATTATTGTACAGTTTTGCAAGAGGCTCAAGAGATTAATTTTAATTCTCCCCTCCCAACCCTCCCCAGAAAGGGAGGGCTAAGAGAATAAGCCTTATTCCTTCTGAATTTAGCTGAGGCTTATGGATAATCAGGAAGTAATTTACAATTATAATTTCGACAGCCTCCTAGTTAGTGGTAAGGTAAGAAAATTAAAGCCTTGATTCCACGCTGATTCATCAAGGGTACAGATACTTTTAGAACACATATTAATCATAGATTTATTAGTAGAACCTTAAAATATGAATTTACCACTTAAAAAAAATATCATGCTGTATGCCTCTTTTTGTCTAGTTACATTAGTGCTAGGTTTTATGTTTAGTGATGCTTTAATTTATATGGTAAGGAGCTGGGGTAGGGAAGAGTATAGTCATGGGTACCTAATTCCTGTTATTTCATTTTGGTTTATTTGGAGTAATAGAGCAGTCGTTAGTCAGTATTTATCCAAGGGAAGTTGGTTAGGCGTTGCTGTTGTTATTATTGGTTTGATGGTTGGGCTAATGGGGGAGTTAGCTTCATTGTATATAGTAACCCAGTATGCATTTTTACTGATTTTATATGGTCTGGCTTTAGCGGCTGTTGGTATCAAAGGCTCAAGGGTTTTGTGGTTTCCTTTGGCGTATTTATTTTTTATGATTCCATTGCCTAATTTTCTATACAATAACCTTTCTTCTCAGTTGCAATTAATTTCATCGCAATTAGGTGTCTGGGTAATACGTGCACTTGATATTAGCGTTTTTTTGCAAGGTAATGTAATAGATCTAGGGGTATATAAATTACAAGTTGTTGAAGCGTGTAGTGGTTTACGTTATTTATTTCCTTTAACTAGTTTTGGTTTTTTGTGTGCTTATTTTTTTAGAGCACCTTTTTGGATGCGAGCCATTATATTTTTAACAACCTTACCCATTACGGTATTAATGAATAGCTTTCGTATTGGTGTTATTGGTGTTTTAGTTGAATACTGGGGGATTGGACAGGCAGAAGGCTTTTTACATGATTTCGAAGGCTGGATTATTTTTATTGGTTGTTTGGGTGTGTTGTTTGTAGAAATGTGGCTATTAGTTAAGTTTTTTATGCCAGGAAAATCATTTTCTCAGGTCTTTGTTGTTGATACGGACTTCCATAGTGAAATTGTCATACCAAATAACAGTAAGAGTGATAATCAAAATGTATTTCTTGGTTTGTCAAAATCATATATAGCAGCCTGTGTTTTGTTACTGATAATGCTACCCCTTTCAATTTTGTTAGGAGGGAGAGAAGATGTTGAACCCACTAGACAACAATTTACATCGTTTCCTTTAAAATTAGGTGCATGGAAAGGCACTGAAGTGGGTATGGAGCAGAAATTTATAAAAGCACTAAAATTTAATGATTATATTATCAGTAACTATACAAAAACTGGTGATAGCTTGCCGATTAATTTTTATGTAGCATACTATGCTTCTCAACGTAAAGGCGCTTCTGCTCATTCACCAAAATCTTGTATGCCAGGTGATGGCTGGAGAATTGGTCAATTTGAGCAACGTAAAATAAAGGATCTTGTAACAACAAAGGGCGAGCCACTGGTTGTTAATAGGACGGTAATTAGTAAGGGTGATAATAGACAATTAGTTTATTATTGGTTTCAACAACGAGGCCGCATTATTACTAATGAATATATGGTAAAACTGTATTTGTTTTGGGATGCTTTAACTCAACACCGTACTGACGGTGCTCTAGTTCGATTGGTGATCACTTTACCTGAAGGGAGTGATGAAGCTGATGCAGATAAGGAATTGACTGATTTTTTAACCGTTGTTTTTCCTGAACTGGAAAAATATGTGCCCAGTTAGCAAGGTAGGCTCTTAGCTTCCCCCTTTGAAAAATGGGGATTGAGGGGGATTCCATAAAAGTTAGTAGTTATTTATCTACCTACAATAAGTTAAAAAAGACATTTATATAGAATATCCCCACCCAAGCCCTCCTCAGCAAAGGAGGGCTTAAGAGCATTAATTTTATAGTGAGCTGTGGATTGCTAATAGGCATGTTAATTTAATTTTCATGGTTATTAAGGAGCTACAGTTTATAAATTGTAGAGCGGACTTTAGTCCGCCATTGAATCAGTAATTTTGAGTGAGGTAAGTCGCAAAAAATAATATAAGTAGCTAACAATATTTATTCTAACATTTGGAAGTGAGGCTTTAGCCTCACAGGAGTAAGGCGAGGCTAAAGCCTCACTTCCAAAGTTTATTAGTTCAAAATGTTAAAATAATTTTGATCTCCTAGTTCCCACGGTAATCCGTGGGAACTCATGCCGGAACGCGCTACGTTCTGTGACGTAGCGCGTCACAAACTGCATTCCCACTCAGAGCATGGGAACAAGGTTTGGGTGGTTTAATTATTGTGGGCTAAAGTAGTCTGCTTGACAATCGACTAG
>CAYYNM010000204.1:0-5792 GCA_964472945.1 uncultured Methylomarinum sp. | reverse complement strand
AAAGGGCAACCACAAGGGATTGCCCCTACAATTTTATCAATCGTTTCAAGCTTAGCCTTCCTCTATGGTTTTTAGTATTTTCTGAATTCAAGTTAAAAAAACTGGAACATCGAGTGATAGAGAAGAAACAAAAACAGCTCCAATTAAAGCAACTGGAAATAAATAACTCACCCAAAATTTTTGTTTGCCTTCAGTGATGCAACGAAGCTGGGCAAAAAGGCCAGCAAGACAGGGTAATTATTTTTTCATCTCCCTTACTACAGCATAGAAAAATAAAACTAAAAAAACAGCTATACTTATCGACTTGTAGCGATTGATTAAGCAATACAATCGTAATATTCATTACCCAACTTGATATATATTATGAAAAAGATTATTTTTCCAATTTTACTTTTAAGCTTATTCATTTCTTCAGCCCCCGGTGTAGCGAGTGAGCAGCAAAGCTACGGGGATAAAGTAGGCAAAAAGGCACTTAACAGTTTTAGTAATTTAACAACAGCTATTATAGAAATCCCTAAAAATATAATTAATACAACGAATAACAGCAATATTGCCTATGGAATTACAGGAGGATTGTTTAAAGGAACTGTTCATACAATAGGTAGAATATTAGTAGGGGCTGTAGATTTAATTACAGTAGCTTTACCAACTAAACCGATCGCCAACCCTGCTTTCGTCTGGGATAAATTTGATATAGATACATCTTATGGGGATATTTTTCAACTTGAAGAATAGCTTCAATAAAGAAGCAAAACTTAAAGGTCTTTTTTACACATCAATATGAACTACCACCCTTTACAGCACTGCCACTCAAGTTAAATGGTATAACTCATTTATTTTAAGGGGATCAGTAATAAATAATGGCCCCAGATCTCGCAGGATTTTTATTTCTCCTTGGCTCCTCTCAAGAGAAGCATAGTCGCTCTATGTGCCGATTGAGAAGAGCCAAGGAGGGGGGCAAAAACAGAATACTTTTACTGTTTTTTTAGGCTGGGAGGCTGCCCGAGAATAAGGAGATCCAAGTTAAACTGAAAAACTTTCCCCACAACCACACTCGCCAGTTGCATTTGGGTTATTGAATTTAAACGAAGCATTTAATCCATTTTTTACATAATCAAGCACTAGACCATCTAGCTTATCCATATCATTATTTTCAACTAATACTTTTACCCCATACTGCTCAAAAACAGTTTCAGACTCTGCCTGCTTATCAGCATAATCAATGGTATAAGCAAAACCGGAACAACCTGCGACTTTGGTTCCCAGTTTTAACCCTATGCCTGATCCACGTTGTTGTAATTGTTTTTCAATTTGCTTTGCAGCATTTTCTGTTACTGTAATTGACATTTTTTTCCTCATTTAACCTTTGCAGAGCAAAGACTTTAATACTGTAATAAATTGTGTAACTTCTGCCGGGGTATTATCTTTACCCAAACTAATACGTACAGCACCTTTGGCTATTTGATATTCCACACCCATTGCAGTTAATACGGTACTCGCTTTGCCTCCGCCAGAGGCACAGGCAGACCCGCTAGAGACGGCTATATTTTTTTGGTCTAACTGCATCAATAACATTTCACCATCACTACCTTGAATACTAAACTGCAAGGTATTAGGTAATCTTGCCACCTGTTCTGAGAAGATGGTGACATTAGGCATGGATTTCAAGCCCTCCTCTACCAATACCCTTAAGCCATAACAATGTGTTGATCGCGACTCCATTTCCATCAAAGCTAGTTCTGCTGCCTTGCCAAAACCGACAATAGCAGCAACATTCTCTGTGCCTGCACGCCAACCATGCTCCTGTCCTCCACCCATTAATTGAGGCATTATGGCTAGTTTTTTATCCACCACTAAGGCTCCACAGCCTTTAGGCCCATATATTTTATGGCTAGACAAGCTCATTAAATCAACAGACAACTGGGAAAATGAAACGGGGATTTTACCAATTGCCTGCACCGCATCCGTATGCATTAAAACTTGTTCCCCCTTGAGTAAATCAGCAATTTCTGCAATATTTTGAATAACACCTGTTTCATTATTAGCCAACATAACTGACACTAACTTTGGCTTGTTAGCTTGCTGGATAAAACTAGCTATAGTCGATATATCAACAAGACCCTGCTTATCAACAGGAATTAATAAATGTCTATTTCCCCATTGCTTTGAATATTCACTGACAGAAGGATGTTCTATTGCTGAAGTTGCGAGTAAAGCATTGTGCTCCACTCTATTTAAAGCCAGGTTATTAGCTTCTGTTCCTCCACTGGTAAAAACAATTTGTGCAGGCTGTACATCAACCAATGCAGCCACTTGTTCTCTTGCTGTATCAATTGCGCTTCGTACAACCCGTCCAATTTTATATAAACTGGATGGATTACCATAAAAAGTGGTGAGATATGGCAACATTGCCTCCAGCACACGCTTATCAATTGGTGCTGTGGCATTATGGTCAAAATAAATCACTTATTCTTATGCGGAAAGTTTTTCCTGCTGAGAAAGTGTTACAACCTGTTCCAAATTATTTTCTTGTCTTTTTGCAATATCTGAAATTGGCTCTCTTTCTAACAATTCACCTAAACTAATACCTTGCAAATAAGTCCGGATTTGCTCACTTAAGCCCATCCATAAATTATGAGTTAAACAGGGTAACCCATCTTGGCAGTTTCCCTCGCCACCACATTTTGTTGAATCAATGGGTTCATCAACAGCGGCAATAATATCGGCAATATTTATTTCAGCAGCAACTCTGCTTAACTTATAGCCTCCCCCAGGCCCCCTGACGCCAATAACCATTCCAGCTCTACGTAAGCGAGCAAATAATTGTTCTAAATAGGATAAAGAAATTGTTTGTCTTGTCGCAATATCAGTTAATGTAACAGGCTTCTTTTCACTATGAAAAGCCAAGTCCAGCATTGCAGTTACAGCGTAACGGCCTTTAGTGGTTAGTCGCATGAAAATCCTTAATAAACTTAAAAAAAGTAAGCTTACTATAAATTAACCAAGTAATTTAGTCAAGTATTGCCGTCGAGAGTCAATTAGGTAGCTGGCAATAAATACCCCACCCAAATTGCGAAGGATTTTTGTTTGCCTTACTCTTCAATTTCACAATCATCCAATGAAGGCATCTTTTGGTCGTTATACTTAATACCCGCTTCGTTAAGTACTTTTTTCATACCGCCTAACTGTTTGTCCATTGCATGAATATGATCCAGCATATGATTGATAGCATGAGCAACAGGGTCTGGCATGTCTGCCGTTGCACCGTAGGCATTAAATCCCATTTTAGTTGCTATCTCTTCGCGTTCTTTGCTTGTATTTTTTTCACCCCTATCAATAATATGCCCCGGAATCCCTACAACCGTTGCTCCTGATGGTACAGCTTTAACCACAACTGAATTTGAGCCAATACGAGCACCCTCACCAATTTCAATAGGCCCTAGCACTTTTGCACCAGCCCCAACCACCACACCATTAAGCAATGTAGGGTGTCTTTTTCCTTTATCCCAGGATGTTCCACCCAGCGTTACACCATGATATAAAGTACAGTCATCACCAATAACCGCCGTTTCACCAATCACCACTCCCATGCCATGATCAATAAAACAACGTTGTCCAATTTGGGCGCCGGGATGTATTTCAATCCCTGTTAACCAGCGCCCAAGATGAGAAATAAACCGCCCTAACCAGCGAAACCCTCGCCCCCAACAATAATGAGCCACTCGATGAATCATTAAGGCATGAAACCCTGGGTATGTGGTAATAACTTCAAATACTGATTGAGCGGCTGGGTCTCTATCAAAAACACAATCAATATCTTCTCTAATTAATCGGAACATAAATATTACTTATTATTATGAGTTTGTGAAAATCTTAAAATCCCTCGAAGTATATCAACCTCTTTGGTATCCAAAGCTACTCGGTTATAAATTCTGCGCAATCGACGCATAATAGATTGTGATTTATCTACATGCAAAAAACCAATATCAGCTAATGTTTGTTGCAAATGTTCATAAAATAACTCCATTTGTTTGGCTGTTGCCAAGGTCTCTTCATTTTTATCACCAATAGTACTCTGTGCCAGCTGCCCTGAAGCAATAAAAAGCTCATAAGCGACAACTTGTACGGCTGCTGCTAAATTTAAGGAACTATATTCTGAATGACAAGGAATACGCAATAAATAATGACATAAATCCAGTTCATGGTTTTTTAACCCTGAATTTTCTCGCCCAAATACAATCGCAATTTTCTCTCTTGTCTGACTTTCGGTGGGCTGAACAAACTTTTCAGCACATTCCCTAGCCGTAAGCTCGGGCCAGCTAATTGTTCTATCTCTAGCACTTGCCCCCAGTACAATCTGACAATCTGCAATAGCTTCTTGCAATGAGCTGTAAACCACGGCAGCACTTAAAATATCATCAGAGCCTGCGGCTCTAGCAGTTGCATCAGCACTTGGAAAAATTTTTGGTGTAACCAGACAAAGCTCACTCAATGTCATATTTTTCATCGCACGAGAGACTCCCCCAATATTTCCTGGGTGAGAGGTTTCTACCAAAACAATTTTAAAATTTGAAAGCATTTGCAACACACTGAGATAAAATAGAACACTATACCAAAAGTTTTGTTATGCTAGAGTGTTTTCTCACTGCCTATAAAATTCGACTATGCACCCAATGCTTAATATCGCCATCCGTGCCGCAAGAAATGCAGGGGGCTTGATTCAACGTTCATCAGAAAATGTTAGCCAACTCACTATTAGTAAAAAAAGTAAAAATGATTTTGTTAGTGAAGTTGATCGTATGGCTGAACAAGAAATCATACAAGTTATTAAATACGCCTATCCAGACCATTCAATTCTTGCTGAGGAAAGTGGTGAACATAAAGGGAATGATTATACCTGGGTGATTGATCCTTTAGATGGCACTACCAATTTTTTACATGGTTACCCTCAGTATGCCGTTTCAATTGCATTAAAACACAAAGGTAAAACCGAGGTAGGCGTTGTTTACGACCCGTTAAGAGATGAGCTGTTTACTGCTGAAAATGGTGGCGGAGCTACTTTAAATAATCGCAAGATTAGGGTTAGCAAGCAAACTGATCTAAATTCAGCATTAATAGGAACAGGCTTTCCTTTTAAATACCCTCAACATTTAGATGCTTATTTAAGCATGTTTAAAGAATTAACCCCCAAAACCGCAGGGATTAGACGTGCAGGCTCTGCCGCACTTGATCTGGCTTACCTTGCCGCAGGTAGGTTAGATGGCTTTTGGGAAATTGGCCTTAAAGAATGGGATTTTGCCGCAGGTATTTTATTAGTCCAAGAAGCGGGCGGCGTTGTTACTGACTTTTCTTTTGATGATAAGTTTGTACAATCAGGCAATATCATTACTGGAAACCCAAAAATGCATCAGGCACTTTATCACTCTATTGAGCCTTTTGTGACGGACCAATTGAAATAATTTGAATAGTCAGTTTTTGCATAGTGAACACTCTCCACTATGCAAATTATAAGTTAGATTCAATTATTCCAACCCAAGCTAACGAGTCTAATCACGAATTATATAAAAAACATAACTTAGGGAGGTAGTAACAAATAATATACTCACCTAGGAGGCTGTCCGAGAATAGAAACCGTCGCGAGGGAAAGCCCTTTTGAGTCAATTTTTTCGTTCATTTGAATATAATAGTTTACGCGTGTAACGAAAATGAACGGGGAAAGTGGCCAAAAGGGCTTTTCCCGTAGCAGGTTCTCTATTCTCGGGCAGCCTCCTAACGTGGGTGGGTTATTTATT
>CAYYNM010000203.1:0-5835 GCA_964472945.1 uncultured Methylomarinum sp. | reverse complement strand
GGTGAAATGTCTTGTGGATCAAAAGTCAACTCCGCTAAAGCACGTGGAGAATAAATCTCTATCCATAGACTGAAAAAACTTGTGTTCAAAGCCCTCTAACTGGAGGGCTTTTTACCTAGCCCAAAACTTTAGTTTATATTGAGGTATCGAATGAAAACAGTGACCAACCTAGTTCAGAACGCAGGTCTTGGATTACGGCGCTCATTTTTAACTGAAATCATCAAAACACCCCCGAAAAATGTCAGTTTTTATGAAGTTGCTCCCGAAAACTGGATGACTCTTGGTGGAAAACTAGGCAAACAATTTAGAGCAATGACGGAACAATTTGATTTTATCTGTCATGGTCTTTCCTTATCAATTGGTAGTACTGACCCGTTAGACGAACAATTTGTTAAGGCTGTAAAAGACTTTATGCATCAGCATCAAATCAAGTTTTATAGTGAACACCTTAGCTACTGTAGCCACCAAGGACATTTATATGATTTAATGCCTATCCCCTTTACCTCGGATGCAGTGACCCATGTAGCAAAAAGAATACAGCGCGTGCAAGATATCCTGGAACAAAAAATAGCCATAGAAAATGTATCTTATTATGCGGCACCAGGTCAGGAAATGGATGAGATTGATTTTTTTAATGCTGTTATTGAAGAAGCTGATTGTGATGTTTTAATTGATATAAATAATATCTATGTCAACAGTGTTAACCATAACTATGATGCGGAGACTTTTTTAAGAGCGATCCCCGCCAGCCGCATTGCTTATGCGCATATTGCAGGTCATTACGTTGAAGCCGATGATTTTTTAATTGATACTCATGGTGCTGATGTGATTGACCCTGTGTGGACTTTATTAGCAAAAGCCTACGAACTTTATGGTGTATTCCCCACCTTGCTTGAACGTGATTTTAATATCCCATCACTCAACGTCTTATTAAAAGAAATTGATACCATTCAGTCCATTCAAAATGCATGGAATAATCAACATAAGCAAAAATCTGCCTAATAAATACCTGCGCATAATTATTCGGTAGTGGGGTGAATCTGTTGATAAAACTATTTTAAAACTTACCTATTTTGGGGTCACAGACTTTAGCCTGCTATTTCTATGAAGAATGCAGGTTAAAACCTGCGCCCCAAAAGACTGTTATTCATGAGGATATATTTGTTAAAACTACAAATTTAACCCCCTCACAATTTTTACCACAGAGGACACAGAGATCACGCAGGTTTCATAGTTAAAAACTCAGTAACCTCTGTGTTCTCTGTGGTTGTTTTGGATTTCTTGTGTTGCTTTTTTATAATAATTTTGAACAACCATTTAAACTGCCATGAAAGTTGATTTTAAAGCCACTCAATTAGCATTTTCTGCTTATATTAGAGACCCTTTTAACAATCCTAAGCCAGTAGATGTAAAGCAGGAAAGAATGCAAACCTATCGAGAATTATTCTTTAATAATATAGATAGTTTTTTAAGCAGTAATTTCCCCATTTTAAGAACCATACTAGATGACCAGCAATGGTTTGAACTCACTCAAGACTTCTTTGCTAAACACCCTTGTACAACACCTTATTTTGTTGAAATTCCAGAAGAATTTATAGCTTATTTACAAAATGAACGCCAAAGCGAAACTGACTATCCTTTTCTATTAGAACTTGCGCATTATGAGTGGGTTGAAATGGCACTGTCTATTTCTCAGGAACAGCTATCAGCCAATTCCGAAAGTTTTATAAATAATATAGCTAATGAAAAAATTGCCCTATCCACACTAGCCTGGCCTTTAGTTTATCAATTCCCAGTACAACAAATATCCCCCAAATATTTACCTGTAGCGATTCCAGAAAGCCCTAGCTATTTATTGGTTTACCGTGCCACCAATGATGAAGTAAATTTCCTCCAATTACCTCCAATCACCTTCAGATTATTACAAATTTTGCAGGAAAATAAGTCAATATTATGCTCAGACTGTTTAACTCAAATAGCAACAGAGTCTAGTCACCCTGAACCAGAAAAAATCATTCAATCCGGCTTACAAATAATTAAAGACCTGGCAGTAAAAAACATTATCCAGGCAGAAAAACAAGTAGCTTAAGTCAAATATGCTGCCAAGGCTATTTTATTGGAGCACAGGCTTTAGCCTGCTTTTATGCTAAAGAATGCAGGTTAAAACCTGCGCCAAAAAAAACATCACAAATTTAACCCACCAACTTTAAGACAAACTTATTTGTAAATGCTTTATGATTGAAGTAGAAGAGCTCAGAATTTTTTCGATTTTATAGCAAAGAATTTTCTCATTTCTATCAACATACAAATGTTCTTCATTATGAAATTCATTTGCTTTAATAACAATACTCTCCTCACCTTCAAGGTTTACCAAAACACAAGAGGTTCTAGCCCCTTTATTATCAATATCCATAATATGCAATACTTCGGGGTCATAACCTAACACCTCCACCCCAACAATGACACCTTTATGATCATCTGCAATAATTCTTCGGACTACAGTCACTATTGATATGGAAGAAATAAACAGGTGAATAAGCTCACCTACCTTAGTAACCCCTGCTTTTTCTTGCAATCTAATACAAAAACCTAATTTACTTTGGTCAATAAGGATTGCATTGCTATCGTTGTTACCAGCTTCCTCTGGTTCTTTTACTGATACTTTCTGATCTTTTTTTGACCAGATATCTGAGTTATCAATATATTCAATAACATTATCATCCGCATCAGCAGCGCAGCTAACCAAAGATAAACCGGCATCTAACTCATTCCTAAACTCAAAAGTATCAAGCCGGGCTCTTTTACCCAAAGGCGTATCAACACTAAGGCTATTAACATCAACAGATATGGTTCCCCTCATTTTTAATAAGCTCTCTTTATGTAACAGAAATTCAATCAACTTATCAAAACCTAATTCCGCCAGCAACTCATTATCAGCAAGCTCCCTCTCATTCTTTCGGTTCTGGTTCATAGATAGTGTTTTAATAAACCGTAGAATTAATACTTTATCTTTGTACGGCATATTTTTCTTATTTGCTGAAAGATCAAATAGCTGTTTCACCAAATTGAGACTTTGAATATAAAGAACATAAGCTGATTTTGTATCTTCAGCCTCTTTAGCTACGGCAGGTGGTGCATCAAGCCGAAGATTGATACAAGACACCCTCTGTAGCATTTTTTCCGGTACGTTTGGTAGCAATTTAACTTGTTCAGTCAAGCCATTTAATAAGTTAAAAATAGTATAAATCTCTTCTGTATTAAATTGCTGAGTATTACTTAATTCAAAAATAAGTAATTGTTTGAAAATCTGGATAAAACTAGCCTGCCCTTGCTGAGTGACTAGCTCCAGCACCTCATTTTGTTTAGCAAACAAATACAATAAATAACATAAGCCCCAGAAGCCTTTTGCTGGTTTTTGATACACAATTGCTTTATGTAACAGCACACTAGCCATTGCCTGAATACTGTGCAAAAGAATAACTGCTTTTTGTTCCTGTAAAAAGATAGCCTTTAGTTTAAAACAGGGATCCTTACAAACCAGTGCATAATTCTCTGCCAACTCAAATGCACAGCTCATCGATAGTTTAATCTTTGACCCATTACTTTCAGAAAATGGAAAATAACTCTCAATATAGGTTTTTTTTAATTGGGCTGAAACCTGAAAAACTAATACAGCCATCTTTTCCAAAAAAATGGAACGAATATCCGCCGGAATTGTGGTTTTTTTTAACTGCGTTAAAGTCTCAGCTAAAATTTGTAGTAATTCAAGCTGGTTTTCTTTTTCTATCTTAGCCAACCAAATAGAAAAAGATTTTTCATCAATAGAAAAAGGTAAGGATTGAGTAGTTGTGGAATCAGGCTCGGACACTATTATATAAAAGGATAAAACTAAAATTATTGCTAAGTATAGCTTATTTTTTGTTATCTATATTTAAGCAAATAAAAAAACCTGAACCTATCTTTTTAATCTGAGTTCAGGTTTATATACTTCGCGCGGTCACGACTACGGATTTCTAACCGCTGAATTTTTGCCGATAACTGCGTTGCTGAAACAGTTGCGTAGCTTGCTATGCGCCTGTTTCATCGCCTTGCTATCGACAAAAATCAGCAGCTTATAAATTCCGCACCCGTGACCGCGCGAAGTATAATTAAAATTATTCAGCATCATCTCTTTTAAAGCTGTGCACCCAAACTAGGGCATCACCATCCCAACTCATACCTGCATGCATTTTTAAGATTAAGCCTTTATACATTTCAAGGCTGGGATAACCCTCAGCATTTGCATCAGCATCCGTCATATCACCTAATTTTTGACGTTCTAAAGATGTAACGGTAAAACCAACACCGTCTAACTCAAAGGTTTCACCTGGGTAGGCATAAACCCCATCACGTCGTTGTTGTGTTTTTTTTCCACTTAAAGCGGCCTCAACTAACTTTGGGTGACGCACAAGGCGATCAATCTCACAGGTTTTCTCAGGGTAATCAGTCATTAATAAACTCCATTATAAAGTTAAACAAAATATTCAATATCAGCCATAATATAACTGTTTTTTTTCTTTTATTCGATTGTTAAATATATTATGCGCTATTTACACACCATGGTTAGGGTGAATAACCTGCAAAACTCTTTAGCTTTTTATTGCGATAAACTTGGCTTAACTGAAGTTAACCGTATTGAAAGCGAAGAAGGACGCTTTACTTTAGTTTATTTAGCTGCTCCATTAGACAAAGAAAATGCTATCAATATCGCAGCTCCAACTCTTGAACTAACTTACAACTGGGATACTGAAGAGTATGCAGGAGGGCGTAATTTTGGCCATTTAGCTTATGAAGTTGATGATATTTATGTCCTATGTCAAAAATTAATGGATGCAGGTGTACTGATTAATCGCCCACCTAAAGATGGCTATATGGCCTTTTTACGCTCACCCGATAATATTTCTATCGAGTTATTGCAAAAAGGAACACCATTAGCACCTCAAGAGCCTTGGAAATCAATGAAAAACATTGGGGCTTGGTAATAAAGGAGCACTAGCACAGATTGATTAAAAATAATGAGTAAGACTTTTGTCTCGCCCGAATCAAGCATCGCTTCCTGATGCATCAGTATTGAACAATAAATTCTCTTCTACCCATAAAAACAACTCAGTATTTTCATTAATAAAAAGGGAACCTACTAATAAGTACCCACGTAAAATTAATTTAACAAAAACAACTGTCATTCCTGCGTGCTCTTAGCAGGAATCCATCTGACCTACACAGTAGATTCCCGATAAGAACACTCAGGAATGACGAAAATAAATTGTTAAGTTAATTATGCCTGCCTACTTATGCAACAACATAATAATCAGGTAAATGATAATAAAGATCTCCACCCTATTGTTACTATAGGGCTACTTACTGCAGGTACACAATTAGGTTCTGCATTAATACAACGAATGGGCAGAAATTCAGAACATTATATGTTTTTTCACCCCCTATAAGCACCATTTTCTATAAGGCAAACCCCCCCCTATCCTTAAAATCAATGATGCTGGAGTTGCCGCAATTAATTCAGACGATCATCTTATTTTTATCACCTCCTGGGCTTATCTATCTGATTAAGCTCATATCATCAGAGTGAGCCCTCTCTTTTTTTACTTATGTTATAAAACGGCACTGAATTTTCTGTTTCTTAATCTTTTGCAATTTCTTCACGTCTAGCTGAGCCCATTTCATCGCTGCGATCAAATCCTGCCACAGGCTTTTGAGCGTTGGATGGTTTTTACGGTTTAAAAAAGTGGTAGTGGGTCGAACTTGTAGTTTTTGATATAATGAGATTCTATGCCATGTTAT
>CAYYNM010000202.1:0-5840 GCA_964472945.1 uncultured Methylomarinum sp. | reverse complement strand
TCTATCCCCCTGTTTTTCAGCACTTTACAAAAGCAACAATTAAAAACTGGAACATTAAGTATATATAAACCACAGGTTGCTTTAAAAAATAAAAAGTAAGTGTTGTAGGGCGGACTTCAGTCTGCCCTACAACTTTCAACCTGTGATAAGTTTATAGTCATAAAAAACTAAAACTTTTAGCTTTTTTGCTAAATTACCTGCCATAAAACATTTTTTTAAACAGTCCGTTAGAAAAACTCGCCAATCATGTTCACTTTCTGAAAAAAGGCGCAATAACACATCATTAATATCAGCCCTTTGGAACGCAGGTTTTAACCTGCATTCTTCAGTGGAAGAGCAGGCTAAAACCTTTGTGCCCCAATAATGGATAAATTGCCAAAATAGCTTTATCAACAGCTTCGAGCCACTCTCCATTTTTTTAGTGGGTAGTAAGGTAATAAGTTGATAGACGACTAATAAAGGTGAATATAAATTTTTATACGGGGTTTCTTATGGCTGATAGTAATTTACCTGTTGATAATAAACCTACCCTGGTTTTTTCTGAAGGATTTGATAGCAAGTTAATTATGCTTGAAGGTTTATGGACGTTACGTACGCTGGCTATATTGCCTGAGTTGCAGCATAGAATTAAGCAATTGGGTAGGGTTAAGGATAAAAAGTGGGATATTAGCCGCATCGAACGGCTAGACAGTGCGGCAGCTTTTATACTTTGGCAGGCGTGGGAAGACAAATTACCTGAAGGTTTGGTTATTCGACCGGAACAAAGGCGGTTATTTGATTCTTGGCGTAATCGTAAGATTCCGGCATCTCAGCCTATGGTGCCAAATTCTACAAAGATATTACATTCTATTTTAGGTTTAATTCAGGGCTTTTATCTGCATATTCAGGCTTGGATAACTCTATTTGGACGTTTAGTTCTTGATATAATTTATCTATTTCGGCACCCACGAGAAACCCCTTTTAAGGAAATATCTGCAGCTTTTTATAAATCAGGTGTCAGTGCCTTAGGTATTACGGCGATGATAGGTTTTTTGGTTGGTATCTCAATGAGTTATTTATCTGCTTTGCAGCTACAGCGATTTGGGGCGGAGATTTATATTATTAATTTATTAGGCCTCAGTATTATTCGTGAGCTGGGCCCCGTACTTGCTGCTATTTTAATTGCAGGTCGCTCAGGGTCGGCAATGGCGGCGGAAATTGGCATTATGCGAGTTACTCAAGAATTAGATGCACTTTCTGCGCTTGGTGTTTCTCATTCCATGCGCTTGGTTTTACCAAAAGTCATTGCTTTGTCTCTCGCTTTACCTCTGTTAATTGTTTGGACTGATATATTAGCCATGTTTGGCGGCATGGTATCTGCCCAATTGACTTTGGATATTGGCTATCAGCAGTTTCTTGGTCATTTGCCTGAAGCTGTCCCTGTCGTTAATATTTATATTGGCTTGGCTAAGGGGGTAGTGTTTGGAATGGTGATTGCTATGACTGCCTGTCATTATGGTTTTTTGATCCAACCGAATACTGAAAGCCTGGGTAAAGAAACCACGCGAGCTGTCGTTGCCGCCATTACGGTGGTAATCATTGTTGATGCCGTATTTTCTACATTATTTAGAAATGTGGGGTTTCCATGAATATGGAGTATGCGGTAGAACTGAAACATATTTGGACTTATTTTGGTGAACAATTGATTCATCAAAATATCAGCCTATGCCTTAAAAAGGGAGAAATATTGGGACTGGTAGGTGCATCAGGCAGTGGAAAAACTACATTATTGCGCGAGATGATCGGCCTTGAAACACCTAGCCAAGGGCATTTGAATATTCTAGGTGAACCCGTACTGCAAGCCTGTACGCTTGAATGTAGACAAAAACGTAATCATACAGGCGTGTTATTTCAAAATGGAGCATTATTTAGTGCACTGAATGTGTTCGACAATATTGCTTTTCCGTTACGCGAATTGGGTATTGACGATGAAGCATTAATAGCTCAAATGGTGTGTATGCAACTGGCAATGGTGGGTTTGGATGCACAGGATGCGATGCTCAGACCTGCTGAATTATCGGGTGGCATGATTAAACGTGTAGCATTAGCTCGTGCCTTGATTCTGGAACCGGAATTATTGTTATTAGATGAGCCAACCTCAGGCCTAGATCCCATTGCCAGTGAAGATTTTGTTTCTCTGCTCAAACAACTGCATCATGAACTTAATTTTACGGTAGTTATGATTACCCATGACTTACATATTTTAAGAGATTTGTGCACTAAAATTGCGGTATTAGCCGAACATCGACTGGTTGCTTTTGATTCACTAGATAAAGTTATGGGGAAAAGCCATTCATTCATCCGAGAATTTTTTCATAATCAACGGGCGCAACGGGTATTTTGTCTAACGGAGGAAAGTCATGGGTAAAGACAGTTATGCTTTGGCAACAGGTTTATTTGTGACGATAATGCTTACTGTTGTTGTGATTATTGTTATCTGGTTAGGTAATGTTCAACAACAGACGCAGACTTATATTGCAGAAACACGAGAATCAGTAACAGGTCTCAATGTGGGCTCCACGGTTTATTACCGGGGTATTGCCGTAGGTAAAGTTGATGCTGTGAGTTTTGACCCCACAAATGTGGCGGTTATTATTGTATCATTAAAAATAGACAATAAAGTCAGCTTTCCTCGTGGTATTTATGCTACCCTGGATTTAAAAGGGGTGACTGGCTTGACCAAAATTGCTATTAAAGACAGGGGAGGTAGCCTTAAACCTTTTCGTCCTGGCAATCGTATTCCGATCAGACCTTCAATAATTGATCGTCTGACAGTTTCTGGAGAAGAAACTATCAAGCAAACTCATGACTTGATCTTCAAATTGAACCAATTACTGGATGAAGATAATATTCAACATATAGAACAGATTCTAATTAATGTTGAATCAGCTACAGGTCGTTTTAATTCACTGCAAGCTAAAGCTGAAGTTGCTTTAGATCAAGTCCCTTTATTAACAACAGATGCCAGACAAACATTGGCGGAGGTTAGTCGTTTAAGTCGAAATTTCAAACAATTAAGTAAGCAAATGCAACAGGAATTGATGTTGTTATCGACACAATCAAACGAATTAATACAGACGGGTTCTATACTGGGTCAACAGGTGTTGCATACGTCCTTACCCAAAGCGCATAGGTTAATGACTCAAATGCAAACTACTTTACGTCGTTTTGATCGTGTAGCGACTTTGCTTGAAACCAACCCACAAGCCTTTTTTCTCGGAACTGAGTTGCAGTCACCTGCACCTGGTGAATAAAGGATATGGAGTCATAATGAAACGAATTATCAAGTTTTTTTTAGTCATAGCTTTCGCTATAATACTTTCTGCTTGTAGTGTAGGCTCAACATCAACAATTCCTGTCAGACACGATTTGGGACTCGTTGAGGGAAATACCTCGAATAAGATAACGATCACATTGGATGCACCAGCCTGGTTGTGGGAAGAAAGAATACGCTATCGTTTGCTTTATGACGATGCGACAGCCATTCACCATTATCATAATGATCGATGGGAAGCACCTATCCCAGCTTTATTGGAACGTCGATTGACTATTGCCAGTAAACGTCCCTTGATTATGCGGATACAACTGAATCAGTTTGAACAGCATTTTGATAAAGAGGACAAAGCCACTGTTGTAATAGATCTGACTGTTAAGGTATTTGCAGAAAAAAATAATAAATTGTTGGGTATGCGAAATTTTATTTTGTCGCAAGCAACAATTTCTGCTGATGCTAAGGGTGCAATAGATGGATTTGTAAAGATGACTGAAAAAGCCAACGTTGAAATTCAACTTTGGCTGGATACTTTGTAAGCCACATAATTATTTTTTTAATTGGAGAATAAAATCATGACAAAGAATATTTTTGCCACAGGGCGATGCTTATGTGGACAGGTCGAATATACCTGTTCAGCTAAACCATTAAGAATGATTCAGTGTCATTGTAATGACTGTAGAAAAACCTCTGGAACAGGACATGTCTCATTTGCCTTTTTTAAGGAGAATGAAGTAAAAATAACAGGTGAAACGAGTAATTATGAGTCGATGTCAGATAGTGGCTCGACACTTACCCGTTATTTTTGTCCAACGTGTGGCAGTCGACTTTTTGGTAAAAACAGTCGATCACAAAACGTTATAGGGGTAGCCGCTGGAACACTAGAGGATAGTTCATGGTTTAAACCTGATTTGATTGTCTATAACAAAAGAAAGCAAGTCTGGGATTGTATGGATAAAAGTATTCCGGTTTTTGAAGAAATGCCTCCTCAAACTGAAAAATAAACTGAACTTATGCCTCCTTTTCATTTGTGTAAGGACTTTACTATTAACTCGACAAACAAATAATGTAGTCAATAAGATGTTCTATAGAGTGCCTTTGTATTAATACGAATTATTTCAGGCTCTTGCAAAACTCCAAATGATAATATTCTATCAAATAAAAGGTTAGGGCATGGTGGATAAGCAAATAATCGAGCTTTCGGCACAGTTAGGGAAAATGTTAAAAGAAAAAGGTCTTAAGTTAGTGACGGCAGAATCTTGTACAGGGGGGGGTATAGCACAAGCTATTACAGAAATACCAGGGAGTTCAGCTTGGTTTGATAGAGGATTTGTTACTTATAGTAATTCGGCTAAAGTGCAAATGTTAAAAGTTAAGCAATTAACTTTAGATCAATATGGTGCAGTAAGTGAAGAGGTTGCTATACAGATGGTTGAAGGGGCTTTAGTAAATAGTGATGCAAATATAGCCGTTGCTGTAACGGGAATAGCAGGGCCTAGTGGTGGAACAGAGTTAAAACCAATAGGTACCGTTTTTATAGCTTGGGGAGTGAAAGAGGGTCTCATTTTTTGTAGTCAATCTATTTTTTCAGGGAATAGAACAACCATTAGAAAGGCTACGGTAATTTCAGCATTAAAAAGTTGTATACAACAGGCAAAGCTAGAAAATAAAATATCGCTAACTCTCTATCAAAAAAGTGAAATATATCTAAAGCAACTACTTAAAGATAAATTACCTCAAAATACTCAAATCTTTCTTTTTGGTTCCAGAGCTAAGGGAACAGCAGGTGGAATGGCTGATATAGATATAGGTATTTTGTCTGAATCAGTAGTAGCAAAGAAAATCCTTAATGATATTAAAGAAACAATTGAGCAATCTTTTGTACCCTATGATGTAGATTTAGTCGATTTTAATGCTGTTTCAGAGGCGTTTAAACAACAAGCGATGAAAAAGGTAATATCATGGAGTTAAAGTTACAATTATATAAACAGTCTGTAGAAAGTTTTAGTTATTTGGCCAATGTTGATTATGAATCTTTACAGCAGGTGCTAGATCCACGGTTAATTGATGGGCTTGAAAATGGAATGATACAAAAGTTTGAGATAGTGACAGAACTCAGTTGGAAATTGGCAAAAGTGTTTTTATTAAAAGCAGAAGCGATTGATGCAAAAACACCCAAGCAAAGTATTAAAAGTTTTTTTGCAGCAGGGTATTTAGACGAACAGAATTATTTGCTTTGGATGCAAGCACTTGATGATAGAAATGGTTTAAGTCATCGTTATGATGAAGAAGCTTATCAAGCTGCCTTAAATAGAATGAAATCTTATGTGAAATTATATTTAAAGTTATTGGTTTTTTTTGAAGGTTCGAAAAGTAGTTAACTATAACTCGATGTTCCAGTTTTTTTAACTTGAACTCAGAAAACACTAAAAACCATAGGGGGAAGGCTAGTTACCCTTACTCCAATATCATTACGATTACTGCTCTAAAGCCCTCTCCTGCTGGATGCCTACAGGGATGTAGGTAAGTA
>CAYYNM010000201.1:0-5842 GCA_964472945.1 uncultured Methylomarinum sp. | reverse complement strand
TGATCATTACCCCATAAATCTAGCATCTGTAGAAAAGGATACTCTCTATCCCCCCCTGTTTTTCAGCACTTTACAAAAGCAACAATTAAAAACTGGAATATAGAGTTTATAGTTTTCTGATTCGGTGGCGGTGTTTTTAAGTTAACCCTAGAAAAATCAACAACGCAGCACTGTTATTGTTGCAAGCCGCCCTATACGTGAAGGAGGTAACGTAACTATATTAATACTTATAAATCTAATGGAAGTGAAAGCGGACAAAAGTCCGCTTTATGAATGGAATTATGCATATTTTTCGTCAAATGCAGTAATAAAAGAGGGTAAATCGGCAATTGCGAGCTGGTTAATACCTGCGGCAGCTTGCCGTCCTCCGCCTGATGGAAAAGAAGAACAAAGCTCATCAGCTCCTGTTTTGTTATTTAAAGGCGCTCGAACACTAATTTGATAGCTACCTAGGCTGTTTGAGCTAATAACTGCATGCGCTCTATCAGGGTTCTTATTGGCAAGTTCATTGCTCAAAACCCCACTTACTCTACGGCTCCATATTTCATCAGGTAAAATGTAAACAGCTACTTTCTCTGATTGATATTCTGCCGAAACCTTATCAGCTTTTGTCATATCGTTGGTATAGCCTGCTAATAGTTTTTCATAAACCTCTTCATTTTCAGCCATAAAATCAAAAGGTGAAGTGAAAGCTTGTAACTCATGATATAGCAAGTCAGGGGCAAAATGTAAGTCAGCTAGACTTGTACCATAGCTATTGTAATTAATACAAATGCCAAGCATTTTAAGTTGTTCCAACTGATTGTTAGAAAGTGAAAGAGGGTAGGCCGACTTGATAGCAGTCTCAATTAAATTATCTCCAAAAGCTGCAACAATAGCCCATTCGTGGTACTTGCCTTCTAAATAATCATTAACCAGCAAGCTAGTACAAATATTAGCCTCGGTATTAATTAGGGTTTTTAGGTGTTTATGATCGGGAATATCACCATGCCGATGGTGGTCAACATAAAAAATGTTAGCACCTTCATTAAGTAACCTGTCAACAGCAGCACTGTTCTTTTCAAATGAAATATCAAGCACAGTAACATCGTCGCCATGTTGAACTTTAACATCCTCTAATAATTGAATGTCTCTTTTTAAACCAGTCACTAATTGTGACTTAGCTGGGTGAGCTAGTCGTAGTTGTATTAATGCACAAATACCATCTGCATCACCATTAAAAACATCTATTTGCATAAATCGAACTCCTTATGATACGAAATAACACGATTAACTTCATTTTTGGCACCTAAAATAACCGGTACACGTTGATGAATTTCTTTGGGGTCAATATCCATAATACGTTGACGTCCTGTTGAGCAAAGACCACCTGCTTGCTCAATAATAAAACCAATTGGATTGGCTTCATACAGTAAACGTAACCTACCTTCTTTAGTGGGGTCGCGTAAGTCATAAGGGTACATAAAAATACCTCCACGCGTAAGTACCCGATAAACTTCAGCCACTAAAGAGGCAATCCATCGCATATTAAAATCTTTTTCTCTTGCTCCGTCTGTGCCTTGAACACATTCAGCAATATATTGCTGTACAGGTGCCTCCCAGAACCTTTGATTGGACATATTAATAGCAAATTCTTGAGTATCTTCAGCGATAGTCATCGTAGGGTGAGTCAAATAAAACTCACCAATTTCCTGGTCCAGGGTAAAACCATTGACTCCTTGCCCCGTTGTTAAAATTAACATCGTTGATGGGCCATAAAGCACAAAGCCAGAACAGACTTGTGTACTACCTTTTTGTAAAAAATCATCAATGCTTGGGTTGATACCTTGATCACAACGTAAAATTGAAAATATAGTACCGACCGTTAAATTGACATCTATATTTGATGAGCCGTCTAAGGGGTCAAATAAGGCAAGGTATTTACCTTTTGGATATTGTGAGGGAATTTCAATGGGGTCATCTTCCTCCTCGGATACCATCCCTGCAAGATGTCCCGTCCAGTTAAGCGAATCAACCATAAAATCATTACTGATAATATCTAGCTTCTTTTGTACTTCGCCTTGTATGTTTTCTGAATCCGCACTGCCCCAAGTGCCAATTAAGTCACCTTGGTTTATTAAATGAGAGATTTTTTTACAGGCGGTCATAATATCGTTAAGCAAGGCACTTAACTCGCCTGATGTTTCAGAAGTTGTTTTGCGTTGTTGTTCGGTAATAAACTGAGATAAGCTGGTTTTATTAGCCATTAAAGAGTGTTCTCCGCGTGCATTATTAAGATACTTTGTTATTGATACCCGTTATAGCAATGAGTTCAATTTGTTTGGTTTTAAAATTATTATATTGTTATGGGGAGTAATATCTTTAGTTAACTATAGAGTAGAGGTGTGTTTTTACAAACACTCTGTGTAATATTTTTGTCATTAATCAACTCATTTATATTTGAGAGGGTATATATCTTTAATGCCCTCTAATGGCTAAGAGAGGTTGTAGGAGTTTCACAAAAATAAAGCTGAGAAAAAACACCAAGAGAATAAAAAATTGCTATCAAAAACACAACAAACACTATATCTTGTGTTAAGATTAATAAAAAACACTATATATCCACATGTTATTTATTTTACACTTATGTGAATCTATAAGTCTTTACCCTATTAACAACAATATACAAGGACATTATTAATGACTGCACAGCTACATATCGTCTCTAATAACGATACAGATATTCCATTACAAGGTGCCTCACTAGATATTTGGGATACAAAATATCGCTTAAAAACTAAAGAGGGGGAAGCCATTGATAAAACAATTGATGAAACTTATCAACGTGTAGCTAAAGCTTTGGCGAGTGTGGAAAAAAATAAAACCCTGCAAGACAAATATCAAAAACAGTTTTTATGGGCGCTACGTCAAGGGGTTATTCCGGCTGGACGTATTGTTTCCAATGCGGGTGCAGAACAACATAAACCTGCAACTTCAACTATTAACTGTACAGTATCTGGCTCCATTGCTGATTCAATGGACGATATTTTAGCTAAAGTACATGAAGCCGGACTTACCTTAAAAGCAGGCTGTGGTATAGGTTACGAATTTTCAACCTTACGTCCTAAAGATGCGTATGTTTCAGGTGCAGGTGCTTATACATCTGGGCCATTATCATTTATGGATATATACGATAAAATGTGTTTTACCGTCTCATCTGCAGGAGGGAGGCGTGGCGCACAAATGGCAACATTTGATATAGCTCACCCAGATGTGGTTGAATTTATTCGGGTAAAACGGGAAGATGGTCGTTTGCGCCAATTTAATTTATCTCTGTTGATTACTACTGAATTTATTGAAGCGGTAAAAAGTGACAAACCGTGGGCTTTATCTTTCCCTGTCACAGAGAAAGAAAAACAAATGGATTCACTAGATTTAAACAATAAAGAATTAATTACCTGGCGTGATATTCCGAATAAAGAGGGCTATGTGGTTAATGATGCCGGGCTAGTTGCCTGTAAAATAACTAAAACCATGCCAGCACGTCGCTTATGGGACATAATCATGTCCTCTACATACGATTATGCTGAACCTGGCTTTATCTTAATTGATAAAGTCAATGAGATGAATAATAACTGGTTTTGTGAAAATATCCGTGCGACCAATCCATGTGGAGAGCAGCCACTCCCCCCCTATGGAAGCTGCCTATTAGGTTCAATTAATCTAACCCGTTTTGTAGAAAAACCTTTTACAAATAATGCCTATTTTGACTGGGACACTTACCGTAAGACGATTGCAATTTTTACCCGGATGCTGGATAACGTCGTAGAAATTAATGGCTTACCCCTAGAAAAACAACGATATGAAATTACCAGTAAACGCCGTCATGGTATGGGGTATTTAGGGCTTGGCTCTACACTAACCATGTTAGGTTTAAAATATGGAGAAGCTGAATCTTTAAAAATCACTGAAGAAATCACTAAAACTCTAGCCATAGAAGGTTGGAAAGTCGGGCTGGAACTCTCAAAAGAGAAGGGTGCTGCCCCGATTATGGAACAAGAGTTTATTGTTACGGGTGAAATGTTACACAAACGCCCAGAAATGAAACAAGACGGCTTTAAAAAAGGGGATAAAATTTTAGGAAAAGTTCTGCATGCAAAATACAGTCGTTATATGCAGTTAATAGCAACGCAAGAGCCGGAGTTAGTTAAAGCATTGGCAGAGCAGGGGGCAAGATTTACTCATCACAGTTCAATTGCACCAACGGGAACTATTTCATTATCACTAGCTAATAACGCAAGTAATGGAATTGAGCCAAGTTTTGCACATCATTACTCACGTAATATTATTCGAGAAGGTAAAAAGAGCAAAGAAAAAATCGATGTCTTTTCATTTGAACTATTAGCATATAGAAAACTAATTAATGCTAATGCAATGCCTTTTAGTGATAAGCCGGATGAGAAATTACCTGATTACTTTATTTCAGCAGATGATATTTCTCCAAAACAACATGTTGATGTACAAGCGGCCGCACAAATATGGATAGATTCATCAATCTCAAAAACAGCGAATGTCCCGACTGATTTTCCTTATGAAGAATTTAAATCTATTTATGAATATGCTTATGATAAAGGTTTAAAAGGCTGTACTACCTTCCGCTTTAACCCTGAAGTTTTCCAAGGTGTGTTGGTAAAAGAAGACGATTTGGAAAAAACAACTTATCAGTTTACTTTGGAAGATGGCCATGTCGTCGAAGCAAAAGGTAATGAAGAAATTGAATATGATGGTGAAATGCATACAGCCGCCAATTTATTTGATGCATTAAAAGAAGGCTATTACGGGAAATTCTAATGACACATAAAATCACAAAAAAAATTGTTGCTTACAAAGTAATTAAACAAGAAGATAAAGCAGTTGAAACTGAAGAGCCCTCATTGGAAAGTATGCATGAAAATGTAGAACGCCCCGAGGTGTTGTTAGGATCAACTTATAAAATTAAAACCCCACAGTCAGAACATGCGCTGTATATTACCATCAATGATATGGTATTGAATTTAGGTACAGAGCATGAAGAACGTCGCCCGTATGAAGTGTTTATTAACTCTAAAAATATGGAACACTTTCAATGGGTATTAGCCTTAACTCGTGTTATTTCTGCCGTTTTTAGAAAAGGAGGGGATGTCACCTTTTTAGTAGCAGAAATGAAAGCTGTGTTTGACCCAAAAGGTGGGTATTTCAAAAAAGGCGGTGTATTTATGCCTTCATTAGTGGCAGAAATTGGCTCAGCTATTGAATCTCATATGAAGTACATCGGCCTGATTAAGTCAGAAGAAATGACAGATCACCAAAAGCAGTATCTTGCTGAAAAACGCAAAGAATTTGAAGACAAGCATGGTGCAACAAGTGATAAAAGCGAAGACTCTTTTCCAGAAAAAGCAACCTTATGTGTGAAGTGTAGTACTAAAGCCATGGTGTTAATGGATGGCTGTATGACTTGTTTGAATTGTGGTGAGAGTAAATGTGGGTGATTGAAGGCGAAAAATAGCAGCTTAAACCCGAGGGAAGGGGGGGTAACTTGATTTATAAGGTATTGATCTTCATAAAATTTAGAATATACTTCGTGCGGTCACAGATGTACTACGTACTATGACCCTAGTGTACTAAAATTAATAAATAGACACTGAGGAAAATAAGCTTAGAAAAGATGTTTGCGTGACAAGTTATGAAGGGTAAATTATGATTTTAGAGAATAAACTCAATATTACTGATGCTGTAGAGCTGGCAAGAGTTGAGGAAAAACTCAGAGGCTGTGAAAGTATATACTTTTAGCTCCCCTCTTTGAAAAAGAGGGGAGCAGGGGGAG
>CAYYNM010000200.1:0-5851 GCA_964472945.1 uncultured Methylomarinum sp. | reverse complement strand
TATTGTTGCTAGGTCATTATCAATTTCATATTCATAGTGTGTTTTTGAGCCATCCCCGTAATCCAGTGTTTTTCGTCTGGATAATGCATCATATCTATAGGCTGCCAGTGTTTTTCCATCTTGCTTTATGCTCTCAAGGCGATCCAGTGAGTCATAGCTGTAATCTACGATAAAGCCATCAGGGTAAGTGAGCTGGGTTCTATTACTATTCTGATCATAAGCATATTGAACAATTTTACCTGCTGGGTTCGTTGTTTTAACTCGTCGGCCTAGACTGTCATTTTCATATAACCAGTTTTTGTTGTTTTCTGTTACTTTTGTGGTTATTCCACTTAAATCATATTTGCTGATGACCTGGCTTCCATCAGGTCGTGTTTTAGAAACCTGTCGATTGAGTGCGTCATAGCGGTATGTAAACCATTGCCCTGCTCGTGTCCGTTGTTTTACGATATTACTCGCCGGGTCATATCTTAATAGTTCTTGTGTGTTGTTTGGGTAGCTTGTGCTAATTAATCGATCATGCCCATCATATTGGTAGTTCGTGGTATTCCCATTGCCATCTGTGACACTTTTTTGCTTACCATTCTCGGTGTATTTATATTCTGCTAGTGTTACGGGGATTTCATTTAGCAATTGACTAACTTTTATCACTTGCCCGGCTGCATCGTATAGGGTGTCTGTTAATCTGTTTTCTGCATCTGTGCGGGTTATTAGCCGGTTATTTCCATCATAAATATAATCAGTCAGGTGCCCTTGTGGGTCGGTTACTTGAAGTACCTTTCCATTTCGGTTATAGGTATAGCTAGTTTGTTGCCAGGGTTGTTGAGTACCATCTGCTTGATTACGCTGACTAAGTAATTGCCCTTCTTTATCATAGGTATATTCTGTAATGGTGTTAAAGGGTGCGGGGGCTATTGTTTTGATTAATCTACGCTCTGCGTCATAAACTAGTTGTGTTGTGTTATTTTTGGGGTCTGTCTGGCTAATGATATTTCCGACACTATCATAGCTTTGATTTGTCACTAGGTTTAAATTATCAGGGTCTAAAGTAGAGCGGGTAAGATTACCTGTGCTGTCATAATAAAATTGTGTTAATCGACCTTCTGCATCACGTTCACTTTGTCTAAGTCCGTTAACATTATAGCTATACTTTATTGTGGGTATTACTCCCTCTATTGTGGGGTATTGGACTTCTATTAAATTTCCTTTTGTATCATAGCTTAGCGTTGTTATTCGCCCCAGGGTATCTGTATTTTGAGTGAGTTTGTGATATTGGTTTTCATATTGATAGCTCTGGGTTAGCGTGAGCTCTGATGCTCCTGGTTTCGGTAGCGTTGTTATCTTTGTTACTCGGTGATACGGGTCATAGTCATATTCAATCGCATTGCCTTCGGGTAAAATTTGTCTTTTTATCTGCTGCTGTCCATTATATTCACTGATAATTTCACGGTTTAACCCATCAATCACCCTTAGTGGTTTTCCATAGTGTGTGTAATACCATACTTTCCGTTGTCCATCTGGGTCTACTTCTTCACTGCGATAACCTGCAAAATAATAGTTGTAGGTATAACCGTCGCCGTTCGTTTGTTCTGTTACTTTGTCACGCGTATCATATATATTGGTGACCATTGCGGTTTCTGGATGTGCTGGTGTGAAAACCTGTGTCATACGCCCTTCCAGGTCATAAACATATCTTGTGGTTTCATTGTTAGCATTGGTGAAGCGAATTAAATTATTATTGGCATCATATTGGTACTGGGTTTTTCGGCCATTACCATCCAGCACTTCGCTCACTTTTTTATTTTGGTACTGTATTGTTAACGCTTGGCTAAAGTTATTTTCAACGCGTGAAACCTGTCCATCACTGTTATATGTTAGTGTTAAGGTGTTACCATTGGTATCTTGTCTGGTTTTTAACTTACCCTCATTATCAAAGTCCATGATAACGCCCGTTTTATTTCTAAGCTGATAGCTACCATCTGCTTTTTTGCTTAGTTTGCTTAAACTGCCTGGGCCTGGGTTATAGCTTCCATCAGGTAGCTTTATAAACTGTTGGGTATCACCTGGTGAGTTTATATTGATGGCATTATCCGTTAACTGGTCCATCATCCATTTTTCTATGATAGCTAGGATGATTAGCTTTTCATTGGTTTTTTCACCTTTTAAAATATCTAATGCAATATATGAGGCAACAATAGCGGCGGACGCATCAACGGGTGAGTCCTGCCCTAGAGCTTGATAGGCATTACTTTCTTCCTTTACGGTAATATTGTAATTATGAGTCCAGCCATAACCCATGCCATTTTCCCCTCTACGTCCTGCTGAGCTGTAATGCCGCTCGAACCCTAATCCAACAGGGAAGGGTGTGCTTCCTATACTAATATCTGTATTATCGTATAAAAAATCACCTGAGACTAAGTCAATAGGGTCATATGACGTCTGTCCTGTCGCTGTGCTTTTGGCATTTGTTATTTTGGGAATAGAAATAGGCGGCAAATATCTTCGGGGAGGAACTGGCTTACGTGCAAACCCTCCTTTTAATCCGCCACCAATCAAGTGCATAATTCTATCTTCATTTTGACTGACCAGTAAGGCTCCATAACCTTGCCAGCTATCGCCTTCCTCTTGATCTAATAGGCCATTTTCTGGGAGTAAGATACGAAAACCTTTATCTAAATACGCACCCTTAAATTGTCTTAATTGAGCTTCACTATAACCTACAAGTAGAGGCTTAACGGCTGCAAAGTTTGCTTGTGTCACATCAAAAATTCTATTTGATTGACTATTGGCAAAATCAAGCAGTTGCACCGTAGAGACAGCTCCAACAGCTTGTGTTTGCTCTATAACCCCATGTTCTAGAGCACTCCCAGCACCCGCTATTGAGAAAAACAATGCCGTGTTTCGTTCGGCTCTATCCAGTTTTTGCGGAGCACTCACATTAAAAGGAAGATCTACATAAGGGCCTGTTTTATGCCCAGCAATACCCACCCAATGATGCCGTAAAACAACACTTTTTGATAGAGCACCAGAAAGCTTACCAGACAAGCTTCCCTGAATAATCCAATGGCTCGCAATCAACATTAGGTTTTCACCTAAAACAGCTTCAGAGGATGCTTCCTGGCCTGACTGCTGAAGGTCAGCAAGTATTTTCTGGTGTCTGTCCAGCATCCCTTTACCCATGCTACCCCAGCCATTTGTAATCAGATAGGTATAGCCAGGTCGTGCTTCTATGCTCTGATCTCCACTTTGATTGGCACCAGAAAAAGCATAAGGATGTGAAATGGATAGGTTCACTTTTTGTGAAGAGCCCACAGAGACAACATTGCCACTCCCTACCAATTGTCCATTCAACCGCAGTTCGGGCTTATTGGAGGCAGTATAGCGAAGCGTAAGCCGCTTACCATATATATCAGCACTGGAATAAGTTACATCTATCCCTAAATGTTTAATGCGTAACCGGGTTTGATACCGAACAGGAATCTCGGCAGGCCATTTTTCTATGATGGCTTGTTGATAAGCTAAAGCTGTTTGACGTACATGTGCCACTTCTGGCTGAGTAACTTTTGCGCCAATGATTTCTGACAAGTTAGCTTCCGAGTGATTAGATTTTAACTCGGTCACTAAGTGAGTTGCATACTCCGTTAAAGCCTCCCTGACGTTACTTTGGTTAATGTTTTGCGCATAATCCGCTGTTACCGTTGCACCCGATAAAGCCTTTGAGATAAAATTATTTGTATCATACCCCGTCACTTGGGCAATATCTATTCCCACTTGTGTTTGATACTGTTTAAAACTTGGATCAAAAGCATATTTAACCCCATCTATGGACACTTCCACCCAAGTATGAGTAATATCAATACTATCTTGATAGACGTTTTCAATAGGGATAGCCCCATTGCCTATAACATTGAAAGCAGCACTATAATCACTTGCTCCTACCCATGCCATAGTTTGCTCGGGATTTAAACGGATTTTCCCATAAACATAATTTGCTGTATATCCTGATGCTCGTAATAGATCAACCATTAAAGCGGATTGATCAAATGCATTCCCTCTTTTATCGATTAACGCACCTACTGCCCCTTTCATAACACCAAATAAGGGTTCATATTCGATTTGGCTTTTAACAAACTCGTAGATTAAATCGGGATCATGCTTTAATGCGCGAGCCAATTCTGAAATCTCGGTGGATACGGATTTTAGAGCGATCATTCGAGGAGAGACTCTTACAACACGACTCTGCTGAAAACTATTAAAGGTATTTGCAGCTAAATCAGCTATATCTCTTTCCTTTAAAGCTCTCTCTAACTCTTCATGGGTGACTGGTGCCATATTCACCATAACAGGTCCAATAGGGGCATTGTTTCCAGCCCAAGCCGAAGAAATTATAAATAACGAAGTTAAAACGAGCGTATTAACTACACGAAAAAGCATGGTGAAATAATGGTGATGACGGGACTGCATTGTTAATCCTTTAATAAATATAAAGACGGCTAGACAGGTGCTATACGATAGGTAACTAAACTATTTATTTCTTAATTCGAGTTGCTTTGATTTGTTTTTGTATTCGGTTTCCTAAAATATCATATTCATAAAACTCGCTTTCACTCGCTATATAAGTCTGTCTTGTACTGTTTTCATCATATCCCGTAAATTCAAAGTCATCTTTGACAACCTCGACTAACCGGCCAAGATCATCATACCTATACTCTTCTGCATGGATTTGAAGCGGGGCGCTGACTAATATAACAACGGGTAAAATAAATTTTGCATACAAAGGGTTATTCATAATTTGTTCCTTATCATCCACTACAATACTTTTATTACTCTAACTTTAATAAGCAAATAATATGCCAAATTTATGTTTCAACTTAGCACTACTTTTCACTTAAATACAACGCATACTATAAGTTATATGACACATAAACCATGTTATATCACTCAGTTTTAGCAATCATTTACTTTAACAGATTATCATGACCCTGCATGTTAGTCGAGGACAGCCACATATAACTTTTTTATTTCAGGCTTATGGGTTTATTGCCAACAGCTACCCTTCTGTTTTCAGAGCTTTACCAAGAGGGTAGATTGGAGTTGAGCCGCGCATTTTGCATACCAAGCAAAGAGTAGAAGCATCCAAGCGCAGACATATCAAGCCCCTCACTTAACGTATTGGAAGCAAAATAACCAAAAAAAATAGTGGTGCCAGCATGGGTATAGCATTGCTACCAACAATTATAGTGAAAGGATTAATTGAGTTACAACAAATCAGTGCTCTCACTTTAAGTCACTGGGGGTTGGGTTGGACTCGATTGATTTTAGTAAACTGGCTAATTTTTGCATTGCTGCTTGCAGCTGGTCTTGAAAATTAATGACAACCATTATATTTTGGTTGTAGTCGTAATAGATATATTTGGCTACCTGAAATATCTTTGTTTAGATAGCCTGTTTACCAAATTTAGACTGTTTTTAGGTTATTCTACAGCTTGAACGATCAAAAACGCTACGTTCTCAGTAATCTTAGGAATGGGCACGGAATAACTTGAGCAACTGGCGCAGCAAAAACGGGGTCAAGTCTTGCAATCATGCTTTATTGCAAGACTTGATCCTGCAGACTTTCGTTTTTAAAGGAAAGAAAATTATCTGGAGTCCGAAACTTCAAACATCGTATTCGTGAAATTACGGAGCGATCTTGGGGTGTCAGCTGGAGCTATTGGTATTTACAGCTCAGACGATATATTTCTGGCTGGATGAACTACTTTGGACTGAGTGAATTTTATCGCCCTGTTCCTGAATCAATGTCATTCGTTTAAGAAAGTATAATTAATTCAAATGAATATGTTGTTTTTTT
>CAYYNM010000199.1:0-5986 GCA_964472945.1 uncultured Methylomarinum sp. | reverse complement strand
TTTTTAGTATTTTCTGAATTCAAGTTAAAAAAACTGGAACATCGAGTTTAAAGCAACAATTTCTTCTGGGAGTAGGTCTTTTATATAAAGCACAAAAATTCAGAGTCAGCAAAATAATTGTCTATTATGATACCTTTTTTCGTTAAATTAATTTTGCGTAAGTACTTATAGTGGGCTTTAGTCTGCTCTACAAATGAACGATATTAATTCACTTAAACCGAAATATCGAGTATTACCCTTTAATTTATATGTGAATTTCGGCAATATTCCTTTTTGAAGTATAATGAGCCGACCCTTGTACCTTAACTGTATGATTATTTATAATGTACCTACTTGAAGCTACTTTTCAGTTATTGCTATCAAAACAAATTTCTATTGTTTCAGTCAGCAATGATGTCGAAGTATTGCTTGGGTTTACAGTAGATAACTTTATCTCAGGCAATGTTAGTCTAAAAGATAGAATTCATAAAGGCGATAGTGATATTGCTAACCAGCTCTTTTCAGTAGATACATCACCTCCATCCGGCTCATTTAATCTCCGCCTTAGACACAAAAATGGGCGTATTCTCTGTGTAAAAAGTACGTTTACTAAAAAATTAGATGAGAAAATGGGTGCTATTATTCTTGATTTATTACTGCAAGATGCCAAAAGCCTTTATAACGAATTATCTCATCCGCAGATGGTAACTAATTTCAAGGTAGTTATGGAAAATACGGATGATTATATTTATTTTAAAGATCGTAATTATGTCTTTACAGGAGTCAGCAAAACACTTATTTCACTCACTGAACCATCCAAACATTGGGAGGATCTACTGGGCTTAACCGATTACGATGTATTCCCAGAGCAATATGCAGATAGCTATTATGAATTAGAGAAGCGAGTGTTTTCTGGTGAGCATATTGCCCATAAAGAGCAAGAAATACTTGATAAAGAAGGTAATAAAGGCTGGGTCGATAACCGTAAATATCCAATACAAAACAAGAGTGGCGAAACTATCGGCTTATTTGGTATTACTCGGGATATAACGGTTCAAAAGCAAATACAAAATCAACTTGAAAAAAGCGAATCTCAATTAAAAGAAACACAAAATTATGCGCATATTGCTCATTGGGATTTATTCCCTGGTGGTAAAACGGCAATTTGGTCTGAACAAGTTCATGCTATTTTTGGTTTACCAGTAGGTTCTGAATCTAGCCCAGAACTACTTTGTGAGCTTCTTCATAAAGATGATTGTGATGCGGTGATGGCTTCCTTGCAACATTCCCTTGCAACAGGTAAAGAACATCATATTGAATACAGAATTACCCGACAAAATGATGGTGAACACCGTTGGATTGAATGTCGTGGTAAAGCGTTGCTGAATAAAGAGGGGACAGTAGAAAGACTGTCTGGGTTTATTCAAGATATTACTGAGAGAAAACTTAATCAGCTAGCCAACGAAAAACTACTAGCGGAACAAACAGCTATTTTAGATAACTCGTTGGTTGGTATTGTGACCGTTCGAGATAGAAAAATTATCTGGGCAAATACGGCTTTTGAAACCCTACTTGGCTATCAGGAAGGTGAATTAATTGGCTGTCCAACACGCCAAGTCTATGCCAGAAAAGATGATTATCAAGCTATTGGTGAGGCTTATGCCACGATCAAAACATCAGGCATCATAAAAAATGAGCTAGAGTTTCTATGTAAGGACGGTCAGCATGTCTGGATTGATATGCGTGGCACAGTATTAAATGAAGAACAAGGTGAGTCACTTTGGGTCTTTGTTGATGTGACGGAAAGAAAACTCAATGAGTTTGCTTTATCACAGGCAAGGGAAAAATATCGTATATTATTTGAAACAACTAATGATGCAATGGTAGTGCTCGATGACACGGACTTTATTGATGCTAATAAGGCAGCATTAAACTTGTTTGGTTGTTCCTCTATAGAAATGCTGCGTGGTAAATCACCCTCCGATATATCTCCTGAAACTCAGCCCAGCGGTGAACGGTCCGAGATATTAGCTCAACAGCATATTGCAACCGCTATTAAGCAAGGTAAACATCAATTTGAATGGGTACATAAACGTATTGATAATAACCAGCCTTTTTCTGCTGATGTGCTTATTAGTGGAATAGTGGTAGAAGGTAAAACAGTCGTTCAGGCAACCGTTCGTGATATTACCCAACAAAAACGGTTTAACTTTTATGAAAGCATGCAACACCAGGTTTTTGAACTATTGTTTAAGGGCACGGGATTAACGGTACTCCTTGAGTCAATCATCAATATAGTTGAAGCGGTACATCCAAGAATTGTTTGCAGTATTTTACTATTGGATAAAGACAAGAAACACTTATTAATGGGAGCCGCACCTCATTTACCTGATTTCTATAAAAAAGCAATTGATGGTATTGAAATTGGTGAAGGCGTAGGTAGTTGCGGTACCGCTGCTTTTACTCAGCAACACGTTATTGTTGAAGATATTCAAACCCATCCTTATTGGGAGGCCTATAAAGAATTAGCCGTTAAGGCAAACCTAAAAGCCTGTTGGTCAGAGCCTATCGTAGGTTCAAATAATAACGTACTGGGTACATTTACAGTTTACCATCATGAAATCAGCACACCGGAACAAAAAGATTTTGAATTGATCGAATTTGCCGCCCGACTGGTAGCGATTGCCATTGAACGAAGTCAAACTAATGAGCGACTGTTAATGCTGTCAAATGTATTCACCAATACTCATGAAGGCATTACTATTACAGACAAAAACAAGCATATTATTGATGTTAATCCTGCTTTTAGTGAGATCACGGGGTATAGTCGTGAGGAGGTTATCGGAAAAAACCCAAGCCTATTAAGTTCTGGCAGACAAAGTCCAGAATTTTATGCTGAAATGTGGCTACAGATTAATGAGCAAGGTTATTGGCAGGGTGAAGTTTGGAATCGTCATAAAGGGGGTGAAATTTATGCGGAACTACTCAATATTTCTACTTTATTGGGCGAAAAGGGTGACGTCGTTAATTACGTTGGGGTGTTCTCTGATATAACTCAAAGTAAACAACAGCAAGAAAAAATTAATTTAATGGCACATTATGATGTGCTGACCGGCTTACCAAACCGAGCTTTATTTGTTGATCGCTTTAATCAAGCGATTGCTCATAGTCATAGAACATCTAAGCAGCTTGCGATTTGTTTTCTTGATTTAGATAACTTTAAACCCGTGAATGATCAATACGGTCATAAAGTAGGAGATCAGTTATTAATTGAGGTGGCACAACGAATTATTTTGGCTATTCGGGAAGAAGATACAGTTTCACGTCAAGGGGGTGATGAATTTGCCTTATTGCTAAATGATATAGCCTCTTTGCAGCAGTGTGAACTAACTATAGAGCGCATTCATAATGCTTTGGCTCAGCCCTATATTATTGATGGCTATCCCCACAAAATATCTGTCTCGACGGGCGTAACTCTATACCCTAATGATAAGAGTGATATAGATACCCTGCTACGCCATGCCGATCAGGCAATGTATCAAGCCAAGCAATCTGGAAGAGGTAATTACTACTTATTTAATACCGAGCAAGATCAAGCCATTATAATCAAGCAGCACCGGCTCAGTGAAATTGAACACGCTTTAGAAAATAATGAATTTCAATTGTTTTATCAGCCCAAAGTGAATATGAAGACCGGGGAAGTATATGGTGCTGAAGCCTTAATTCGATGGATTCACCCTGAAAAAGGGCTTATTCCACCACTCGACTTCCTGCCTTTTGTTGATGCTACAGATTTAGAAATCAAGATTGGTGATTGGGTTATTAATCAAGCACTATTTCAATTAAAACTGTGGCAACAACAAGGGATAAACCTTGTTGTCAGCATTAATATCTCATCAAACCACTTATTATCGGCCAGTTTTATTGAGAAATTCGATGCAGCTTTACTTAAATATCCCTCTGTAAATACGAAAACTCTACAGTTAGAAATATTGGAAAGCTCTGCATTGGGTGATCTGAACACAATTATTAACATTATAAAAAGCTGTAAACAGCAGTTAGGGGTTTCTTTTTCTCTTGATGATTTTGGTACAGGCTATTCATCACTCACGCATTTAAGAAACTTACCGGTTCATACCATTAAAATAGACCAAAGCTTTGTACGAGACATGCTGGATGACTCCGATGACTATGTGATTATTGATGGGGTGATTGCACTAGCAGACTCGTTTAACCGGGAAGTCATTGCTGAAGGAGTGGAAACAACTAACCATGGACTGATGCTACTTATTATGGGCTGTGAACGTGCCCAAGGATATGGAATATCAAAACCCATACCGGCGGATAAATTTCTAAGCTGGTTGAATAGCTATACCCCCAATCAAGAGTGGCTATCTTTTAGCAGTAAGCAGCGAACAGTAAAAGAAAATAAGATTAAATTATATCGTTTGGTCGGAGAACGATGGAAAAATCTGTTTATAAGCAATATGCAGTCAGCTCCTCAAGATATTGAAGCATGGCCAAATATGGATATGAGGCACTGCCACTGCGGTTATTGGATCCATCGTGCAAGGCAAGAACAGTTATTTGAAGAAAAATGGCAACATCGACTTGAACAGGCACATGAGAGAATTCATTGTATTGCCCGTGAGTTATTAGCTAAATACCAGCAAGCTGATTTTGATGGGGCTGTTGATGGGATAGCTGAATTTAATCTAGCTTTTGAGAAAATGAGCAATATTTTAGGGTTATGTGAATAGTGGGGTTCGTTTTTAGTGGGTTGCTTATAAATGGTAGAGCGCACTTCAGTCCGCCATAGAGATAGTTTATGCCAGTTATTGCGGACTTGAAGCCCACGCTACAAATTCTGGTAATGGGGTGAATCTGTTGATATAGCTATTTTAAGTAGCTTATCCATTATTTTTTATACTGAAATGTGAGCCAGGTTTCGGCTTAATATTAGATTTTTACGATGTATTTGTATGAAGGTGTTGATTTATGTCACAGCTTTCCCTATCCTTATAAAGATCTATATGATTGAGTTTGATTAAATAAAGAGGAAAAAATGAAAATTTTAGTAAAACCTTTAATTGCAAGTGCCTTAGTTATTGCAGCGTCTGGTGTTAATGCGCAAAGTTACTCTGGGGAAAAAGTTGATGATTTAATTTACTCTATGGATGAGACAGGTGATAAAGCTGTTAATTTTAAAGAGTTTTATGATGAGAGCGTTACTTTTAATGAAGACTCACTTGATGTTAATAAGGATGGTTATATTTCTGAAGGTGAAATTGTTATTGAAATAAAGGAAGATCTTGCTAAAACAATTAAAGAATTGAGAAAACAAGGCGTTTCTGAGAAAAATATTAAAAAAACGATTAAGAGTGAATTAAGAACTTCTGAAGCTGAAGCAGCAAAAATTCTTAAAAAGATGGATACGGATGGCGATCACTTAGTTGAGCCTGAAGAATTACTAGCTTATGAACAAAAGCAATTTAGAAAATTAGATAGAAACCGTGATGGTGTTATTTCAAAGTTAGATGTACAGAAACAAGAAAAGAAAAAATATAAAGGATGGCCTATTGGCTGGCCTCTTAATAAATAGGCTCTATGTCACTGTTAAGTGTGGGATTTTTGAATATCTTAAATTATCAATAGCTTAGAAATGGTATGAAGTATTGGCTAAAGCCTGGTACATCAAGCACCCATAAGAATTGATTGTTTTTTTCAACACTTAACGGTGACATAGCCATTATTTAACCACAGAGCGCACTGAGAGCACTATTTACCGTGTCAGCTTACGTTTATCCAAGTCAAACTTGCTTCACATAATAGGTTTATTTTCCGCTTGTTGCTCTAAAAATAGAAAATAGTCTGGTTGATTTGTTGCTTATAACTCGATGTTCCAGTTTTTTTAACTTGAATTCAGAAAATACTAAAAACCATAGAGGAAGGCTAAGCTTGAAACGATTGATAAAATTGTAGGGGCAATCCCTTGTGGTTGCCTGGT
>CAYYNM010000198.1:0-6089 GCA_964472945.1 uncultured Methylomarinum sp. | reverse complement strand
TACTGCCTTGTTGTTCTGTTTTTACGGGTCTTTCAAAGCTGGCAACACGGCGTACAGATAGACCAAATATATTAAAAAAAGCATTAAGGAAAAGTTGCGACTCTGCATTTTCTTTAACTGCATCTTCATAGTCTATGATGAATTGGTGGGCGTTATTTTTAATATCTCTGTAAGATAAAGCCATGTTGCTTCCTGAAATTAAGAGCTAATGATTTGAAGATGATGGATGGTTAAAAATAAGAGAATCCGAAAATAAAAAAACCTCAATAATAGTCAATATTATTGAGGTTCTTATTAAATTAATTAAGGTGTTTTATTTTTCAACATTAAAATAAGGAGGCATATCATTAACATAAGCCATATACATGGCATCAGCCATAGACCATAAAACATCAAGCTTAAACTGAAGTATTTCAACCATACGTTCTTGTTGCTGGCGTGTTTTATACCAATCCAAGGTGATTTCCAAACCGTGCTCTACATCTCTGCGTGCTTCAGAAAGGCGTTTTTGGAAATAAATATAACCTTCTTTTTCTATCCAGGGATAAAGTTCTGGCCAGTTATCTAAACGTTGTTTATGAATTTTTGGAGCGAACATCTCTGTTAATGATGAGCTTGCTGCTTCATGCCATTCTGAACGTCTGGCAAAATTAACATAAGCATCCACTGCAAAGCGTACAGCAGGTAATACATGCTCTAATGAAGTAACCTCTTCTCGTGTCATGCCAACGGCAACGCCTAATTGCACCCATGCTTCAATGCCGCCAGGATCACCAGGGTGGCCATCATGATCAAGAATGCGTTGTGTCCATATTGCCCGTGTTTCTCTGTCTGGACAATTCGCTAAAATATTGGCATCTTTAATCGGAATCATTATTTGGTAATAAAACCGGTTGGCAACCCAGCCTTGTAATTGTTTTTGGTTAAGCTTTCCCTCATTCATCAAGGTATGTATTGGATGATGAATATGATACTTATTTTCCATGCCACGTAATTTGGCTTCAAACTCTTCTTTAGTCCATGCTTTATTTGAACAGCAACCCATCAGTTTACCTATATGTGTAGAGCGGACTTTAGTCCGCTATGATTTATAACTCTATTTTCATATTATCGTAAGATACTTCAATACCCGAGGCATCTAATATTTTACGCTGTTCAGAATCTTCATTTAAAATGGGGTTGGTATTATTGATATGGATCAATATTTTTCGTGGTTTTTCCATTGCATTTAAAATTTCGATCATACCGCCTTCACCAGACTGAGGAATATGGCCAATTGCTCTGGCTAATAGTGGGCGACCGACAGAGGCCAATTCATCATTGGTCCAAAATGTGCCATCGACCATCACACAGTCGGCTTCACGCATTGCTTTTTCTACGTGGGGTTCTATCACGCCCAAGCCTGGTGCGTAAAAAGTAGTTTTCCCCGTTGAAACCTGGCGAATGATCATACCTATATTATCACCTTCATGTGGATCATTTCTGTGGGGTGAGTAGGGTGGTGCCTTACTTTTAAGCGCTAAAGCCGTAAATTCAAGGTCATCAATATTAGGGATGGTAAATGAGTCACCATTTAAAGGAATTGGATGATCATTTACACCACAAAAGTGATCTAAGATGTTAAAAATAGGAAAACCAGTAGAAAGGTCTTGTTTTACCATTTCTGTGCAGTAAATATTAAGTGGGTCGCCTTCACGGAGAATAAGTAGGCCGGTGGCATGGTCGATTTGAGAGTCAATTATCACAATCGCTTCAATCCCTGTGCCGCGCACTTTATTTTTAGGGTGAATTTCTGGAAAATGTTCTAATTGTGCGCGTACATCAGGTGAAGCATTAAACAACACCCAATGTTCACCATCAGATGAAATGGCAATAGATGATTGGTTGCGCGTGCTGGCTTTAATAGAACCAGCTCTTACAGCTTTGCAATTTGGGCAGCTGCAGTTCCATTGTGGAAAACCACCGCCAGCACCTGAACCGAGGACTCTAATTTTCATATTTGTACTTGATATCTAATAGTTTAAGAACTGAATCATACGGGATTAATAAGTTTCAGGCAAAAAAAAGGGGCGACAATTAAGCCTCCCCCTTTTACTATTCTATAATCGTTTAAATTAACGGTTGTAGATGTACATTGTTACTTCAAAACCAAAACGTAAGTCATTGTAAGCTGGTGTTTCCCATTTCATAATATTTACCTCTAGAAGTTTTTGTAATTTTTTCTTGCTAGCTTGATCAAGTAAGCAGTTTTGAAGTATACGACGAACTTTTTCTTTGCGCAACTTTTTGGGCAATATAAAAACAGTATAGCAAGAGCTATAAAAGGCATGATTTTGGTTTTTTTAGGTGCAAAGGTGATTAATTTTAAAGGTTTGTAAAGAGTATTATTTGTTCAGCGGAGTTGTGTTTATCTTTTTAATGTGAGTAATTGGGTTGTTTTATTGACATAATGACACATTACATAGATTTTATTGTTGCGTTTTTCTTGTATGTAGAATGATAGGGCGGTATATTAGACGCTAGATAAAAATAATAATAAATGTATAGAGGAGAGGATTATGGTAGGTGATTTAATTTTTATGTATATAGCTATGTTGGTAATAGCAGCATTGGCATTTGCCCCTTTAGGCTATTTTATTTACATGTATACCAAGAAAGATGGTGAGCCTTTTGGGGATACTGAGCCACATGGTGATAGTGAGTCTAAAGTGTTAAATATGGTTGAAAGTGTTATTCACTCTATAAAAGGTGATAAGAAATAAATAGGGGTAAGTGGTGTATTCCGCCAATGATCGACAAGATATAAACCATCATATTGATCATGTCGGATAACGCTACCGCTCACCCAAGCTATGAGCGCAGTGCTTTAGCCTTTTTTTATCGATACAGGTATAGGCTAAAGCACTGTGCTCCAGAAAGTAAAATAGTTATGATCTACAAGTAGGGCATTGTACGTTTTTACATAGCTTCATTTCATTCCACTGCATAGATAAGCCATCAAGCAGTAGCAGTCTGCCGGTTAAAGTCTTGCCTATTCCCAGAATAAGTTTCATTGCTTCCAAAGCCTGAATACTGCCAACTATCCCTGTAATGGGTGATATAACACCGTTAGTTGCGCAATTTTGCATTTCTTCACCCGTATCAGAATAAAGACAGTTGTAACAAGGACTGTTATTGATACCCGGTGTAAAAACCGAAACTTGCCCTTCAAAACGAATAGCGGCACCAGAAACTAAAGCAGTTTTATGCTGAACACATGCGGTATTAATGGCAAAGCGAGTCGTAAAATTATCACAGCAATCCAGCACAATATCTGCATCTTTTACTTCTTCAAGTAACTGCTTGCCCTCCAGTCTTTGCTTAACGGCAGTAACTTTTACCTCAGGATTAATTTTTTTAATGGTCTGCTGGGTTGAAATAACTTTGGCAGTCCCAATATCGTCTGTGTAATGAGTAATTTGTCTTTGTAAGTTGGATAAATCAACCACATCATCATCGTAAATTGTTATTTGCCCTATGCCTGCTGAGGCTAGGTATATTGAAGCAGGAGAGCCCAGGCCTCCAGCACCAATAACAAGGACTTTAGCGTTTAAAAGTTTTTGCTGACCTTCAATATCAACTTGAGGAAGCATAATTTGACGGCTGTAGCGAAGTAATTGTTGGTCATTCATTGGCTAAGCAAAATGATGAGAAAGAGGGGGATAATGCCACATACTTGACAGAGTGCAAAATCTAACTATTATTAGCACTCATTGCCAGCGAGTGCTAATAACGAATTTTAATTATATAAAAGGAGAATATTGATGAATATACGTCCGTTACATGACAGAGTTATTGTCAAACGTGTTGAAGAAGAAACAACGACTGCAGGTGGTATCGTATTACCAGGTTCAGCAACTGAAAAACCAAGCGAAGGTGAGGTTTTAGCGGTAGGCAATGGTAAGCAACTTGATAATGGCGAGGTACGTGCATTGGAAGTAAAAGTTGGTGATAAAGTGCTTTTTGGCAAATATTCAGGCAACGAAGTGAAAATCGACGGTGAAGAACTTATCGTTATGCGTGAAGAAGACATTATGGGCATTTTGGGTTAATAGCCTAAAAACACATTAACTATTTATTAATAGGATTTAAAAAAGATGGCAGCAAAAGACGTAAAATTTGGCTCAGATGCTCGTACCTTAATGGTTGCGGGTGTTAACGTATTAGCAAATGCGGTAAAAGTAACATTAGGCCCAAAAGGTCGCAATGCAGTATTAGATAAAAGCTTTGGCGCTCCAACCATCACTAAAGATGGTGTATCTGTTGCGAAAGAAATCGAATTGGAAAATAAATTCGAAAACATGGGCGCGCAAATGGTTAAAGAAGTGGCGTCTCACACTTCTGATGTCGCGGGCGACGGAACAACAACAGCGACTGTTTTAGCTCAATCAATTGTGAATGAGGGCATGAAAGCCGTTGCAGCGGGTATGAACCCAATGGATCTGAAGCGTGGTATTGATTTAGCGGTTGTTAAAGCAGTAGAAGCCATTGTAGCATCAGCAACACCGTGTACTGATAATGAAGCTATTGCTCAAGTAGGTACGATTTCTGCAAACTCTGACGCATCTGTTGGCGAAATCATTGCTGATGCAATGGAAAAAGTCGGCAAAGAAGGTGTTATCACTGTTGAAGAAGGTTCTGGTTTAGACAACGAATTAGATGTTGTTGAAGGTATGCAGTTTGACCGTGGTTACTTATCACCTTACTTTATTAATAACCAGGATAGCATGAGTGTTGAACTGGAAGATCCCTTCATTTTATTGTTCGATAAAAAAATCTCAAATATCCGTGATTTACTACCCACATTGGAAGGCGTTGCTAAAGCAGGTCGTCCTTTATTGATCGTCGCTGAAGATGTTGATGGTGAAGCATTAGCAACATTAGTTGTAAACAATATGCGCGGTATCGTTAAAGTAGCGGCTGTTAAAGCCCCTGGTTTTGGTGATCGTCGTAAAGCAATGTTGGAAGATATTGCAATCTTGACTGGCGGTACAGTGATTTCTGAAGAGATTGGTTTATCTTTAGAAAAAGTTGAAATGGACCAGTTAGGAACGGCTAAGAAAATCCAAATCAGCAAAGAAAACACAATCATTATTGATGGTACCGGTTCAGAAGAAAACATCAAAGGCCGTGTTGCTCAAATCAGAGCACAAGCAGATGAAGCAACTTCTGACTACGACAAAGAAAAATTACAAGAGCGTTTGGCTAAATTAGCCGGTGGTGTTGCAGTCATCAAAGTTGGCGCAGCAACTGAAGTTGAAATGAAAGAGAAAAAAGCTCGCGTAGAAGATGCTTTACATTCAACGCGCGCAGCCGTTGAAGAGGGTGTTGTTGCTGGCGGTGGTACTGCACTGGTACGTGCTATTTCGGCACTTGAAGGTCTTGAAGGTATCAACCATGATCAAACAGTAGGTATTAATACACTACGTCGTGCTATGGAAGAGCCTTTACGTCAAATCGTTGCGAACGCAGGTGATGAATCATCTGTGGTACTTAACGAAGTTGCAAAAGGCGAAGGTAACTTTGGTTACAACGCTGCAACTGGCGAATACGGCGATATGATTGCAATGGGTATTTTAGACCCAGCAAAAGTGACACGTACTGCACTACAAAATGCAGCATCTGTTGCTAGTTTAATGATCACAACTGAAGTCATGGTTGCTGATGCACCTGCTGATGACTCAGCACCTGCAATGCCTGATATGGGCGGTATGGGTGGAATGGGCGGTATGGGCGGCATGATGTAAGTGTTGTCTTAAAGCTTTATTGCTTTAGCTCAAAAACCCCCTGCTTATTGTTATGAGCAGGGGTTTTTTTTATGTTTATAAGAGGCTCTTGCAAAACTCCAAATTTCATAGAACCATAAATACAAACCTCTCCTTTTTGCCTTAAACTCTATGTTCCAGTTTTTACTTGTTGCTTTTGTAAAGTACTGAAAAACAGAGGGATAGAGAGAATCCTTTTCTACAGATGCTAGATTTATGGAGTAATGATCAATGTCATTAAGTTAAGGAAAAAGAGCTTTTTTTATTTCTCCCTCTCGGCACACC
>CAYYNM010000197.1:0-6151 GCA_964472945.1 uncultured Methylomarinum sp. | reverse complement strand
TTTTATGTACCTAAACCCAGGCAACCACAAGGGATTGCCCCTACAAAATACGGGACAGCCTCCTAGAGCCTGCACCCAATAATCGGTAAGTTTTTAAATAGCTTTATCAACAAATTCGACCACTACCGTTCTCTATCCAGTGCATACAGGTTAACTACAAGTTTTTAACCCACTGAATAAATTTATCCGTAGGCATGGGTTTGGCAATATAATTACCTTGTGCGATATTGCATCCTAAAGTTAGTAAATGGTCCCATATTTCTTGAGATTCCACGCCTTCAGCAACCGTAGACATATTAAGCTCATTAGCTAATAGAATACAGATTTTTATAATGGCTGTTGAATCCTGGTCAATCACTGAGCTTAAGATAAAATGCTTATCAATTTTTAGCTCAGTAAAAGGGGCCTGGTATAGTTTTACCAAAGATGAATAACCGGTACCAAATTGGTCGATAGATAATGCAAAACCTTTCATTCTTAATCGGTTTAAAATATCTAAAGAATCGGAAACTTTATGCATTAAGGCTGGTTCAGTAATTTCTAATACAATGGAAGAGGGTGCTATATTGTTATATTTAAGCAGGCCTTCTAGCTTCTCAGGCATCGCTAAATCATTTACATTTTGGGCGGATAAGTTAATGGAAATCTTAACGTCTAACTCACTAGCAATTACTTTTTTATATTCTTTAATGGCTAGCATCAGAATTTCTTCTGTTAGCCTGTTCATAAGCTCATGCTTTTCTGCAAGAGGAATAAAATGTTCGGGTAATAGCAAGCCTTTATCTGGGTGTTGCCAGCGAACTAATACCTCTGCACCGTGTAATTTACCCGTATTAAAATCAACTTGCGGTTGAAAATAGATAATCAGTTGATGTTTACGTAATGCTAGTTTTAGCTCTTCAATGGTCACAAGATCATGGTTACCTTCAATGGCTGATGATGTTTTTTGTTTTTGTAAACAGTTTTCTATACAAGCAGCATGAGTTCTTTTAATTAGGCTAATAAATTCTTTGGCTTTGAAGGGTTTAGAAAGCGTACTGATAACATTAAGTTGCTTGGATTCTGCAAGTTGTTTTGCCGAGTGAAGTACTCGTTCATCAAAACCACTGACTAATATAAAACTAGGTTTTATATTACAGGATGCTAAATCACGCATAATTTCAATGCCATCTTTCTCTGGCATTTGTAAATCTAGAATAACAATGTCATGTTCGCAAACAGGAGACTTTAGAAATTCTACACTTGATGTGTAAATTTCTGTTTTAAGATGAATAGTTTTGGTCATTGCCTGCATTAAACTTGCTTGTTGCTCATCATCATCAACAATGTAAATTTTGCAAAGACGGCTTTCTGGTGTGGACATAGTTTTATTATTTTTATTTTGCTAACAAAAAACCATCTAATAACAGACGGATGCTGGTAAGTAGCTCTTTTGAACTATAAGGCTTTTGAAGCATATTTTGCCTTAGGTGTTGGTCTGACTCTGTATGCCTATTGTCACTAAAACCACTTGCCAATTGTATTTTTACGTTAGGGTATTGCTTAGCCACTAATCTTGATAATTGATAGCCATCCATATTGGGCATAATAATATCACTTAGCATCAAATCAATTGTTTGAGAGGCTAAAACTTTGAGTGCAGCTTCTCCAGAACTTGCTGTAAAAACATGATAACTAAAGTGAGTTAAAATTTGTTTGGCTAGTTCACGCAAAGCTGGCTCGTCATCAACCACTAAAATACGCTCATCACCTGTTAGTTGAGGTGCTGAATGGCTATCGAATGATTTATTGGTTTTGTGTGTTTTATTATATCTAGGGAAGTATAGACTAAACTGAGAACCTTCGCCTAGTTGTGTGTAAAGGTTGATAACCCCGCCAGAACGCTCTGTAAAGGCAAAAACCTGACTTAACCCTAGTCCATTGCCTGCTTCACCTTTGGTGGTAAAGAAAGGGTCAAAAACATGGGCTTTGGTTTCATCATCCATACCACAGCCGGTATCAGTGATACAAAGTTTTACATAATCATTTGCATCTAACCCTAGTAGCTTAGCTTCGTCTCGGGAAATATAGTTGTTTTGAGTAGTAATAGTGAGTGAACCACCTTTGGGCATGGCATATTTTGCGTTGATACTCATGTTTAGGATGGCATCTTCTAATTCATGAACATCGAGCCATACCGGCCAGACATTTTCGTATAAATCATAATTAAGTTTAATCGAGGCGGTTAATGATTTAGAAAGCATATCTTTTAAATCAACTAAAATTTGGTTAATATTACAAGCAATAGGGTTGCCGCTTTCAGATTTAGAAAAAGCCAGCATTTTACGTGTAAGTACTCTCCCGCGTTCGCCTGCACGCATTATTTCTGCAATATAATTTTCATCTTCCCCGTCTTCATATTTCATTTCTAGTAACTCAGCATAGCCCAATATCACTCCTAGCATATTGTTATAATCATGTGCGATTCCACCTACTAGTTTGCCTAAAGCATCCATTTTTTGGCTACGTTTAGAATGTTCTTCTGCTATATGTCTACGTGTTGCATCCCTGGCTTCAGCTACTAAAAAATTTACTTTGCCTTCGTTATCGAAGACGGGGTGAACGCTAAAATCGACCCAAATTTTTTGGTCAGCAAGTAAAAACTGGATTTCTCTATCCAGGTATTCACCTTTAGCCGCGAGTTGACAATCACCTTTAATAAGTTGCTGAGTTGATTCACTGTATGTAAACCAAGGGCAATCCCATATTTTTTTACCAAGTACATCCTCCTGCGTTAAACCCGCTAGCTCTAGGGGCCTGGAACTGGCAAAATCTAAAGTGCCATCAGGTAAGGTAATGTTAACCATAGTCAGTAAACTATCTAATACTTGTTGTGTTTTCTTTTGGCTATTTTCTAAATTAGCAAGCAGGTAGGTGGTTTTTTCGGCTAGCTGGTTAAAACTATTACCAATATGATTCAATTCGTCTTGTGTGTTTAGATGTATTCTTTGATGTAAATCTCCATCAGCAAAGGCATGCAAAGAGTGAGTAAGTACCTGTACGCTACCTCTCATAGAATAATAAATACCTATTACAAAATACAGCACAATTAATAATAACAATAATGAAATACCGATACTGATATAAAGTATATTTTTTGCTTGTTGTAGTCGTTTACTTGTAAGCGCTTTAGTTGTGGGTAAGAGAGTTTGATATAACTGAGAATAAATATTATCAATTGCTTTTGTGACCTGGGTAAAAAATACAGTAGGTTTAGTGTAAAAAACCTTCCCAAGTATATCCGCTTGCACTAAAGCGATAATTTGATGTGCTGAATCTGTAATATCAGTTGAGGCAGTATGTAACTGTGAGCTAATAATATTATTTAAGTTAGCAGTTTTATTTAAGTTTATGGTTAACTGGCGTAAGGAAACTTCTAACTTTGCAATTAACACGATAAGTTCGATACGTTGATATTCTGTGGCATGTTTTTTTGCCAATATACTGGTACCAAAATCACGCATTTGAGCCAGTTGTTCCATAGCGTTGGGTAGTTTCTTTATACTGGTATCCAGTAAGTAAAAAGTATCCATTTCTGTGGTAAAAGTTAATGCATACTTATCAGCTAGCATTATTTTTAGAAATTCTAATTGTTCAATAAGTTGTGTATGTTGGGTAAAATTATTGGCAATTGATAGCTTAAGCCCTGTATTAATAATTTTTTTCCAGTTGTTTTTTATTGAAGTCCAATTAGCATTATTATTTAATAATAAAGGCGCATAAGACTCCATATCATTAAGATTGCTAGAGACCTCACGTTCTATTTTCTCTCGCCTTGAAGACATTGATTCATTTCCACCTAAAAAACCAGCAGATAAGCCTCTATGTTGTTGGACGTTTTGAATTATTTTAGACAGGGGAGTAAGCAGTCTAAGTCCTTGTAACTGCTGTTGTGAATTTGTTACCACCTGGTTAAGACCGAGAAACAAACTATAAATCAAAATTCCAATAGCTATTAAAGAAATAGCACCTAAAAAAGCAAATTTCCGTCGGTAATTGAATTGATTCATTAAAGAAATCGCTGGGGTGAATAATGTTTTCATTTTTTTAGTGCTATTTGAGCGATTAGGATAATATTTTTTAAGTTGTCAGTGAAAGGGCGTAAAAGATCTAACATTTTTACGACAGAGCTCACTGAGAGCTCGGAGTTATGTGGTTGTATCTCACCGTGTTCTTTGTAGACTCTGTCTTATTTTGAAATTTGTTACTATTGCTTTTTGTTAGTTTATTTCGCTTGACTACTTAGTCAACATTTTAACCTTTCATCACATAAAGGTGTGAGGTTTATTCAGAGAATAGAAATCCCCCTTTGTTTTTTGTTAGAATCATAAAAAAAATGAGGAAATAAAATGGCTGTTAAGGAAATGTTAATAGGTGGACAAGACGGAGTGCAGGTTGTTATGGATGCTGCTATGGGAAATCGTCATGGTGTTATTTCTGGTGCAACAGGGACGGGTAAAACGATTACCTTACAAATATTGGCCGAATCATTTTCGCGCCTAGGTGTCCCTGTTTTTTTAGCGGATATTAAAGGTGATTTATCAGGGATAGCAAGACAGGGTAAAGCACATGAAAAAATAACAGAGCGGATTGAAAAAATATCCATAAATGATTTTAATTTTCAGGCTAATACTACTGTTTTTTGGGATATTTTTGCCAAGCAAGGCCACCCTGTACGTGCCACAATTTCAGATTTAGGGCCTTTGTTAATCAGCCATATGCTTGAGTTGAATGATACCCAGACAGGGATTGTTTATAGTTGTTTTAAAATTGCCGATGACCAAGGGCTATTATTGCTGGATCTTAAAGATTTTCGAGCCATACTTAATTGGATGGGGGAAAATGCCAAACAATTAAAATCTGAATATGGCAATATTTCATCTGCAAGTATTGGTGCTATTCAGCGTCGACTGTTAGTCCTTGATGAACAAGGTGCCAGTGAGTTTTTTGGTGAACCAGCAGTGCAGTTAGAAGACTTTTGTCGAACTGATTTTTCGGGTAATGGTGTTATTAGTTTGTTGGATGCAACAGTTTTAACCCAAAAATCACCACGACTTTATGCCGTATTTTTACTCTGGTTACTGTCTGAACTTTATGAAAATATGCCGGAAGTCGGGGATGCAGAAAAGCCAAAAATTGTACTATTTTTTGATGAAGCCCATTTATTATTTGAACAAGCCCCACGTGTTTTAGTTGATAAAATTGAGCAAATTGTACGGTTAATACGCTCCAAAGGTGTGGGTATCTATTTTATTAGCCAAAGTCCTTTAGATATTCCTGAAGATATTTTGGGGCAACTGGGTTTAAAAGTTCAACATGCACTAAGAGCCTATACACCAAAAGATAAGAAAGTTATTAAAGCGGTTGCAGAGACTTTTCGTAGTAACCCCAAATTAGATGTCGAACAGGTCATTAAAGAATTAAAGACAGGGGAAGCTTTAGTTTCAGTATTAAATAAGGACGGAAGTCCTACACCGGTAGAAAGAATTTTAGTGAAGCCACCGCAATCACAAATGGGTCCCGTTACCCAGGGTGAACGAGATGAAATTATATCTCGCTCACCGTATAAAGATAGGTATGATCAAGATATAGATAGAGAGTCGGCCTATGAAATTTTGAAAAAAAGAGTCGAGCAAGCAGAGATTGAAGAGCAACAATCAGCAAAATCTAAAAGTCATACACGTAGTCGCTCTGGAGGTCGACAAAGTGCAGGAGAAGCCATGTTAAAAAGTGCAGCAAGGAGTATAGGCAGTCAAATTGGGCGGCAAATTATAAGAGGGATTATGGGTTCTTTATTTGGTGGACGACGGTAATAAGAGAATAAGGGTTTCTGATGTTATTAATCGATTGGTTAATAACAGTAAAGTAGGGCTGGTAGAACTGTCTATAGCAAGAAACTATTACACAAAAGTTTCAAAGCTACATAAGTAATTGAGCAAAATTAAGTTAGCATAAAGCAATTTCCAAATAACCAGTGGTCTCTATGGTAAAAAATGTTAGATCTTTTATGTCTTCTTACTTAATATTATACATGGTCACGGCTTGCTATAAACTCCGCATCCGTGACCGCGTGAAGTATAATACCTGAATCCGTGACTTCACTACGGTACAG
>CAYYNM010000196.1:0-6198 GCA_964472945.1 uncultured Methylomarinum sp. | reverse complement strand
ACGAACAAAAATCCTGCGTCAGTTGCTCAAGTTATTCCGTGCGCGTTCCTTAATGGTAGTGCCCAACCCAGCAAGGGAGAGCTATATGCAGCTCGTCAGGAGTAGCGGCACTCATGCGGTTAGTTTCTAATTTAGTTGAAGCTTATGGGAAATCAGGGAAAAGTAGTACAGGATTTCAACGTTATTTATGCCAGCATGTTAATAAAAGCTATCAGCAATAATGCTTTTTAACCATTGTTTTGCATAAGTAGCTTCAAGGGATAAGGTTTTTTTGTCACTACTGGGAGTAACACCTCCCGCTCCTTTAACTTTAGCTATTTTACCCTGTTGATTTAATTTATAAACCATTGCAATAGAGATGGCTTGGTCGTCAGTAATCAAGCTATAGCAGGTGTTAATCCATATGGGTTCAGGTATTTCAATTTCATTAATTAAACTAACAATTGCAAACGCACAAATTTTTGCTTCTGCATTAGCCGCAAAGGCCGATTTTGGAATAGGGCTTTGTACCGAGGCATCTCCTATGACATGAATTTTGGGAAACAAACTTGATTCACTGGTTTTGTGGTTAACAGGGCACCATCCTGTCTCATCACAAAGTCCAGATGATTGTGCGATATGGGCTGCTTCTTGAGCGGGGATATAATTCAAAACATCCGCTTTAAAAATATCACCAAAGTCAGTTTCTAAACGTTTACTTTTTACATCAATTTTGACAATCGGGTTGTCTGGAATGGGGTGCCACTCAATTAGGCTATTGTTAGTACCAAAACCATAATACTTTTTCCAACCTTTAATAAATAAGCTTTGTTTGGAAAATTGCGTTTTACTATCAAGAATAATTATTTTTGATTTAGGTTTATTTTTTTTTAGGTAATAAGCTATCATGCTGGCGCGTTCATAGGGGCCAGGTGGACATCTAAAAGGGTTGGGTGGGGCGCTAATAATTACTGTGCCTCCATTATACATATTTTGCAGTTGCCTATGGAGTATTTCTGTTTGTATACCTGCTTTCCAGGCATGGGGAATTAGATGTGTGGTTGACTCATTATGTCCTTCAATAGCCTCCCAGCGAAAATCAATACCTGGAGAAACAATCAGCCGATCATAATAAATCTTTTGCTGGTTTTCTAAGGTTACAGACATTTTGTCTGGGTCAATAAAAGTTACTTTATTATGGATAATATTAACATTGTAGCGAGTTGTTAATTGCTGATATGAAATAGACAGAGATTTTATTTTTTTAAGCCCTGCTAAAACCCAATTACTACCAGGGCAGGAAATATAATGTGGTTTAGGTTCAATTATGCTGACATTAATATTTGGATCAAGCTTTTTGATTGTTTTTGCAGCAGTTGCTCCTGCATAGCCTCCACCGATAATTACTACATGTGCTGCCGATGAAGGTTTAACGGGTATTGCTTGACAGCCTGAAACCAGAAGTCCTGTTGAGCTACCGGCTAATTTGATAAATTTACGTCTGGAAATCATATTTTTTATTGGCCTATATAACGGGCAACTGCTATTAATTCACCATCAGAAAAGCCTTTAGTAATACGTCCCATAATGGTAGATTGTTTATTATTTGTTTTTAACGCTAACAAAATATTGCTTAGCTTTTTGGCTGATAATTTATTTGCTTGTTTAAGGTCATTTAGTCTTTCATCATGACAGCTATAACAAGCATAGGCAATTACTTTTCCAGGTACCTCTGCAATGCAATTGGAGCTAGTAACAATAAGGAGTATGATGGTTTTTATGGTCAATTTTTTCATTACTAATTACCTTGTTTTTCTGGTTAAAAATATTACCTTAAAAAGCAAGGTATGAGTACATTTTAATTTCCTTTTTATTGAGGTACTATGATGATTCGTTTATTTTTAGTGTTATTTTTTGTTGTTAATACTCATGTTTCCTGGGCGGAGGAGGTCAGTTTTACAACTGCGGATAGTGCAATTATTTATGCAAACTTTCAGCAGCGTGGACCGCATGCAGTGTTATTGGCTCATGGTGCGATTTTTAATAAAGACAGTTGGGGTGAGTTTGAGCAACAATTACTTGCAGATAACTTTAGTGTTCTAGCTATAGATTTTAGAGGCTATAACAAATCAACTCAGGGTCACAAGGTTCAGGCTCTCTATGAAGATGTGCTCGCAGGTGTCAGGTTTTTAAGAAAACAGCCAGGTGTTAGTAAAGTTTCAGTTTTAGGAGCAAGTATGGGCGCTAAAGCTGCGGCAAAAGCAAATGTTTATTCTCAACCTAAAGAAATAGATCAGCTTATTCTTTTGTCACCTCCGCGTGTTTATCAACCTGAAAAGCTAAAAGGTCAGTTATTATTTATTGCTAGTAAAGATGAGTATGTAGCTAAAATCGTAAAGTCGGCATATATTAAAGCACCTGAGCCAAAGACACTAGAGCTAATTGATGGTAGGGCACATGCCCAGCATATCTTTAAAACTTCTCAAGCAAAGTTATTAACGTCCATTATTATCAATTTTTTAAAAAATAGCTTGCCCGTAAACAGCGAGTGATAATGCCAAAATCATTCTGTGTTGAATAGGTTGATAATTCAGTAATAAAATTAAGGTAGATATAACATTGCTTTATCTAAATAATGTGTTCTATTGCTACTGAAAAGATATTCTGATGACTTTACCACTAAATAATTCAAATAGCTTAGACAAACTGGTTTTTGATAACCAGTTTGTTCAACAATTGCCTGCTGATTCAGCCTCCAGTAATTATCGCCGGCAAGTATTGAAGGCCTGTTATTCTCATGTTTTACCCGCTAATGTGACTGCGCCAACTGTGGTTGCCTATTCCAAAGAAATTGCTGAACAGCTTGGAATAACAGAAGATGATTGTAAATCCGAGCAATTTGCTAAAGTCTTTGTTGGTAATGAGATTTTAGCAGGGATGCAACCTTATGCTATGTGTTATGGAGGTCATCAGTTTGGTCATTGGGCGGGGCAACTTGGTGATGGGCGTGCGATTAATTTAGGTGAAGTGGTGAATGCCCAGAAAAAACGCTGGGTTCTGCAATTAAAAGGTGCAGGTCCTACTCCATACTCGCGTTCTGCTGATGGACTGGCTGTGCTACGCTCATCGGTACGTGAATTTTTATGCAGTGAAGCAATGTATCATTTAGGGGTTCCTACTACGCGTGCTTTAAGCCTTATATTGACTGGGGAGCAGGTTGTTAGGGATATGTTTTATGATGGTAATCCACGAGCAGAACCCGGAGCTGTCGTATGCCGAGTGGCCCCCAGTTTTATTCGTTTTGGTAGTTTTCAAATTTTTACTGCAAGAGGTGAAATAGAGTTATTACGCCAATTTGCCGATTTTACCATTAGGACTGATTTTTCTCATTTAGTGAAAGATAATAGGGCATTGGATAAAACAGTTTATATTGCCTGGTTTGAAGAAGTGTGTAGGTTAACTGCTGAAATGATGGTTCATTGGCAGCGTGTCGGCTTTGTTCATGGTGTTATGAACACTGATAATATGTCTATTTTAGGGTTAACCATTGACTATGGCCCTTATGGTTGGCTGGATAATTATGATCCTGATTGGACACCTAATACGACTGATGCAGGCGAGCGTCGCTACCGATATAGTCAACAACCTCAAATAGCACTCTGGAACCTTTTACAGTTAGCTAATGCTATATATCCTTTGGTTGAACAAGAAGAGCCCTTTCAACAAGCGCTGGCAATATATAACCAGGCTTTTGAGAAAGCTTGGAATACTATGATGGCTGATAAGCTTGGGCTGGATACTTTTAACCCTGAAACAGATAGTAAGCTGTTTACTGAGTTACTGGCTTTATTGGCTGAAGTAGAAACAGATATGACTATTTTTTATCGTAGCTTGGCTTTACTTGATGTGGAAAATTCGCTGGAAACTTTATCAGATAAGCAGTTGCTTAAGCCTATTCAAGATGCGTGGTATCGCTTGGAAGCGTTAACAGAAGGTTATAAGTCGCGATTTGCAAATTGGATGCGAGCCTATATTGTTCGATTGCAAAAAGCGGGTATTAAGCAAATTGATAAAAAACAGCGTATGAACGCCGTTAACCCAAAATATGTATTGCGTAACTATTTATCACAATTAGCGATAGATAAGGCGGAGCAGGGGGATTATTCAATGGTAAATGAATTGCTAGAGCTTATGCGAACACCTTATGACGAACAGCCAGAAAAACAGCATTATGCCGTTAAAAGACCTGAATGGGCTAGGCATAAGGCAGGATGTTCTAAGTTATCTTGCAGTTCCTAGGACTGCCTATCACCCATAAATTATCGTACGCAGTATTATTCCTACTTCCAGTAGTGGTATTTTTCAAGTTAGTTGTCGCCCAATGGCAGCCCATTTGGCGCAATGGCAAAGGTTGAGTGTAAATTCAATCCTTTCATTTTTGCGCCGGTTTGATTGGCTTTCAAGATCCCTAAACCACTACACTTTTCCAGGTTTGTGTAATTTATCTCACTGCCGTTTTGTAAGCATAATACAGTTTTTCCCCATCATTCGTCGCACCGTTCGTTCACGATGAGGTTGTAATATAGTCGTTATATTGATCGCTGAGCCCCCCTGTGTTGCTTGTTCTGTAATAATTACTTGTGACATGAAGGAATCTCTTTTTCATTATCTGTACACCACTTTTTCAACCAACTACTAACTTCTTTACCCGTTAAATGTCGTCCTGTTTCTTGATAAGATGTCCATGAATCTAAAGCTTCCTGCTTAAAATTTTTTCTTGCTTCTTCACGGTCAACATAATCTTTTATTGCTTCACGCATAATCCAGTGAGCTGAATGACGTCTCAAATCGGCAAGGTGTTGAATGCGACCTTTCAAATTATCATCAAGTTTGACTGATGTAGCCATGGGAAATCTCCTTTATTACGAGGTAGTCCTTTTAATTCTTAGGCTAAAGCCCTTTTAAAGGTTTTTAGCGGCTGTTTATAGAACAAAATTAATATGAAGGATATTTTAGCGGGAGATTCTTGCTAATCAGGAGAGTTTATGCAATCCTCTTATGGTATTTTTACTGGCAAAGCTCAGTACAATTACACCATTGTTTGAGTAGCTCTAAATAGTATTCGTAGTCTGATTTTTAAAAAAAACATCCTGCCGTCTATTATTGTTGGATAATATGATGTGGGATTCAGGTAATCATTTGGCTAGTATCGCATAATTAAGTATTGTGTCCCCAGAACTCCCCAATCACAATAAGCTTTCTCAGTATGAATTGAGTAATGTAATCGTCGTAAAGTATGGCGAACATCATCCAGTATATTATTAGATTTTTCAATTGACATAAGGCTTAAATTATAAATGCAGAAGAACTTACTTGTTAAGCTGTGTATTTAGCCGGATAATGCCAATAAATAGCGCGAATTAACAGGATAAGCTAGAAAACTGTCAAATACGCCTGATTTAAAGCTCAATACCGCAGAATACTCGGTCAAAAAGTCAGGGGACTAATATCCTGTCGTCTATGCCTGATTATTCGGTGAATACAGTGGAATATACGAGAGATTGTGCCTGTTAATAATAATGTTAGGCAACAGAAAATTGTAATTCGGGAATTGATAGGTTACAATTTAAAGCATGATAAAAAGCTTTATTCACAAAGGTTTGGAAAAATTCTACCGAACAGGTAGTAAGGCTGGTATTCAAGCAAAGCATTCAGATCGTTTACGTTTAATTCTTGCTCAACTAAACCAAGCAAAAACCACTCAAGATATGGATATTCCATTTCTTAAGCTTCATGAGTTGAAAGGTGATAGAAAGGGAGTATGGTCTGTAACAGTTCAAACAAATTGGCGCATTACTTTCCGTTTTTTTGAAGGGGATGCTGAAATTGTAAATTATGAGGATTACCATTAGGAGATATTATGAAAATGTATAATCCACCTCATCCGGGCGAAATTATAAAAGGTTTATGGCTAGAGCCAGCAAAAATAAGTATTACAGATGCAGCTAAAGCTCTTGCTGTAAGTAGAAAAACACTGTCAAAAATAATTAATGGTAATGGAAATTTGACACCAGAAATGGCTGTTAGGTTATCAATTGCTTTAGGTACTAGTCCTGAAAGTTGGATGGGGCATCAAGTTACATATGACCTTTGGCAAATTGAACAGCATAAATCAGAATTGGGTGTGCATGTGTTAAATGTTGCCTAACCAAAAACCCC
>CAYYNM010000195.1:0-6201 GCA_964472945.1 uncultured Methylomarinum sp. | reverse complement strand
AGGCCTGTCCCCTGTTTGTGTCACAACGGCTAAGTCATAGTTTCTAAATATTTTTTTAAATAACTTTATATTATCTTGAATATCAGGGTGTTGAGGTGTAGTAATTATTTGATCAATATCTTCATTTCCCTCTAACATGGCTGTAGTGTTTTGGTAAATTAAAACATCAATTTGAGCTTCAGAATAAGCTAGGCGTAGTGAGTGTATTAGAGGGGTTGCGAGTAATACATCCCCTAAAAAACGCATAGCTATAATAAGGATTCTTTTAGGGGGAGGGTTAATTGTGATACGTTTTTCCATGTGTTGTTTTAATGTTTGTATTGAATGGGTAGAGACACTTGTTATTTTATAGTTAGAGCAAAGTATAGTTTAATGGTGTTGGACTGGATTAGCCGATCACTTGATATGGCTTTAGGGAGTCGGTGATAAATAATGTACCCAGACCTCGTAGGGTTTTTATTTCTCCTTGGTTCTTCTCAAGAGAAGCATAGTTACTCTATGTACCGATTGAGAAGAAGCAAGGAGGGATAAAAAGACAAGAAAGGTGAGTATATTATTTGTTACTGCCTCCCTTAGTGCTTTATAGAAATCAATAGAGTCGAAATATAGCAGTTTTATAGAGGTGTTGTCACCTTGCCCGTTTTCAGTGGCTTTTTAACAGTGACCACGATATTGAGTAAATCGGAAAGAAAAAGTGCTGAACAGTGCGGTTTCCAGCTCCTTTTTCAGTCCATCGAGAAAGGCTCAGCAGCGTGGACAAGTCCTGCCATTGACAGCACAGATTCAACTATTAAAACCAAGTGTTTTAATGTCTTTATGGATAAACTTGGACTTAGTTCTTCAAGCATTGCCATAATTTCATGATATGGTCAGGTTTTTGGTGGCTACGGTGGCTTAATAACCCAGTATTTTACCGCTTTCTAACCATCTTTCGTCTGTTTAATTTCTTATTAATTGGCAAAAGGAATTGAGTTAAAAGAAGTGATTTCTTTAAGTTCCAAAAAGTTCAAATTATTTTTAGTTAAAATGGAACTAATAGTTTATACTCAATATCACTGGTGACAAAGCTCATGCGTTTTAGGAGCAACTCCAGTTTAAAATTGATTAAGAGTTTTTTATAAAATGCTAATAACTTATTGAGCTATGAAATAATAATATAACAAAAAGGAAAGCACATGGTTTTACGAACACTCATGTTCTTGTGTATTTTTTATACAGGTCATTTATCCGCACAAACTATTCAGCCCGCTGTAGCCATTAAAGATCCGATAATTGGTGATGGCGTATCAAAAAACCTAGCTAAACTGCTAGACATCAATCAGATCAGAGCAGAAATGGAAGCTTCTTTTAGAGCAACCAGAAAATTCAGAGTTCTAAGTCGTGACAAAAAGACCCTAAAAGCTATTCTTGATGAACAAAACTTTGCCCAATCTGACTTGGCTAAAGGTGATGCGGCCAGTAAAGGTGTATTAAACAATGCTAACTATCTTATTATTCCGACCATTGTAGATTTTAAGTTTTATCGTTCCCACACCGCTCTGCCAAACTTCGACAGCAAATTTAAACGCAGAGATTCAGGCCTATTATCAATCAATGCTCAAATGTTAGATTCAAGTAGTGGGCAGATTGTCACTACATTCTTTTTGAAATCAACCTTTGCCACCAAGACACGTATTGTTAATAGTAGGTCTGGCAGACCTAGCAGTGTTTATTTTACAAAAATGGCAAAAAACGTTGCCGCAAAATTAGCCAGCCAATTTGTAGCTCAAGTATATCCCATGAAAGTTATTAAGCGCATGGGCAATGGTCAGGTTATTATTAATCGCGGACAAGATGGTGGGCTTAAAAAAGGTACGGTACTAGCCGTTTTTTCAGCAGGTGAAGAGTTAATTGACCCTGACACTGGCGAATCACTAGGCTCAAGTGAGGAATATATTGGTGAAGTTAAAGTGACACGGATTAATCCAAAAATTACCTTTGCTAAAATTACTAAGGAAACAGATCCAGTAAACATGCCTTTAGCAAGAGGTAATATTTTAAGGTTCCCACAATAACAGTCGTTCTTCCCATTTACACTCATTGATTAAGCTGATGCATTAAGTTTAATCAATGACCAATACCACCTTGGCTTTACCATGATAAATAAAACCATCAGTATTATTTCAGCGATTCTAGCTTTATGCTTTTTATTAGTGGCCTGTGAGAAACAAGATAAACAAAAGACTCTGGACTCCAATAATAACAATATTAAAATAGCCATTCTCAGTACCAGTGATTTTTTTCCTGACCGTGCAGTACAACAAAAAATGGGGTTACCCGATGAGTTGGCTTCTCGTATTATTGAACACTTAACCATGAGCAAAAGGTTTCAAGTGTTAGAGCGCACAGCTCTTAGAAAAATAATAAATGAACAACAATTTGGGCAGGGAAATAAAGAATCTTTCTTAGACCGAAGCATTGATGCGGCCACTGAAAATATTGCCACTGCAAATGGTTTAACCGTGGCAGTCACAACTTCTGCAGCCGACCAAAATGACCTGATCAAAGAGTATCAAAACTTAGGTTCTACAATGGGAGCAGACTATTTAGTCTTTGCTGTTTTGGAAAAAGTTACAGCCAATAGCAAAAAAGTAGCCTTGCCTTATAGCGAATCAAACAAATCTTTTACTAAAAATAAAGTGGATGCTCGCTTAAGACTACGTATTATTAATGCAAAAACTGGCAATATTACTGGAGCGGCTAGCTTTAGAACACAAGTTAGCGAGTCATTACTAACGGGGCAGGAGTCATCGCGCGATGAATTTACAACTTTTGATCATTTAGCCAATTTAGCAAGTAATAAAATTCTGGACATTACTTTTCCAGCAAAAATTGTTAGCACAGACCCTTTGGTCATTAATCGCGGAAAAAATGATAACTATTCTGTTAATTCAACTTTCAAAGTTGTTCGTGAAGGGAAAGAGATTACCGACAATTCTGGGGTTGTAATTGGTCGCGTCACCTCTCCAGTAGGGACAATAAAACTAACTGGTTTACAAGATACGCTTTCAGTCGTTGAAGTTATTGACGGTGATGCACAGCAAGGTGATTTATTAGTTCTTGCTGATGTTTCCAGTACTACTAGCCTGACCGCACCTAGAACTACTCATGAAAATGGCAAACAAAACGGTAAAATTACCTTAGCTGTTGGTAAAATCAGACTTAATGATCAAGGAAATAACACGCTACTTGCCGCTCAATATCAAACACGATTAACCAATGATTTATTAGTAAAACTAACCAATAGTAAGCGTTTCGATGTATTAGAAAGGCAAGAGGTCGATCAGGTTTTTGATGAAAAAAGTTTTAATGCTTTGGTAAATGGTCAAGAAATCGACAGTAAGTTGAGTGAACTTACGGAAGCTGATTATTTGGTTTTTACCTCTGTTAATGACTTTTTTATAAAAACTGAACATAAAAAAGTGGCTTATGTAGACCAGGTTCAATCTCATTATTTTGGCATTATTGACGCAACTTTACGGATTGTAGACAGCCACACAGGAAAACTATTGGCTGCAGATAAAATCAGAATTAACAAAAAAATAAATTCTGATAGTAGCTCAATCAATGAAACCATTTATGCTAACTTGCTTGACGATTTTTCAACTGCACTCGTTAGCCGAATTATGTTAAGGCTATATCCAATTAAAATTATTGGAGCTCTATCTGATACAGACTTTTATATTAATCGAGGTGCAGACGGTGGGCTGAGTACAGGTATGGTTTTTGATATTATGCGTGAAGGTCAAGAGATGGTTGACCCAGACACTGGTATTTCCTTTGGTAAAGCCGAACAAAAAATAGCACAGGTTAGCGTGGGTAATATTGAACCCTCACGGGCTAAAGTACATTTAATCAGTGGCAAAGGGGTTGAAAGTGGTGATATTTTAAGGGTGGGGAAAACGGAAATAAAATCTGCTCCAAAACCCCAGGTGAGAAAGCCAAGCTTTTAGTTATTGCGCCAGCTTAGATGTATGGACTGTAAAAAGTTTCTTTCTACACATCTAGTTGGAAAATAACTTATCAGATCGTACTGGTTTTTTTCGTATTCAAGGTTGGGTACCAAGCACACGGCGAGTTATATAACGGGGCTTGAACTCATAAATAAGTAGGTAAGGTAACTATATTTATTTTAACACTTGAAAGTGAGGCTTTAGCCTCACTTTCAACAAAAATATTTAAATTCAAATTGTTAGGATAATTTTAAACCCTTATTTAGTATTAAGAAGAAGAAAAACAATGATAAAAAAAAGCCTTATAACTAAATTATGCCTTGGCTTAGTAGCTAACTCTTTGTTATTAACTTCCTGCTATGCTAACGATATGCTTAATTTGCTAAACAACTTAGCCAATACCAGTAAAGCATCAACTCAAAATACATTCAGGCAGCCGCTTAATAAAACCAATCCGGTAATTACTCGAAGCATTGTTTATAGCGGCTATTCAAAAGATTTTTTAATAATAAAAAATTTAGTTATCAATGGACAATCGTTACAGGCATACGAATTACAAAACCAAAAAATTATAAAAACTGACTCAGTAAATTTCCTTAATTCTAATGAAGCAGGGTTGCTTGCACTAGATACTGACACTCCTTTAGCTGCGATAGAGCATTTTTCAGCAGCTGAGCACTTTTTAAAGGTCAATGCTGAAAAATCGGTAGTTGAAGATGGCTTCTTTTCTTTTGGTGGAGAAGCACTAGGCTTAATCACTGGCATAGGTGATTTAACTGAATATAGTGGTGCACCATTTGAAAGAATATTGATGCTAAATTATAAATCCATTGCCTATTTACTTAATGGTGAGCGTAAGGCTTATAACGTAACCCGTAGAGCAATTGATTGGCAAAATATCGAACAAAAAGAGTTTGAAAGAAACATCGATTCAGTTAAAAAAAATATAGCTAAAGAAGAAAAGAAAGTAACTCCGCAATCGACTGAAAGAAGTAATCCATATGCTAACAAACCCAAGGTAGCTGGTAATATTTTTCAAGTGATAGCAGGTCAATACAAAAGCTCAAAAAAAGAAGCACTTACTGTTTCCAGTGCCTATGTAAACCCTTTTGGCTTTTATATGGCAGGTATTGTGCAAGAATTTGATAGCTTTGAAGACTCATCATTACGAGATAATGCCAGAATTTCCTATAAAAAGGCTTTAAAACTTAACCCTAAGAGTAAAGTTATTAAACAGGCGATAAGAGAAGTTAAAAGAAGGCCAAGGCGTGGAAAGCGGTTAGTTCAAGTGGTGGTTGCGGATGGATTTGCACCGGAAAAAAAGACCATGCAATTTGGTCTACCTATGCCGGGGGGGATGGTACCGGTAAAACTCCCCATTTATACCCCAACACCTTCCAAAGTTGCTCATATTAAAATAAAATCTGGAAAAAGAACTTTAGCCACCCTATCAACTGTTGCCAATATTGAAGCGATTGTATTAAGGCACCAGTTAGATTCTTTACCTTTAGAGCATTTTAAAGTAATGGCATCTATTGCTAGAAGTACTGCCGAAAATATGCTTTGGGGTCAACTGGGAGGGTTGGGGCAAATAGGTAAATCTTTTAGAGAGAGCTTTGCTAATCCAGATATGCGAGCCTGGATGTCTTTACCTAAACGGTTACTTGCAGCAAGGTTTTATGCCTCCAAGCGCTTAAAAAAAATTACAATAGTTAGCTATGATAAGAGGTGGCACCGGTTGGCAACTAAAGCCGTGCGGTTACCAAAAAATATACATAGTTTTATCTATGTAAGAACAATTGATTCAGTCTTAAATGTCAATATCAACAAAACATTATGGGTAAAATAAAATGCTAACGAAATTAATCACCTTACTCCTCACAGCCCTTTTGATTTCTACTTTGCCAGCCTGTTCGACAACAACGCAAGGTGCTAACATGAGATTCAAAGCACAGCGAACCATTGATGACACTCATCCGAGAGCGACTCTTATTATAGGTTCATCAGATTTGCTTGATAATATTTTGCTAACCAATGTAAAAGTAGCGAGTGTAGGCCTATTAAATCGTGCAGGCGTTGATGTTCAAAACCTATCAGACGAACGATATACCCTAGAATATAAGTTTGTCTGGCGAGATAAACAAGGCTTTGAAGTTGATGGCGCAAATGTCTGGCATAGATTTGTATTAACACCCCGAAAAATAAAAAG
>CAYYNM010000194.1:0-6272 GCA_964472945.1 uncultured Methylomarinum sp. | reverse complement strand
GGCACTCAACAATCGAATCTGAGTTTCCATATCCATCCCTGCTATTTCCCCCAGAAACAAAGTACCTCCATGCGCCTGTTCTAATAAGCCTTGATAGATTTTTCCATTTTCCTCCTTACCAAAAAATTCTACAGCGGAGTTTGCAGGGGAAATACTACCAACAGCCACATCAATAAACGGGCCTTCATTTCGTGCCGTATGGTTATGTAAATAGCGTGCAAATAATTCTTTGCCAACACCTGCCTCACCCACTAATAATAACTTTGTATTATGTTGAGCCAACCGCCTTAATTGTTCTTTGGTACGCTCAATAACGACACTTTTACCAACAGGCTCCACATCCAGCATTAACTGCTGCTTTAGCCCTGCATTTTCTTGTTGTAACTGGCTAGCCTCTAATGCTCGCTCAACTGTCAGTAATAGTTTCGCAAGGGATAATGGTTTTTCTAAAAAATCGTATGCCCCTAGTCGTGTGGCTTCTACTGCTGATTCAACTGAACCATGCCCTGACATCATAATAACAGGACATAAAGCCTCATCCTCGGCAGCCCACTCTTTTAGTAGGGTAATACCATCTGTATCAGGCATCCAGATATCTAATAAAATTAGCTGAGGTTGCCGTTGTTTCTTTTTACTTCTTGCTACAGCCGCATCCTCAGCCATTGCAACCTGATACCCTTCATCTTCAAGAATTTCTGACACTAACTGCCTGATATCATGTTCATCATCAACAACTAATATATAAGGTGATTCCGTTTTCAATGCTTTATCCTAAATTAAGTGCTATTGGCAACTGGACAATAAAACCAGCCCCTTTATTATATGCCGTATCTACCCAGATTACGCCACCGTATTCTTCAATAATTTTCTTTACTATTGCCAAACCCAAGCCAGTTCCTTTTGCTTTTGTTGTCACATAAGGCTCAAATATCGTTTCAATTTGTGCTTCATTAAGTCCGCATCCATCATCATAAATAGAAAGTTCTGCATATTCGGTATTATTACGCACAATTTTATCTAACTTTATTTCAATTTGACCTTTACCTTTCATTGCTTCCTGTGCATTTTTCACCAAATTATGCACTACTTGCCTGATACTGACTGGATCCGCCTTTATCACGATATTTTCAACACTAAAAGCCGTCACAATTTTTATCTCAGTTTGTAATATATACAAAGCCAAGATTTCATTAATTAACAGGTTTAAGTTAATTAATTCCATTTGTTTTTTACTAGGCCTTGCATATTCTGAAAAGTCATCAACCATTGATTTCATAGCTTCCACTTGATTTACAATGGTTTGTGTTGAACGTTGCAATATTTTAGCAGAAGCCTCCGATAGTTCCGAAGCTAATTTATGCTGCATTCTTTCCGCTGAGAGTTGAATGGGCGTTAAGGGGTTTTTAATTTCATGAGCCAAGCGTTTTGCCACCTCGCCCCACGCTGCATTTTTCTGTGCCTGAATCAAATCAGTGACATCATCAAACACAACAATAGACCCCACACGCTCACCCGATGGTGAAAATAAAGGAGTCCCCCTGCAAAGCAATTCCTGTCGCCCATTAGCACCTAAAAAGGTAAACCGTTGTTGCCATATTTCTTCAGCCTCTTCTATCAATGCTTGAATAGACTCCCACAATTGCGTTAATTCAGGATGTCGTACAATAATATCAAGCAAAGTTTGCCCAACAAAATGACTGACAGGGATATGCAAGATCCTATACGCGGCCTGATTAGCCGTCCTAATTTTATACGATTCACCAAAACTAATAACGCCAGCCGTCAAGTTAGCGAGAACAGTTTCCAAATAAGCGCGCTGATGCTCAACTTCTTTACTTGCTGCGGTAATCTCATCTTGCGAGCGTGCGATACGAAGCGTCATATCATTAAAAGATTCCACTAAAAATCCTAAATCATCTTGACTCACCACAGACAGTTGCTGCCTATAGTTACCATTTGCAACAGCCCTCGTCCCTTTAACCAATTCTTTTACCGGTGCAACAATATGTCTGATACTCACAAAAGCCACCCAAATTGCGGCCAATAAACTCAATAATAAAACTAAGGACAACAGCAATAAAAAACTATGTTTTAATGAGTTGCGTAAAAAAGTCATTTCCTGGTAACGATTAAAAGCAAAGTCAATTGAGTCAGCCAAATCAGCGATTCTCATAGGAACAGGAAACAAAGCTTGCAAATACCTAGGATCATTATCGTCCTCTAACACCGGCACAATAACCTGAATTAACAACTCGTCTTCGGTTGGGTTAAAAGCAACATACGCTTGATTTTGTCTGACATGCAACCAAACATGCTCTTTTGGTAATAAAGGCAAAATATCGCTTGAATCTATACTTGCTGTTGCTATAACGTGCCCCTGTCGTGAGAATAGTGTTACCTCATTTGCTTCTATTCGTTCTCGCAACTCCCCTATTTCAAGTGCTATCAAGGTCTGAGACTTGCCAACAACATCTTTAACAAGCTTTTGAACTTGCTTCAAATGCAAGCGTTTACGTTGATCCAAAGACTCTGAACTTAATTCCAGGGCATCCTCCATTGCACGGTCTATTTCCACATTAAACCAACTATCTACGCCTTGATTTAAAAACTGCACAGAAAAATAAAAAACGATAGCGGCGGGAGCAATAGATAACAGCACAAACAAAGAAATCATTCTTGTGGTTAGCTTAGAGCCTGCTTCTCTCTTTTTTAGTTCACGCGCCAAGGAATACACATTAATCCCAATTAACACAAATAAACCAATTGAACCGATACTATTGCCAATTAACAGCCAGGAATATATATCACTTAACTTTGATGACTCCTGAGTTGCTGTACTCATTAATTGTAATGAAAGGAGTATTAATCCAAAGAAAAAAACAATGGAGAGACTTATTGGAATTTTTAATTTTTTAATGGACATAATACCGAAGAACTGGAAAGCGTCCACTGTGAATCAAAGTATGAAAAAGGACGAATGGGAACAGGTAACAATTCATGCTCAAACTTCACCTTTACAACAACATAATACTTTTGTTTTGCTTTAATCAATGCCTTATTGATAAGCGGTAAAGCACGAATATTTGACATGTAATTTAAAGCACCAAAAAAAGTTGAGAACATATCTTTTGTTCCTGAACTTACATTTGTAATACTATACAAGCCTAACAGAGGGTGGTTTTGAATTTGAAAGATTAAGGAAAAATCGGCTACGCTGTGATCCCAGAAAACACCTTGTTGCTTTACCTTTATAAACACTCGCCAGGTTAATGGAATCCCTTTTAGCAAAGCTTCTTTAGCTAATGGACTTAAGTTATAAATAATATCTACATCTAAAATATAATTATCCGCCACCTGCTCAATTTTAATATTTTCAACTTGCGTGGAATAATCAGCCGCCCAAACAGCTTCAGATATAAAACAACAAAACAGATAAAGAACAAATCTCACCGCTTAACCAACTTAGCATAATAAAATCCATCCATATTTTGGCTACCGCTTAAGACTTGTCGTCCACAAGGTCTTTTCTCACCCCAATCAGCATCAATAATCTGCTCTTGCGCATTAGTTTGCTTGTTTAAAAAAGTTTCAATTTGTCGTTCATTTTCTTGTTTTAAGATTGAACAAGTGGCGTACAACAAGATACCTCCAGGAACTAATAATTCCCAGGCAGCTTGTAATATCTGTTGTTGAACACGTTGTAACGCTGCAATATCAGATTCACGACGTAAAATTTTTATATCGGGGTGTCGTCTAATGACACCTAGCGCAGAACAAGGTACATCAAGTAAAATACGATCAAACATTTGGCCTTTCACCCACTCACTTGGTTTTGCCGCATCCCCTGCCAACACGTTAGCGCTTAGCTTTAGTCGCTGTAAATTTTCCTTAACTCTATTCAACCTGCCTTCATCAATATCAACAGCCAACATGGAAATAGCTTCTGTTTGTTTTTCAAGAATCGCAGCTGTTTTTCCACCTGGGGCGGCACATAAATCAAGTACCGATTGCCCAGCCTTTACATCCAACAGTTCAGCTGCTAATTGAGCCGCTGTATCCTGCACAGAAACCATACCTTCACTAAAACCAGGGAGTTTTTCAACGGCAACAGGCTGTTGCAAAATAATAGCAGAAGAACAAAATGAAACGGCAGTAGCAGGAATTGAATGCTCACTTAGCAGTTTAAGGTAATCATACTGATTACTCTGGCTTAAATTCACCCGTATAGCCATGGGTGGCTGCTTATTATTTTCTAATAATATTTTTTGTGCTTGCTCAGGCCAATCCTGGTTTATTTTATTAATCAACCATTCTGGGTGAGAGCTTGTCCCAAGCTCATCTTCAGCCGCCTGCTTTTCCAGTTGCTCCTGTTCTCGCATATATTGCCGAAGAACACCATTAATTAAGGACTTAGCCCAACTTTTTTTGTTTGCAGCTGAAACTGTTTCTGACACGGCAGCATGGGGTTTTACTCGCATATATTGCAACTGATATATGCCTATCAATAACAACATTTTTATATCAGTATCTTTATTTCTGAGTGGCTTGCTAAGTAGTTGCTGCAAAATAAAATCTAACCGGTGATAGTAGCGTACCACGCCATAACATAAGGCCTGAATAAAGGCTCTATCCTTAACCTCGGGTACTGATTCAAGCACAGCATCTAAAGCAACGGTTAAAGACTGCCCCTCTTTAACAACTTTTGACAATACAGTTGCCGCTTGCTTCCTTAAACTTACCATCCTAACTGAATACCTTCCACATCATGTGAATTTAAAAAAGCATGAATTTCCATACGCTTTCCCCCTGGCAATTGCACCTCAAGCAAATCAAGAGTCCCATCCCCTGTTCCTACTAACATTCGCTTACCTTGTTTTGTTACTTTTCCGACTGACAAATCGTTAGTATTTTCATGAATAACGGCGCGCCAAATACGCATAACCTTACCATCAAAAAGAGTTTGGGCTACCGGCCAGCTATTAAGCCCTCTGATTTTTCGATCAAGTTCAACAGCGGATAAGTTCCAATCCAACACAGCCTCACTTTTTTCTAATTTAGCAGCATAAGTCATCAATGTTTCATCCTGCTTTTCGGCAACAACAGCTCCATGTTCAATTTGATCTAGCACCTTTGCTAAACCAATCGCACCTAATTCTGCTAACTTATCATGCAAATCACTGCTAGTCTGAGTTGGCTCAATCGCACATTGTTCTTTGTGCAACATATCACCTGCATCCAGCTTTTTTATCACTTGCATAATGGTGATACCCGTTTTTTTATCCCCTGCCATTACGGCTCGGTGAATAGGCGCAGCTCCACGCCAGCGAGGCAATAAAGAGCCGTGGATATTGATACAACCATATTTAGGCGCATCCAATACAGCCTGAGGCAACATAAGTCCATATGCGACGACTATCATTAGATCAGCATCAAATGACTCAAGTTGTTTAATATCCTCTTCACCCTTTAATGTTTCAGGTTGAAGAACCGGGATATTTGCTGCTAAAGCCAGTTTTTTCACAGGACTTGGCGTTAGTTTACGCCCACGCCCAGCAGGCCTATCAGGTTGGGTGTAGGCAGCACAAACTTGATGTTTTGAATCAATTAGCATTTGCAAAGCAGGTACAGCAAAGTCAGGTGTACCAGAAAAAATAATTTTCATCGCTTTTTAGCCTCTTGTTTATGAATTTTTTCCAGCTTGGTTTTTATTCTATTGCGTTTAAACGCTGAAATATAATCCACAAACAATTTTCCATCTAAATGATCAATTTCATGCTGAATGCAAACTGATAGTAATTCATCTGCTTCTAACTCAAAAGGCTCGCCATATTTATCAAAGGCTTTAACCATAACTTTTTCGGCACGGGTAACCATTTCAAAAAAACCTGGTACTGATAAACAGCCCTCTTCAGACTCTTCAGTCCCTTGCTTTTCAATAATTTCTGGATTAATAAAACATAAAGGCGCATCTTTCTCTTCACTAATATCAATAACAATAACTCGCTGATGCACATCAACCTGAGTCGCAGCCAACCCCACCCCTTTAAAGTCATACATTGTTTCCAACATATCAGCCACTAATGTGGTGATATTCTTATCAAAAACAGTCACTTTTTTCGCTTTGGTACGTAAACGTTTATCAGGAAACTCAAGAACGGTTAGAATACTCAACTAACACTCCACTTTAAAATTTATAATGTGGAGATTTTAGCTGATTGTGAGTAAAATCTAAACCGTTACTCTTAAGATAAGCTTTTAATTCATATAAGTTA
>CAYYNM010000193.1:0-6280 GCA_964472945.1 uncultured Methylomarinum sp. | reverse complement strand
CTAGTGCGGCTGTGGAGTCAAAAGACAAGTCAGACTCGTGTATTATTGAATTCTCGCTCCTTAATAGATCAGCCATTATTTGAACTCAGGATACTTTTAATATTATTTAACTTATCGATTTTAATTTTTATGCCTTCTGCTCTTTTCTTATCAAGTTCAGGACCTACTCTCACTCGGTACATCGCTCCCTTATCTGTTTTTATAGCCTTAATGTTGACAGGGAAACCTTGAGCCTTAATTTTATGTTTTAATACAATTGCATTATCTTTATTAGCAAATATGCCCACTTGAATAAACCAATGCTGAAGTTTATTTACCTTATTTTTAGATTCAAGTCGTTTTATATTTTTTGGTTTTGGCAGGTTTATTACATCTGTAAAACTTTTAGGTAACACAGCGAATATTTGATTAGTTTTTGCAGGAAGCTTTGGAATACTCAACTGACCAATTATTTCACCCGACTGATCAATAGGGTCATCAAATAACATGGGAACAAAAATAACAGCTAATGATGTTATAACCACTGCACCCACTATTCGTTGTTTTAATTCTTGATCCATAGTAACTACCTCAAGTGTTTTTAGCTTTAAGCAAATATTCTGACACTAAGAAAAAAGAGCCAAATACTAAAATAAGATCTCCTTGCTTAGCCGTCTTTTCAGCCGCATTAAATGCCTCTGAAAAGTCTTTAAACCCAATATTAACACCCGTTAGCTGACATACCTGAAAATGTGTTTGCATCAATGATTCATGGGCTGCTCTGGGGTTACTTAGCGGTGATAAAAACCAATCAGTAATCACGGGCTTTATAATATTAATAACGCCCGCAATATCCTTATCCTTCATCATTGCAAAAACAGCATGAATTTTCTGCTCGGGGAAATCACTTTCTAAATATTTTAGCAGTGCAGTAACTGCCTGAGGATTATGAGCGACATCTAACAATACAGGAATTTTACCTTTAATTATCTGAAATCGACCCTGTAATTCAATGTGTTCCAAACCATAATAAATTGATTGCTCCGAAACAGGTAATAATTCATCCATTTCAGTCACTGCCATTAATACTGCTGATGCATTTCTATATTGATGTTCACCTTTTAGCGCGGGGTTTGGCAGCTGGCTATATTTTTTAGGCTTAGTAGAAAAGCATTCCCACTCCCAGCCATCTCCTTGCTGTTGAAAATCAAATTCCTGCCCAATTCTTAATAGCTGCGCCTGTATTTTATTTGCTTGCTGAGCCAAGGATTCAGGTGGATTTATATCCCCAATAATTGCTGCTTTATTTTTTCTGAAAATACCGGCTTTTTCAAAACCGATGGCCTCTGTCGTTTCACCCAACCAATCAATATGATCAACACTAATGTTAGTAACGATTGAGACATCTGCATCAATAATATTGACAGCATCAAGCCGACCACCTAAGCCCACCTCAAGTAATTGAACATCTAGCTCTGAACGCGAAAAAATATCTAAGGCTGCTAATGTTCCAAATTCAAAATAACTAAGTGACACATCATTTCTTACTGCATCAATTCGCTCAAATGCTTGGCAAATAATAGAATCAGAGATTGATTCACCATTGATACGAATCCGTTCGTTATAGTTTAAAATATGTGGGGAGGTATATGCACCAACTTTATATCCTTGTGCTCGGTAAATAGCTTCTAAATATGCAATACATGAACCTTTACCGTTCGTACCACCAACAATAATTGTTGGTGGTTTTATTCCGTCTGGGTTAAGTAATTTAAATACCGTTGCCGCTCGCTCCAAACCTAAGTCAATAGATCTAGGGTGAAAGCCTTCTTGCCAGCTTAACCAGTCGAAAAGCGAATCAAAGCGTGCCATTTTTATAAGGTTATTTATTACTCTGTATCATTTAATAACTATAAATAGTCTGTAAAAAATTACCACAGACCCTCTCAAAAAAAGCCTTATAAATTTTTCTCAGTTTCGCCAATATGAGAAGCCATTAACATAGATAAGATACTACTAATTTTTTCTCTCATTTCACGGCGATCAACAATCATATCTATTGCACCATGTTCTTGTAAAAACTCACTACGCTGAAAACCTTCAGGTAATTTTTCTCTTACTGTTTGTTCAATAACTCTAGGCCCGGCAAAACCGATCAATGCTTTGGGTTCAGCAATATTAATATCACCTAACATCGCTAAACTGGCAGAAACGCCCCCCATTGTTGGGTCAGTCATAAATGAGATATAAGGAAGTTTAGCTTCTGATAATTTGGTCAGTGCTGCACTGGTTTTTGTCATTTGAAACAATGAAAATAAAGACTCTTGCATCCTGGCACCACCACTTGCAGTAAAAACAATAAAAGGCACACCTAATTCCAGGCTTTTACTGATTCCACGAACAAACTTTTCACCCACTACTGAACCCATAGAACCGCCCATAAAGCTAAAATCAAAAGCAGCTGCCACTATACCTTTACCATTTAGCTTACCTTGCATAACAAGCAAAGCATCATTTTCTTTACTACTTTTTTGGGCCTGGTTCAGGCGATCTTTATACTTCTTTGAATCCTTAAACTTTAAAGGGTCATTTGATTTTAAGCCACCCCCAATTTCAATACGCTCTTCTTCATCTAAAAACATATTTAAACGTGTTCTAGCTGAAATGCGCATATGGTGTTCACATTTAGGGCAAACACTAAAATTTTTTTCTAACTCTGCATTATATAAAATTGCATCACAACTAGGGCATTTATTCCACAAACCTTCTGGAACAGTTGTTTTCTTTAAAGACGACTCTGTTCTAATTGTTGCTGGGATTAATTTTTCAAACCAATTCATCGTATTTACTCCGAGTCTATTCCTAGCTATCCATTGCTTGACGCATGGATCTTATTAATTCAATTATTTCTATTTTAGCTTGCTCCGGGTTATCAAGGTTTTCCTCAATTCTGCTAATAAAAGCACTACCCACTACAACCCCATCGGCTAAGCTAGCAATTGTTTTTGCTGTCTCAGCATTTTTCACCCCAAACCCAACACTTACAGGTATATCTGTATGCTGTTTAATTCCAGTCAGTTTACGTTCAACATCTGAAATATCAAGATGCCCTGCACCCGTAACACCTTTAACAGAAACATAATAAAGGTACCCGCTTCCTACCGCATTCATTTTTTTGATTCTTTCGACAGGGCTATTAGGTGCCAATAAAAATATCTGATCAATATCCCTGGCTTTTAATAGTGCCACACATTCTTCAGCTTCTTCTGGTGGCAAATCAACGGTTAGAACACCATCAATTTCTGCCCGTTGTGCTGCATTGGCAAAATCTTCATAGCCCATGATTTCAATTGGGTTTAAATACCCCATTAAAACAACCGGTGTTGCTTGATCAGTCTTTCTAAATTCTGTCACTAAACTTAAAACTTTTCTTAAACCTGTGTGATGTTCTAAAGCACGCTCACTAGCCCTCTGAATAACCGGGCCATCTGCCATAGGATCTGAAAAAGGCACACCTAATTCAATAACATCAGCACCGGCTTCTACCATGGCATGCATCATCGGCACAGTAAATTCAGGAGAAGGGTCACCTGCAGTAATAAAAGGAATTAATGCTTTACGGCCTGCTTTAGCCAACTCTTCAAAGCGAATCTTTAAGCGGCTCATAGTTCAACCCCCTCTCTGATTCTAACGGTATGCATATCTTTATCACCACGTCCTGATAAATTTACAATAATAATTTTATCTTTAGCCATAGTGGGAGCTAATTTAATAGCGTAAGCTAATGCATGACTAGACTCAAGTGCAGGGATAATACCTTCTAGTTTAGTTAAAGCATAAAAGCCTTCCATTGCTTCATCATCAGTAATATTGACATACTCTGCTCTGCCCGTATCTTTTAGCCAGGAATGTTCAGGACCAACCCCCGGATAATCAAGACCTGCTGATATTGAATGTGTTTCTATAATTTCACCATCATCATCAGCCATTAAATAAGTTCTATTACCATGTAAAACACCTGGCCGGCCAGCACAAAGCGGCGCTGAATGACGACCTGTTGCTATCCCATCGCCTGCCGCTTCAACGCCATATATTTTCACTGTTTCATCATCAATGAAAGGGTAAAACAAACCAATCGCATTTGACCCCCCCCCCACACAAGCAACTAAAGCATCGGGTAGACGGCCAGCTTGCTTAATACATTGCTGTTTTGCTTCACGACCAATAATGGTTTGAAAATCACGTACCATCGCTGGATAGGGATGAGGACCCGCAACCGTACCGATAATATAAAAGGTATCATCAATATTTGTGACCCAATCTCGCATTGCTTCATTTAAAGCATCTTTTAGAGTGCTAGAACCTGAATGAACAGGCACAACTTTTGCCCCCAATAAGTTCATCCTATAGACGTTCTGCTTCTGCCTTTCAACATCTACAGCCCCCATATATACTACACATTCCAAACCAAGCCTTGCCGCAACAGTCGCTGTTGCAACACCATGCTGGCCCGCTCCCGTTTCTGCAATAATTCTGGTTTTCCCCATACGTTTGGCTAATAAGGCTTGGCCAATGGTATTATTAATTTTATGGGCCCCTGTATGATTAAGGTCTTCACGCTTAAGATAAATCTGCGCCCCACCAAGCTCTCTACTCCAGCGCTCAGCATGGTAAAGAGGAGAAGGTCTCCCAACATAATGTTGTAGATCAGCATCAAGTTCTGCAATAAACTCAGGGTCTTTCATGTAGCGTTGATACGCTTCATTCAACTCTGTAATAGCAGGCATTAATGTTTCTGCTACAAAAATTCCGCCATAAGGGCCAAAGTGACCTCGTTCATCCGGCATGTTATACATATTTTTACCTGTCACCTTCTTTAATCGCTTGAATAAATGCAGCCATTTTAGCTACATCCTTAATACCTTTACCACGCTCAACCCCACTACTGACATCCAGTGCATAAGGTTTAACTGTTGTAACCGCTAGCTTTGCATTATCAACATCTAAGCCACCCGCCAAGATGATGGGTAAGGAACAATCCGCTGGAATAACATCCCAATCAAACTGACTTCCACTTCCGCCTTGCACCCCGGGATGATATGCATCTAATAAAATTGCAGACGCGTCATCATATTTTTGTGCCAATGCCTTCACATTCAGCTCAGGTTTCATCCTGATTGCTTTTATATAAGGCTTATGATAAAGCCTACATTGTTCAACAGACTCATCGCCATGAAACTGAATACAATCAATAGCAACTTTACTTAATACATCACGTATTTGTTCTGCCGACGCATCCACAAATAATGCCACCACTGTTACAAAGGCTGGCAATGCTTTAACAATGTCAATAGCCTTATCAACACTAATATTTCTAGGACTAGGTGGATAAAAAACCAAACCTATTGCATCTACCCCAAGATTAGCGGCATCTACCGCATCTTGCACTCGAGTAAAGCCACAAATTTTAATGCGAGTCCGCATAAATCATCCTATTAAATCAAGCCGTATAGCTTACCATAAAAGAGATAGTTTTTTTCACACTATCTATTGAAAAATATTGTCTTAAAGAGTGAAAATCAAAGGATTTTGTATTAAAATATTTGATAAAGTAATATTACCAAGGAAATAACATGCTCACTTTTTACACCGCTTTGAAACATCTTTCAGGCTTAGCGCTAATCTTTTTTACCATGACACTTATAATCGTTATAACTGATTTAGAAAATATCCCCAACGTCCCTCTTCAAACATGGTTTATTAAAATTAGTTTAATCATTGCATCCCTTGTTATTAACAGAACATGCAATAAAAGAATTGCAGAGCTTGAATAGTCAAACAACTATCGACAGGAGCACGGCGGATTGCTGTAAGTACCCACGTAAAATTAATTTAACAAAAACAACTGTCATTCCTGCGTGCTCTTAGCAGGAATCCATCTGACCTACACAGTAGATTCCCGATAAGAACACTCGGGAATGACGAAAATAAATTGTTAAGTTTATTATGCCTGCCTACTTATATACAGCAAGAATTAATGGTTAAAATTTTTCTGCTTTGCTACAAAAAATTATTAAGAATATACTTTTATGAACAATACCTTCACCTTCAGTGCACGCGTCGGATTCTGTTTCACTCAGCTTAAATGCAGAGGCGTTTTTTTAATGAGCGATAAAGTTTTTCAAGCCACAGAAATGGGGGGAATCCATGCTATTGCTGAGTAATTTTTGGTGTAGGTATTGTTTATACTCGATGTTCCAGTTTTTTTAACTTGAATTCAGAAAATACTAAAAACCATAGG
>CAYYNM010000192.1:0-6314 GCA_964472945.1 uncultured Methylomarinum sp. | reverse complement strand
AAATCTTGACGAATTAAAACACGTTTACCAGATAAATCCAGATCAACCATTTTTTGTACGGACATATTAATTATTCCTCTTTTTGATATTTAATTTTAAGTGAATTATATTTTCACTATTATAGAGAGGAAAGCCTATATTTTTCTAATTTTTATTTAGAGTGTGTTTGCTTCTTCAGGTAATTTGATTTTTAAGAAGCTATTTAATGCACCTTTACTGGTTAAAATACGATATTGGGCAAAAATTTCATCATATTTTGCACTGGTATAAGCACTTTTAGCTACAAACATTTCATTTGCCGAGTCTAATAAATCTAATAATGAACGCTGACCAATATTAAATTGTTTTTGATAAGCTGCATTACTTTTAATACTTGCATCTCTATGAAGTTTAAAAAAAGTCATTTGGCTTTTGATGGTTTGGTAAGCAACCCACGATAAACGCATGCTTTCCACAACCTGCCGGAAAGTATTATCTCTAATGTTTTTAGCTTGGTTGATTAATTTAGCCGTTTGTTTACGACGAGCTACATCTTTACCGCCATTAAAAAGATTATACTTAAGCCGTAACATTGCCAAAGCATCCTCATTTTTGCCTCTAATACCATCTATATCAACATTATGGGAGGCACTGGCTTCAAAGTCTAAACGCGGTAAATAGGCCGCTTTTGCAGTATCGTGTTGAGCAAAGGCTGAATCAATATCAGCATTTGCAGATTTTAGGATAGGGTGATTGGCAACTGCTTGCTCAACGGCTTCATCCAGATTGGCCGGTAATGCCTCTGTGGGTGCTGAAATGGCTTGTAGCTCAAAGGGAAGCTCACCAATAATCTTTAAAAAAGCTGTGTTGGCATCTTTAAGGTTGCCAATTTCAGACAAGGTGTTTTTCTCAGCAAGTGCCAGCCTGCCACTTGACTGCTCTGCATCAGCACGTTTACCAATACCGCGTTTGCTACGTAACAAAATCTGCTTGTTAGTTTTCTGGTGAATAGCTAAATTCTCTTTGGCTAAAGAAAGTAACTCTTCTCGACGAAGTACATTTATATAGGCTTCAACAGCATTAAGACCGATAATTTCAGACTGGCCAAAAACAGTGTAGGCTTTAGAGTTGGTTCTTGCTTGCTGACGGTTAACTTCGCTGGGCGTTGCCATACCATCAAAAATCATTTGTTTTAGTCTGATGGAGGTTTCTTCTCGACCATAAGAAACAGTACCATCTCCTCTGGCACGGGTCGTTGGGTTTGTTGATTGTTCCCAACCTATTCCCGCTGCAATATCAATAGTTGGAAAATAGCCTGATTTTGCCTGATCTATTTCATTCTCAACAGCAGAACGTTCAGATTTAGCAGATTGAATGGTCGGATTTTCATCAATTGTTTTTTGTATTGCTTGTTGTAATGATTGTGCTGAAAGTTGACTTGAAAAAAGGCCAATTATAATTAAACTACTAAAGTTAAGATGATGTTTAAGATTCATATCCCTATTTAAAAAGCAGTGAGGTGAGACAGTTAAAGGTAGTCTATTTTATCCTGCTTATCAATCAAATTCCTTGATAAATAAAGCTAAATGTAAGCGGTCGCCTACCTTAGTTTTTTTGAAAATAGATGTTAGGTGAGCTTTAACGGTTCTTTCTGAAATGGATAGGGATGTTGCTATTGCTTTGTTGCTTTCTCCCAAACTGATTTTTTTTGCAACATCAAGCTCCCTGTTAGTTAAGGAAGATAATAAGTTTTCCGACGTTATTTTAGTTGAGTTTAAAAGCGTCTCCCCTGCCGTTCTTTTTTCCTCGACTAAAGAGCTAATAATTTTTGATACCAAGTGACGAGGGACCCAGACATCACCTTGTAAGATGCTTTGTACTGCTTGCATAAATAGTTTGGGGCTAATTGTTTTTTCACAGTATCCAGCGGCGCCATAGGTCAATGCTTCAATTTGCTGGCTATCAGACCATCGGTTACCCACGATAAGAAAGGGGATGCTTTGTTGATTGAGGGGAGAGAATAAGGTTTTATTTTGCGTTATTTTATTCGCATCTACAATAATTAAACCAGCCGTTAAGACTGGTAAAATAACATCTACAGTATCAAGTTGATAACCTGGAGTTAAAGCTACTGAGCAGAAAGTAATTAAATTTTCGTTATCAGAAAAAATTAAAATTTTATTCAACGCAAAGTCCCTGTAATAGATATTCTGGTTTAGCGTTCTCTTAACGCATTGTTTCTTGCTTTTAGAATAGGTTTAAGTAAATAATCAAGCACAGATTTTTTACCCGTTAATATATCTACATTAGCTGTCATGCCAGGGATTATCTTAAGCCGTTCCCCATTCTTTTCAAGATAATTCTTATTTGTTTTTAAACGAATAAGGTAATAACTTTTGCCATCCTCTGTATTAATGATGGTATCTGCACTGATATGTTCAAGCTCTGCTTCTAAGCCTCCATAAATCGAAAAGTCATAAGCTGTCAGTTTTACCATTGCTTTCTGCCCTGGATATAAAAAGGCAATATCTGCGGGTCTAATTTCTGCCTCTATAAGCAGGAGGTCTTCTAAAGGAACAATTTCGACTAAGTCCATACCGGGTTGTATAACACCACCAATGGTCGATACTTTGAGTTGCTTTATTGTGCCTTTAACAGGTGAGGTTATTTTGGTACGAGTCACTCTGTCTTCTAGTGCTAAAACAGTTGCTGAGGTACGATCTAATTCTGCTTTTGTAGTATTTAGCTCTTCAAGCGCATCGGTATGAAAACGAATTTCAAGTTCTGCCAGTTTATGTTTAGCCTCATTTAAGGATGATTTAATTCGAGGAATAGAGAGACGGGCAGAAGACATTTCGCCTCTTAAATCATTGGTGCTTCGTCGTAGGCGTAAAATTTCAACTTGCGACATAGCCCCTTCAGCAACAAGAGGCTCAGACATGGTTAACTCTTTTTTTAGTAACTTGTAACTTCTGGAAATCTGAGCAACTTTGGAATTTAACTCAATAAGGTCTTGCTCTTTTTGTTGAATTTGGTCTTCAAGTATGTGTTTATTTGCTTTGAGTTCATTTTTCCGAGAGGCTAATAAATATTTAGCGTTGTTTGCAATACTTGGGTGTTGCTGTAAAACTTCATCAGGAATAATAAGTGCATGATTATTAACTTCTGCTGTTAAACGCGCAGTGGCAGCCAATAATTCATAATATTTTAATTTGGTTTCATTAAATGAAGATGTAAACCTGACCGCATCAAGTTGAAGCAGGGCTTGACCTTTTTCAACTTGATCACCTTCATGGACTAAAATATCAGCAAGGATTCCACCCTCTAAATTTTGTATAATTTGGACCTGACTAGAAGGAATAATCTTTCCCGCGCCTCGAGTAACTTCATCTAATGTTGCAAAATGAGCCCAAATAACAGCAATGATGACAAAGCTAACAGCAAGCCATAAAATTAAATGGCTTTGTATAGAGGCACCATAAAGGTTAGCTGAATTAACATCTGTTAAGAAGTCTTGATCTTCTGCTTGATGTCGGTAAGTTGATTTTAAATCAGATAGTTTATTTAGCATAGGGTTATCCTGAAACCTTAATCTGCCCTTGTTTTAGTGCTTCTAATACACTTGCTTTGGGACCATCTGCAACAATTGTAGAACCATCTAATACAATTAAACGGTCGACCAAAGCTAATAAAGAGGCTCTGTGAGTAATTAAAATTAAAGTTTGTGATTTTAAGTGTTGAGCAAACTGCTGTTTAAATGCTTCCTCGGTACTGTTATCCATAGAATTTGTTGGCTCATCCAAAATATAAATGGGTGGAGACAGCAATAAGGCCCTGGCAACCGCAATACTTTGGCGTTGCCCACCCGAAAGTGCGGAACCGCGCTCACCAACCGGTAAATCAAACCCAGCGGGATGTTTGTTTACAAATTGAGTAACACCGGCTATTTCAGCTGCCCGTAATATGGATGCGTCATCTGCGAAACGAGCCCCTAATGTAATATTGTCTTTAACACTACCATACATTAAAGAAATATCTTGAGGCACATAGCCAACTTGGCGACGTAAATCCGAAGGATCAATCTGGCCTATATCTGTACCATCAATAAGAATGGAGCCTTCCTGAGAATCATAAAGCTTTATCATTAGCTTTTCTATTGTACTTTTACCCGAACCAATACGACCGATAAAACCAACACGCTCACCGGCATTAATTTTAAAAGAAATATTGTCCAAGGCTTTAATGGGCTGTTCAGGGTAACTAAAACTAATATTTTTAAACTCAATATTGCCCTGAAAATCAGGTCGATGTAAAAAACTTTTCCCAGCTTCTCGTTCAACAGGCATTGCCATCATTTTATTAAGGGAGCTTAATGAAGCATTAGCTTGGTGATAACGGGTTAATAAAGAAGCAACTTGTGTTACAGGTGCCAAGGCTCGTCCAGTAAGAATCGTACAGGCTATTAAGCCACCAGTGGTTAAATCCCCTTCTGAAATTTTATAGACTCCATAAATAACCACTACAACAGCGGCCATTTGTTGTAAAAAAGTTGAAAAATTAATAGCGATGGCAGATAAAAAACGGGATTTAAGACTGAGACGTGCAATGTGACCAATATTCTGTTCCCACTGTCCTTGAATTTGGCTTTCAGCGCCAGTGCTTTTAATGGAATCGAGGTTGGTGAGTGATTCAACTAAAGTTGCACCTTTTTGGGCGGAAAACTTAAATAACTCATTAATTGTGTTTTTTAAGGGTTTTTGCACCACAAGGCTAGCAATAATTGCAAGTGGTAAAGTGAGTAAAGGAATAAGTGCCAAATCCCCACCTAACATATAAATAACAGCGAGAAAAATAAATAAAAAAGGCAGGTCAATAAGAGTGGTGAGCGTGGCGGAGGTTAAAAATTCTCTAAAAGATTCAAATTCGTGTAAATTATTTGCAAAAGCACCGACGGAAGCAGGCCGAGATTCCATTTTAATCCCCAGCACTTTTTCGAAAATAGTAGCAGATAAAATAATATCAGAACGCTTACCGGCAATATCAATAAAATAGCCGCGCAATAACTTCATCATAAAATCAAACAAATAAACAATTGTTACCCCAATTGCTAACACCCAAAGTGTCTCAAAAGCATGATTAGGAACCACTCGGTCATAAACATTCATAACAAATAAGGGGGAGGCAAGTGCAAACAGGTTTATTAGTAATGAAGCGATTAAGACTTCAGAATAAAGAGGCCATGATTTAAAGATAACATCCCAAAACCAATGACTCACCTTGGGTGTGGCTGAATGAGTCGTACGATTATCAAACTGGTGACTTATTTGAATAAAGAAGGCTGAACCAAGATATTCTTTTTGTAAATCATTTATATGGACAGTTTTTTCACCACTATCAGATTCAGGCAGAACAATACGGAGTTGGTCGCTGTCTTTTTCAATTAAGATGCAAGATTTATTGTTTTTTAATAGTAAAACAGCCGGTAGAACCAGGTTGGAAATTTTATTTAAGGGTCGTTTAATTAATTTGCTGGAAAAACCAGCACGTTCAGCAGACCTTATAAATAAAGCAGGGGTTAATTTATTATTAACTAAAGGCAGGCCAGCGGTAAGTGATTCAGCAGAATGAGGGTGGTGTAATATTTTGCAAATAGAAAGTAAAGCCAATAATAAAGAGTCATCATGATTGTTGATTGAGGATAAATCATTGTCAATGATGGATGGTTTTTCTATTGTCATGGTTTTTTTGTAGTTGAAATCTACTGAAGGTTGAAAAATAATAATGCAGCATGGTTCTAAAAGTATAGACTTATTTTATGCTAATGTTATAACAAGGAAATTAGAAGTGTGTTTTTCAACATGTAAATGTTAAATAAGTAAAGGAGTTTAATTATATGCCTTATGTAATTAGAAATAATAACGGTGAAATAGTGACCTTACACCAAAGTCAAAATGATGCTAATGCTCAATGGTTAGAAGAAGATAACCCAGAGATTAACGCATTTATAAAAAACACAGCAACACCCAATAAAGTAAAGCAAGCTTTAACAGGGTCAGATAATGAAATGGCCAGAGTTATTGAAGACCTGGTTGATTTATTAATGCAAAAACAAATTTTTGTTTACACAGAGCTACCAGAAGCAGTACAAGCAAAGTTAAATATCAGAAAACAATTAAGACAAGACATAAGCACATTAGAAAACTTAATCGACCAAGATGAAGCTATTTTTTAAGCCACAGGGATGTGGCGAACATCATTTTTGCAGGAGCAAAAAATGATGACAGGGATGTGGCGAACATCATTTTTGCAGGAGCAAAAAATGATGACAGGGATGT
>CAYYNM010000191.1:0-6433 GCA_964472945.1 uncultured Methylomarinum sp. | reverse complement strand
AAGGGATTGCCCCTACAATTTTATCAATCGTTTCAAGCTTAGACTTACCCTATGGCTTTTAGTATTTTCTGAATTCAAGTTAAAAAAACTGGAACATCGAGTATTAATAAACTACAGCAGGATTTATGAGCTATTGCGGACTAAAGTCTGCTCCATAAACGAAACTGTGATCATAAGTAAACAAGTAATAATCTTGGCTACATTAACATTGCTTGTGCCAGCTCAATTTCATCCGAAACACCCTCAATTTCAAGTATTTCAGCATCAGATTCAAGACCTAGCTTTGCAAAAGAAGGAACGGTATTCCAGTCAACTCGACATGCAGGGTGGTCTGTTCCTGCAATACTTTGTAAAAAGGCAACCTGTACTAAATCGACATAATCAGCTTTGTCACCTGAATCTCTTTGGAAATCAACATATTCAGAGGCAACAAGTTTTAATTCCTCTGGAAAATCCCATGTCTCCATAATAATTTTACCAATAGGAGGATGTGCTTTTTCTAATAACTTATTCAGTCTTGACGGGCTGTTTTTAAACTCAGGGATATCTTCCACAAGCATTAAAATAGGCAGCTTACCAATTTGATGGATTAACCCTGCAAGCATTGCTTCATCAGGGTTTAAGTGAGGTGTAAAAGTGGCTAAGGCGCGGCAAATAGAAGAAACATTAACTCCCTGTTCCCATGTCTCTCTAAAATATTTCTCTAAAAGGTCCGTTGTTGGGGTAAACATTTGCTGCATAACCAAGCTGGTGATCAATGTTCTAATCGTTGAGCTTCCCAAGCGAGTCACTGCCATTTGGATGTTCTTAACTTCTTGAGTGCCACGGTATAGTGGGCTGTTTGCAACTTGTATAAGCCTGGCAGACAGTGCTGCATCCGTAACAATCATGTCGGCAAGCTCTTGAGAGGTTGATTCTCCTTTTGCCACCGCATCTCTAACTTTTAAAGCAACCTCAGGTAGAGTGGGTAAAACCAGGCGGTTTGCGTCAAGCTCTTCCTGTACATGAACCAGGAAGTCTTGGACTGATTTAAATTGCATTTGTAATAAACCTTTATTGAAAATCCATGATGTTGATTTTATCCTGATTTGAGTTATTAAGTATAAGGTTTTTTAACTCAGTATCCGCAGAATGCATAACAACTAACATTTTTGTGTGGTAATTGTTTGACTGTAAGGATAGTACCTTTCCAACAATTTGCTCGTTGGTATCAGTAATAATTTGAGTATCAATGTTTATAGTTGCTGGTTTTTTACAACAAGCTAGAAACAGTTCTCTTTTTGCTTTGCCTAAATAGTGAGTGCGAGCAATGATTTCCTGACCGGTATAGCATCCCTTGGTATAACTAATGCCTCCAAGTTTATCAATATTTAACATTTGTGGAATATACTCTTCAGAATTTTTTTTGCTAAGCCAGGGAATACCCGCAGAAATATCTTGCTCTACCCATAAGCTAGAATGACAAGAAACTAAACCTGAGTCACTTGTTAAATCTTTCCAAAGTGAAATAGCCTCAGAAGCAGGGCTAATAATTAAACATCTATTAATACCAAAGGGTAATTTTATGAAAATTGCCCCATTTTTATGGGAAACAGTAAAATTTTCTTGGGGAAAGTCAGGGAAAGTGTTTGTGGTATTGGTACCAATTAGACAAAGGTCATCTTGCATATTTTTAAGTTGTACATCAGAACGCATAATGTACATTTGTAATTTTTTCGATACCTTTTCCAAGAGTTCTGTAGGTAGCAGTAATATAAAGTCATTAGTTCTTTTAATAACCAATAATGTACTGATTGTTCGGCCTTTAGCGTTACAAAATGCTGTAAAAAAACTTTTTGATTCGGTTAATTCATTAATATCACAGCTAAGTTGACCTTGTAAAAAAGTATTCGCATCTGAACCAGTAATTTGTAGTGTGGCTAAGTGAGGTAAAGCTGTGATTAAATGATCGTTATTTTTAAGGCTATCAGGCAAGGGGTTTGTTAAATTTTCAGGAAAAAAAGTATTATTAGATTTTAAAAATGTAACCCAGGCTAAATTCATTTGTTTTGTAATAATAGGTTTAAATAAAGTGTACTATACTACTTATATGATAATTGTATTCAAAGTAGGAAATAATATAAACCTGTTATCAGATATTGTAACGGTTAAGTCTTACAATGTATGATTGCAGAGAACTAAAAGTCCTTTCAAATAGTAAGAGAATAAAATGACAAAACATAAAAGACCGCTTTCGCCGCATTTAATGATTTATAGGTTGCCCTTAACGGGGATTGTCTCAATTACTCACCGAATGACTGGAGTCGTTTTGGCAATGGGACTTATCATTTATGTTGCTAGTTTTTTTATCATATTACAAGGTAATGATGCTTATTTAGAATTACAGTCATTTTTGGATTCTACCATTATTAGAATTGGTATATGGTTTTTTGTTTATGCCCTATTTTTTCACCTGTGTCATGGAATAAGGCACTTAATTTGGGATGTAGGGACAGGCTTTGAAAAAGACGATATGGATAGAAATGCAATAATAGAATTAGCATTTTCTTTTGTTTTAACACTTATTTTCTATTAAAACTATGGATTATCAAACACCTTTAGCAAAAGTCAAAGGACTAGGGTCAGCAAAAGCGGGTACTGGTCATTTTTGGATGCAAAGAATAACGGCTATCACCTTGATTCCATTATCATTGTGGATGGTTTCTTATACAAAACAGCTATTAGGCGCATCGCATCAAGACATAATTCTGTGGCTGTCAGGGCCTCTGGATACTACATTAGCCATAGCATGGGTTATTGCCGCTTTTTATCATGCAGCATTAGGGCTGCAAGTCGTTATAGAAGATTATGTTCATACTGAATGGATGAAAATTTCTTCAATTTGGTTAATGAAATTAACATTTTTATTTTTCGCAATAGCAGCAATTGTTGCTATATTTCGAATTTCCATGATTGGATAAGGCATGTCAACAGATTATAAAATAATAGAACATAGTTACGACACCATAGTCGTTGGGGCTGGTGGAGCTGGTTTACGTGCAACCTTTGGAATGGCTGAAAAAGGTTTAAAAACGGCCTGTATCACCAAAGTATTTCCAACCCGTAGTCATACTGTTGCTGCACAGGGTGGAATTAGCGCTGCACTCGGCAATATGGGTGAAGATGATTGGCGCTGGCACATGTACGATACCGTTAAAGGATCAGATTGGCTAGGCGATCAAGATGCTATTGAATATATGTGTAGAGAAGCGATTCCAGCCATTATTGAACTTGAGCATTACGGTGTACCTTTTTCCAGAACTGAAGAGGGAAAAATATACCAACGTGCTTTTGGCGGAATGACAACACATTATGGAGAGGGCACAGCACAAAGGACTTGTGCGGCAGCCGATAAGACGGGGCATGCTATTTTGCATACTCTATACCAGCAAGCACTAAAACATGATGCTGAGTTTTTTGTAGAATACATCGCGCTTGATTTGATTATGGAGGGTGATGAGTGTAAAGGCGTTCTTGCTTGGTGTTTGGAAGATGGATCAATCCATTTATTTCGCGCTCATGAGACTATATTGGCTACAGGAGGTTATGGGCGTACTTTTTTCTCTTGTACTTCTGCTCATACTGTTACTGGGGACGGTAATGCCATGGCATTACGCGCGGGTATTCCTTTACAGGATATGGAGTTTATCCAGTTTCACCCCACAGGTATTTATGGTGCAGGGTGTTTGATTACAGAAGGTGTTCGAGGAGAAGGTGGCTATTTAACTAACTCTGAGGGCGAGCGTTTTATGGAGCGCTATGCCCCCAATGCCAAAGACCTGGCTTCTCGTGATGTAGTGAGTCGAGCCATTACTATGGAAATTCAAGAAGGACGTGGTGTGGGTCCCGAAAAAGATCATGCTTATTTGCATATTGAACATCTGGATCCTGAAATCACCTTAGAGCGTTTACCTGGAATTGCTGAAACTTCAAAGATTTTTGCTGATGTCGATGTGACGAAAGAACCTATCCCTATTATTCCCACGGCACACTACAATATGGGCGGTATTCCTACCAACTACCATGCTGAAGTGGTGACCTTAAAAGACGGAAACCCTGATGCAGTTGTACCTGGGTTGATGGCTATTGGTGAAGCGGCTTGTGTTTCTGTGCATGGTGCAAATCGCTTAGGTTCAAATTCATTATTAGACTTGATTGTTTTTGGTCGCTCAGCTGCTATTCGTTGTGCTGAATTGATTAAACCTGGTATGGCACACTCTCCATTAAAAAAAGGTGCTTGTGATAAGACATTGGCCAGGTTTGATCGTATTAGATATGCGAAAGGGACTGAAAAGCCCGCTGATATTCGTTTAAAAATGCAAAAAACCATGCAAACACATGCTTCAGTCTATCGAACAGGTGAAATGTTAGATAAAGGGGTTACTGAAATCGCAAAAGTCAGAGCATCATTTAATCATGTAAATGTTACAGATACTTCTTTAATATGGAACACGGATTTGGTAGAAACATTAGAGCTTGATAACCTGTTAGATCAGGCTTACGTTACGATGATCGCGGCGGCCAATAGGAAAGAAAGTCGTGGAGGTCATGCTAGAGAAGATTACCCAGAGCGTGATGATAAAAACTGGATGAAGCACACTTTATTGTGGTTAGCTGACGATAAAGTAAAAATTGATTATAGGCCGGTGCATATGTACACATTAACTGATGAAGTTGAAGTTATACCACCTAAAAAGAGGGTTTACTAATGGTTGAATTTGCCCTACCTAAAAACTCAAAGTTGCAAAAAGGTAAAGAATTTCCAATACCTAAAGATGCCAAAAACTTAAAGCGAATTGAGGTATATCGCTGGGATCCAGATACCGAGGAAAATCCCCGTATTGATATTTTTCATATTGATTTGGATGATTGTGGTCCCAAGGTTTTGGATGCTGTATTAAAAATCAAAAATGAAATTGATACTACATTGGCTTTTAGACGGTCATGCAGAGAAGGTGTTTGTGGTTCTTGTGCAATGAATGTTAATGGAAAAAACACCTTAGTTTGTACTAAAGCAATAGCAGATTATGCAGGAACTATTAAAATATTCCCTCTACCGCACATGGATGTCGTTAAAGATTTAGTGGCTGATATGACTAATTTCTTTGCTCAATATGCATCAATAAAGCCTTGGATAGAAACCCAAACACCAGCACCAGCAGATAGTGAGCGATTACAAAGTATAGATGAACGAAAAAAACTTGATGGTTTATATGAGTGTGTTCTTTGTGCCTGTTGCTCTACCAGTTGTCCAAGTTACTGGTGGAACAGTGATAAATATTTAGGACCTGCAGTACTGTTACAAGCGTCTCGATGGTTAGAAGATAGCCGTGATGAAAATGCTGGAGAGCGATTAGATGAACTTGAAGATCCATACAAGTTATATCGTTGTCATACTATTATGAGCTGTACTGATACGTGTCCTAAAGGTTTAAATCCAGCTAAAGCAATTGCTGATATTAAAAGGTTGATGGCGATTCGGCAGGAAGGGTAATAATGTGAGTTTAAGCTTAGGCGACATATCTAAATTAAAATGGCGGTGTCGCAGGGGAACGAAGGAACTGGATTTTTTGCTAGAAGCTTACCTTATAAATAAATATTCTCAAGCGAGCAGTGAAGAACAAAAATTGTTTGTTGAGCTTTTAACCTTTCAGGATTCAGAATTAATTTTGTACCTATTGGGTGATAAGAAGCCTGAATCAAAAAACTTAGATCAGATTATAAATAAAATACGGGACCAGTACAGCTGATTGATAGCACTATAGGTATAAAGGGGGAGAGGTAAAACTCTCCTTTTTATACGCAGGTGTAAAAGGAATTTTTGTGGCGAAATATAACAGGCAATTAGTTCCAATCATTTTTACAGTTAAACGGTCTTCAATTTTAATTATTGCTTTAACTATCTTTCATCTATTGGCAATGATAGCTGCCTATCTAAATACTCTCGATATTAGTTTTAGACTAGTCATCATTAGTCTTATTTTGATAAATTTGTTCATAAACTTGAAACATGAACTTCAAATTCAAGCTGTTTTTATACGATCAAGTTCACTTGAAGGCTGGGAAATTACATCGGAAGATGGAGAGTTTTCAGTTATAAATATTTTACCTTCTACCGTTATTTCACCATATTTTATTTTTTTACATTTTAAGAAGCAAAAAAAGCCAAGACAATCAATCTTTATTTTAAAAGATTCTATGATTGAAGATGAGTTTAGAGGGTTAATTGTACAATTAAGAATAGCAGGGTTAAAAAAGCTAAAATAATATATGACTATAAACTTATCACAGGTTGAAAATTGTAGGGCGGACTTTAGTCCGCATTCACTGTCACAATTTACTTATACCTGAATCCGTGACTTCACTACAGCACAGAACACAAGCTATTGATTCC
>CAYYNM010000190.1:2764-6608 GCA_964472945.1 uncultured Methylomarinum sp. | reverse complement strand
CCGCCTAGCTTTAATTTTAACCAGCCAATTTCAAGCGATTGCACCAAAACCAAGGCAACCATAAGGGGTGTTAAGTTTAAATCGCTTAGAACGGCTTAAAAGGAGTTGTTATGTTTTGGACTATTGTAATTATTATTCTTATTCTTATAATTCTTGATGAAGTTTAGTTGTAACCATATGGCTTGTAGGTATCGTTTGATGACTTCATGCTAAAGCCGCTCAGGAAGCCGCCCGCCATCTTAGTGAATCCCCTGTCTTTTAAGGATTGCATAAATCGTTTTAAGTTGGGGCAGTATTCATTGTTATCATCACAATATGAACGATAGGCTTGATAAGCAATTTTGGCAGAAACAGTGCCATTCGAATCAATAATACAATTCTCGCTCATCCATTCACCATAGCTGTCTTCTGATGCTAGATATTCATTGGTGGATTTAATCACGGCACTAGGGCGATTAAGACCTTGTTTATTCCACTTGATAGCGCCCTGAATCATCCAGTTAAGAATTTGTGGATATTCCAGCGTAAGCTTTTCTGTCAAATCCCTATCGCGCTCATGCTCAGGAATCGTATTGGGGAAGTCTATCAAGTGAATCCTTCGCTTCATCTCTTCACCAACTGAGCGTAATTGCGGCTTGTGATTACCTGCTATCATGATTTTAGCAGTCGGTTCAAAATCAAACAAATCGCCACGCATGAAACGGGCTGATACTTTATCGCGCCCTGTTAAAGCCTTAATACGTGATTCATTCCAACGCGCACCTTCGTCGGTTTCTGTTGCTGTGATTAAGCGACAGCCAGCCATGCGCGCAATTTCAGTTGAGTGTTCAGCGTTATTTTTAGCCATGAACGCATCAACGCTCGCGCCTTGACCGTAATCTTTTAATATTTGAGACAATGTGCGGCAGAATGTTGACTTGCCAGAAGCGCCTGGCCCATAAACAAAGAAAAAACACTCTTCTTTGGTTTCACCTGTTAAAAAATAACCTGCTGCCCGTTGCAAATAATCTAGCATATCCTTTGAGTTGTTAGTAGCTCTCTTTATTGTACTTAGCCATAGTGGGCAATCACCCTTTTCAGGCGCAATCGCCGTCTGCCTTGATATTAGTTGCTCTCTCGCCCCTTCTATTTTTTCGCCCGTGCGTAAATCTATAACGCCGCCCGGTATACCCATGAGCATATTATTATCATCCCATTCGTCCGCATCCGCCGCGATACAGTCATGTGTTTTAGCTAAATCAATAAAGCCGCCAATATAGGCACGGAATGACAATCCCTTTTTTTGACTATCAGATAATCCGCGAGCTTCATCCCAATAACTAGATGAGTCAACTAAATTCCAGCCAAATTTGAAATATTTACTTTTTTTATCCACCAGCCAAGTATCACCATTCCAAAAAAGCCAGCGTTCCCATTGCTTAATATATCTTAAATCTTGACCATAAAAATCAACATATTTATGAGCAAAAAACGAAGGTGACATTGGTGGTACAACAAGCTCTTGCTCAGATGCTGGGACTGCAACGATGTTATTCCCTTGAATGGCTGTTGTTGCAGGCACTTTAACAATTGCTAAAGGTGTTTTTTTAGGTGCTTTTTTTAACTTTGTTGGTGCGTTAGATATTCTCTGATAAGGCTTAACTTTGGGTTTAGCCCATGCAACAAATTGACTATTATCCCAGTTGGCTTCTAAAGCATCCGCTATATCCCATTTAGCTGCCATGCTTGATGTGTCTATTATTTTAACTGCACATCCTAATCCATCAGGGTCTGATAGCACCTCAGCTAACTTGTCCATACTATTATGCCCTGCCGCGTCATTGTCGGGCATAAGCGTAACTTTTTTACCTTTGAGTGGGCTAAAGTCTGTTTTATTGAAGCTATTAGCGCCGCCTGTCCATGTGGTTGACGTGTATTGAGGGATCAATATCTCGGCAGCTTCGGCAGCCTTTTCACCTTCAACAATAAGAATTGGCTTGCTGCTTGCTGCGATTTTATCTAAATTATACAGAGGTCGTGGATTATTAAAGTGACCACACCCCCATTTCTCACCTTCAATTCCACGTTCAGCGTAAGTCCATACGCGTATTTGCTTGCCTTCTGAGGTCTCATAACGGGCAACTATGCCTAATAAATCACCGTTTTTATCTTTGTAATCCCATGTTTTAGATGGTTCGCCAATATTATATAATTTTAGCGTTTTCGGCCTAGTGTTTTTGGGTGGTTTCTTTGTGATTCTATCTGATACAGGTGGCGGTGTTGGTGTAGATAGGCTAGGTTTCCAATCGTCTTTTGCGCCTAAAAATTCACACGCTTTTTTAAATTCTAGCGACTCAACTTCCATAATAAAATCTATAACGTCCGCGTGAAAACCACACGAAAAACAGTGTACAAATCCTTTTTGAGGGCTGACGGACATGCTCGCATTTTTATCATCGTGAGCAACACATCTGCCTTCAAATTCGTGTCCTTTTTTAACTAACGGAACGTAATTTCCAACAACCTGTACGATGTCGGTGTTTTTCTTTAAATCATCAACATCAATAGCCATGAAAACCTTTCAATATTAAATTAAAGTGCACGGGCATCCGCTTTGAAAGTTTGAGAGGAGGAAGTCGAACCCCGTACATCCTGCTATTACACGCGATAGCAAGCACGCGTCACACTATACAGACTCACCTGTATTCTAGTATTTTAACTGCATCCTCTAAGCACGATGCGAAGCCAGCTTTCCCACCAGCTTTTTTTATAAAATTAATAAATTCAAGCTGTTTCATTTCTCTTTCGTTTGAAGTAGATGGTTTTTTCCACTTCCTATTCTTGGTTTCAATTGCAAAGGGCTTAAAATCAGTAGTAAACCCCCAAAAATCAGTAATCGTCATTTTATTTGTCATGTTATCAGGGGTTCTAACCCACCGATAGAACCAAACAGGAACGTTTCCAGCCATAAGACTGCCGCCATTTTGCCGTACAGCAAGTAAAACTTTTGGATGTGATTTTAATAGTTTGGCAACCTCTTTACTAACGCCTGCCTCGCTATTATCAATATCTAATGAAGTATTTATCTTTTTTATACGCTTTTTTGGATCTGCTGGCATCACTATCATTGATTCAACGGGTTCTTTACCTGCCATTGTTGCGTAAAAATTACTAGCTGCTTGATTTTTTAAAAGCGTTTCACGCAAGCTTGTCCTTCTGTACCCCTTACGCTTCATTTGTTAATTTTTCAGGCAGCAAATCCCATCCTTTGCTTTTTATAACAAGACCCTCGTTGCTAACGGCTTTAAATTCCATTGAACGACTAGAGCCTGAACACTCTTTTTCCATTGCTTCACGCATTTCTTTAATAAAATCTTTTACGGATTTTTCTGGTAATGACATAGTAACTATCCCATAAAATAAATTGAACTTTCCATTTAATAATCTTTAAAGCTTTTATTTGCCCACAACCAAACACTTTCTTTAGTAACCTCTCCAGATGTTTTTTCATCAATCATTGACCCCCTTCTAAAAGGTATGCGACCACGTTTGAACCATCCCTCAACTATCTGTCTATCAATACCCAGTTTTATAGAAATGCCGCTAGCATTATTATAAAGCTGCTTTAACTTATTCAAAGGATTTTCTGCTTTTTCCATTATTTATATCTCCGTTTTATTTAGTGCTGACCCAAATTATATATAGGTTGATTAGATAATGCAATGGCAAGTTTAAATATTATGTTGCATTTTAGTTAAATATACGTTAAGCTGTAAGAACAGTAACAAATCATCGTTGCTTAGGAATGAAGGCAAATGGAACGGTTCGGCAATAGCCACTTAGTACGCCTAGCGAGAAGTTAAAC